>CAIKYX010000105.1 GCA_903831745.1 Oligoflexia bacterium
GTTTTTACAATGTTTGTTGATCCTGGCATTGTTTTTGTTACTTGAATTGGAGAGAAAATGTCCAATGATAATCCAGCAACAATTCTAGATGCAGCAGAAGCATTTTGGTCAAATAAATTAAGTCCAAGTGAGGAAATACGAAGACTTGCATCCTTACGAGTAGCAAGAAGCATTTGTGCTTGGTTTAAAGCTTCAGCATCAGTTTGGACATAAATACCAGAGCGGACTCCAGTATGTGGAAAATAAGTAAGCTGGGAAGCAGAATCTACAACTTGTTGAGCAGTTCCACCAAGTGCTTGAACCGTTACATCATTAACAATTAAAATGTCGTCATGCATTAACTCAATTGTTTGATAACCTATTTGAGTTCCATCATCTGAAAATATAGTACTAGGATTTGCTGCTTTACTTGCAAGATTTGATCTAGAGAAAAAGTAAATATCCCCATCATTATCTGCAAAAACTCCACCAAATTCAGTTTTATCTCCAACAAGTTGGATTTCTTCAAGCATGTTTCTATTTGCTGTTCCTGGATCTGCTTGAACTTTTGTATCCCCAGTGTCAATTTTTCTAGAAATTGTTGGCCAATTAGCAAGATCAAGAAGTTTGTTGATTCTAGATCCAGTTGTTTCGCCTGCTGTTGCCAAAGGAAGTGAAGAAAAAGTAAGATTGTTAAAAAGTCTAAAACTATCAACACATTGCAAAGTCACTTGAGCATATTGATCAACGCCAACTTGGAAGTTGGTTGTAAAAGACATAATATAACCATAAAAAAGTGCATAACGCACTCCATTGTAATCTGCAAAGATTTGGATTTTACGCAAAGGTAAAAGTTTTCCATAATAAGGACTGGCTGTATTTGAAGGATTAAAGTTTCCATTATCATCTCTAATGACAATAGTTGCTGTTCCTGCTTCAAACTTGTCAAGGATTCTATTTCTTCCACGGCGAATTGATGCTGAAACTGCAAAACTAGAAACGTCCACATTGTCATTAGAATTTGCTAGTTGGGCTGTATCCAATTTTCCATAAATAGCATCATCTAATTGCATCGCATTACTAATGAATTCTGCTCCATCAGTAAAATCAATTAGTGCTCCAAATTGTGGAACTCCTGCGACTCCCATTAAATGGCACTCATACTAAAAGTTGTTTGCTTTCCTGAATTGATTCCATTTAATAAACCATCTCGGACAGCGGTAACTAAATCAGTTTGACTTACAACCGACCCTTGAACTGTTACATTTACTACTGCAGCTGTTCCTGTTGAACTTTGAGTTGCAGTACCTGAAGCTCCACCAAGAAAACTACTATTTGCAAAAGAAGCTGTAGATGCATCATAAGGTACTCCATTTGAATCAAAGTAATTTGACCAACCAGAAAAGTTTGGTAAATTGCCTGAAGTGCTTGCAGTAGAACCGGTTGAACTAGAATCAGTACCTAAACCAAGACTGTCAAGAAATGCTTGACTATCTGCTAAACCAGCAGCAGCATCTGCAGCTTGTTGCGCGGCATCATTTGCAGCTTGTTGTGCAGTAACAATAGGATTTCCCATATAATCTAAACCTGCACCTAAACCTGCTATTGCACCGCCTCCAAGAGCTGCTAAATAAGCATTTAAAGCTGCAAGTGCTTGCTGCCATGAATCTTTTGCAAGAAGTCCAGGATCTGAAAAAGTACTTGAAAACACAGTTCCATCTTGGACTTGTTTTGCGTAGGCAATAACTTCTTCTCTAGTCATTCCCCACTTTGCCATAAGATTTTCAATTTCAGAAGAAGACAATTTTTCGTCAACAAGAGCTCGCGCAAAATCAATGTATTGTGCTGCTTGTTCTTTTGTTAATCCCCAAGCTTGATAAAGAGCCATAATCGAATCTGAGTTTGCAGGATTAGAATTTGCAGCATAGATTCTAGCAATGTATTCTTCAACCGCTGTTGTGGTTATTCCCCATTTTTGTGCAAGTACGGATATTTCTTCACTTGAGATTTGATTATCAGCAAGTACAGTTAAAATGTCATTGTAGCGCATTAAAGCATCATTTGCTGCTAATTGAGCATTAGTTTGATCCATTATTGCTTTTAATTGGGCTTCTGCTTCAATGTTATTTTGTTTTTTTAGATTTAGAAGAGCAGCTTCTTGCTCAATTGCATCATATTGAGTTTGATCTGTAGGAGTAATTCCCATTTTCTTTAATAAAGCTAATGTTGCAATTTGATCTTTTGTAAGATTTGTGTTTGATGTTGTTGCAGTATTAACACCAGTTAAACCTTTAAGGTAATCTGCTGCAGTTGTTGCAAGACCTTTAAAGTTAAACTTAAGATCACCTACGCCTTTTGATGCTTTTGCAGCATCTCCTTCAAACTTATTTATTGCAAGATTGATTCCAACAAATGCTGCAGTTGCTGCTGCAAGTCCAACAGCAGCAGAAACTCCTCCTGTAGCAATGGCTTCAGCAAAACCAGCTGCTAAAGCTTCTGTACGAAGAAGCTTAAATACTTTAATAACACCTTCAACCATTTTAATAAATACTTGAACACCAACTGCAACTTTAGTTCCTGCCCAAATTGCAACAATGACAGCTCCTAGTTCAGCAAAAACAGTAATATTTCGTGCAACAAAACTAAATATGTCATAAACTGTTTGAGCAAAAGCCACACCATAGGTAATTCCAGTAATAAAAAAACCGGCAATTTTTTTAGAGTTTGTATCAAGCCATTTTTCAATTTGTGGAAGAGCAGTTAAAAACTTTTCTAAGAATGGTTGTAAAGCAGTAATTAAAGCATTTCCAATAGTCTTTTTGACCATGTCAAATGCAATGCCAATTCTGCCAATCTTTCCTGCAAATGTATCAGCCGCTGCTGCTGCAGATCCTTTAAAGCTAGCATCTAACTCTTTTACTGCTGCTGCAAAGTCTTTGTGCTTAATAATAGTTTCAGAAAGTGGCACACCCATGCGCTTAAGTGCATTAAAGTTTCCTAGATAAGCTTTTCCAATTGCAATAGAAACCGTGTTAAGATCTTTGCCTTTATTGGCAGAAATGTTCATTGCAAGTTGTTGAAGATTTTCAGCTTGAGCAACGTTCTTTGTGGCAATTACAAGAGTTTGCAGTGAAGGTATTAACTCATTTTCTTGAAAATTGTAACGCAATGCTGACTTTTTAATGTAAGAATCAACACTTTCAATACCTGCTTCATTTGCTTTAGTTACATTATGAAGAGTATTTGCAAGAACAGCCATCTGCTGCTGTTGAGCCATTGCTGCCTTGACTGAGTCAACACCAAGTTTGATTGCAAAAGCAGTTGCTGCAACTCCAGCAACTACAAAAGCTTCTGCAACTTTTTTTCCAAATTCCTGAAACTTTTTCTCGGTATATTGCAAATCTTTAATTGCGGATTTAGTACCTTTGTCAGAATATTCGGACAGGATACGGGCAACAACTGCACCTTTTGCCATTTTACTGTCTCCTTAATTCTTTTGGGTTTCTAAAGCTCTTTGTAAATCTATTTTGGCTTGTTCTAAAGCATAATAAAAAGCCATTTCAATTCTTATTCTATCTCTATCAACTATCTTATAGACCAATCTTGAGGCTGGTCCAAATCTTTTTTCTAGGTTTTTCTTAAAAGCTACACTTCTAGGATCTGAACTTACTTTTCTAGTTGATCTTCCGGCTAATTCAAAGATATAACCAGCTGCAGATTTGTTAATTAACGATCCTGCAGAAGTTGTATAGTCACCTAAAACTTTACCTTCAGCTTTAGAAGTTGAAATTCCTTGAATAACTTGTCCAGGATCCCAACTTGGAAAATCTCTTTTTTTACCTCTTGGTTGTGGACCAATAAGAGTTGGTTTAGTTTTCCAATTGCTTAAAGGAGAATTTTGTAAATCACCATGAGTTGATGCTTCAACAACTAGAGCTTGAGCTGCTTGCTTGGCTTGACGAAGTTCGTTGTTAATAATCTTATTAAACTTAGCAAGATTGTTTTTATCAAACTTTTTCAAGCCAGCAATAGTTTCATGCATACCGGTCAGAATGACGTGTTGTTGTGCCATTATTCATTCCGCCTTTTGTTTTTTTCATTTAAGTAGGCATAAGTTGCTTCTAATATTCCATCAGGAGCATCTAGCCACTCATTTGGAGAAATTCCAGTCTCCACAGAAAGAGCTGCTATTGAATAAGTCAGGCTGTTTCTGTGGATCCTGAGGAAGGGTCTGTTGTCAACTCTACTGATTTCAAAGTATCAAGAAAATCAGGTCCAAATGGTTTGACTACAATTCCATTTGCTTTAAGAGAAGACCACGCAAGATAGTAAAGGTGCTCAAGTTTCTGTTCTTCCCCAAGAAGTTTACCTAAGCCTTTATTGAATTTTTGTTCAAAATCAACAATAACGCGTGGTCTCAAAGTGAAAGTGTGGTCTGCACCATCTACTAAACTGACTTTTACGGCTAATCCATCCATGAGTTTTACCCCTGCTTTCGTTAGTTATTAGGAAGTGGCTTTTGCAATTACGCCAGAAACTGGCCAAGTTACGGTAGCGGTTGAGAGCTGACCGATTCCACCCTTAAGTGGTGTCCACTCAGAAACAACGGCTGAAACGCTGTACTGAGGGTTTGTTGTTGAAGTAGAACCTGAAACAGGCTTTATTACAACATTTGCGGTAGTTCCAAGCAATGGATAAATTGTTGCTTCAACAGCGCCTGCAGCAAAATCTTGTTGGAAATCAAGAGTGATTGAGTTATCAGCAAGACCTGCAACACGTGTTTTAGCAGTTGATCCAAATGCAGTTGTTTCCACAATATCATACTTGCTATCAAGCGTAACGCTTGTGATATAAGAAGAAAGATCTGTAGATGCAATGGTGATTGTTGGATTTGTTAGGACTAGTTTTGCCATTATGCGATTGCCTTTGTGATAGTTCCGCTAATTGGCCATGTTACTGTTGCTGTTGAAAGCTGACCAATTCCGCCTTTAAGTGGAGTCCACTCGGAAACGATTGCAGAGAATGTGTATGTTGGGTTTGTTGCACTTGCTACTGCAGATGTTGGTTGAACAACAATTGTTGTAGCAGTACCAATCAAAGGATAGATTGTTGCTTCAACGTTTGCAGCCGCAAAGTCTTGTAGAAAATCAAGAGTAACTGAATTGTCCTGAAGTCCAGCAACGCGAGTTTTGGCTGTACTTCCAAATGCAGTTGTCTCGATAATATCGTCTTTTGTATCAAGAGTAATGCTAGAAATATGATCAGACAGGATAACTGAGTTGATCGTCACTTTAGCATCTGTTAAGACTATTTTAGCCATTTGCTGGTGCTCCTTCAGAGATTGCTGGTGTAGATTCTACCACAGGCGCGGCAGTTTCGATAGGTTTTGGTGCAGGTTTTGTCCCATCAGTTGAGATGTGACCGCCTTCAATAAGTGCTTCAATATCTGCACCCATATCTAGCAATTCTTGATCGGTAATCGACTCGCCCTCTGTTTTGGGAGAATCGAGGCGATCGCTTGTGATTGTATAAGCCATTGTGTCTCCTTATGACTGGGCTTGATAACTAATAGTGAAGTCAAGAACTACGGCGACTCCCATATCAGATTGGCGATACCCTACAGTGTTTGCTGTAAGAATTGAGTATAAACAAGTTCCATCAAATGTTGAGTTTGATCGAATTACTGTGTCAATTGCACTGAGCATTGCAAATGCTCTTGTTCTGCGAGCTGCAATATCTGTAGATCCATCTTGTGACCATACAGAACAAGAAATAGTTCCAGTTTCTTCATGTAAATCAGTAAAAGCAAATGGTAAGTCTTGAATATTTCCAATTTGCATTTCTTGATCACCAAAAGAACCATCATGGCCAATTGCAATTGCATCTCCTGGATAAGAAAAATCAACTTCCGGTCCATCAAAGATTCTAACTCCAGTTAAAGATGATGCAGAACTTAGAGCAGAAATGATTTTTGTCACCATTGTAGGAAATGCCATAGACACTGTCATGCTATACCTGGCAAACTTGTAGGATCAAGAAGTTCCATTGCTCTGCGTGGCAATGAGTAAGTTGCTGTTGTGTAAAGTTCATCTCCACCAAGAGGTCGACCCATAACACTCATAGAACCACGTTGGGTTTGCCATAAATGGCGAATAATTTCAAGAACACCTTGCTTTGCGGACATGGGAGGATTAACAAATCCTGCAACATAAGTTATTGAAACTGTGTTTACTCCTTGAGCCCAATATCCATAAGCATTTGCTGCATAAAGAGTACCAGAACCAACTCTGTATAAACGTTGTCCAGTATAATCTAAATAATAGTTAGAAGAAGAAATTAAAGATCCATTTTCATAAACTGATGTAATGGAGATTGCTTTTGGATTTCTTAGTCGGATAAAATCTCCGCCTCCATCATATACTTCATTTGTAAAAGTTCTGCGTCCTAGAATAGAACCAACATAAGTTTCAGCAAGATCTGTTGCAGCATCCATAAACCTGCGGACTTCATTTTCATTTGCAGATGCAGCGGGAATGTTCAGATAGTCTAAGACTTCATCGTAGCCAACAATTCCAATGTCATTGATATCGCGTACTTCAAAGATGTCTGAATAGGCTTGTGGCCATGCGCCAGTGGCAGACCAAGCAAGAATATGACGGCCAACTTGCGTTGGCAGATATGAAGCCGTGTAGGTTCCTGTGACCGAAGTTGTTGTTGTTACAGAAACATTAGTTAAATCAGGAAGAGTAATATTAAGAGCAACGGTTCCTGGATTTACTGCATTTCCTGACGAATCAACAGTAGACCATGACAAATAAGCTTTATCGCCTAGATCGTAGCTGCCTGTAAGAGCCATTTATTACTCCTTGATTGTAGACGTAAGAATTGATTGCCAGGGGGTAACAACCAATCCTTACGTTTGATCTTGTTCTAGCGCAAAGTCACGAATCTTCTTGTGATGTCGCTGATCGAGCCAAAATTGTTTATGGTGAGGCAAGATTGCACCTGTGTGAGCATAGATTTTAAAGCCAAATGATCTTAATCGTTTAGAAAAAAGAAGATCTTCGCCAAAATATGTACCATTTATCGCACCTTCGGCAAACCAAGCCCAATCTTTTCCTTGATTTGGATTGGCATTTTCTCTCATGTATTCAAAAACTTTGCGGTGAATTAACAAACATCCTGTACCTGTTGCATCAACTTCTATTACTTTATTTTCAGGATAGTCATCCATTGGCGATAATCCAGTCTCAGGATCATCAGTATAGATAGTTGGAACAGCTCTTAGCGCATCTTCTCCGTCAAAAAATGCTGCAAAAACCAATCCGGACATAATAGGACGATCTTTATCATGAGCTGCATCACATAGTTTGTTAAAGTTTTCAGGGCTTAATCGCTCATCTGAATCAATCATTAACAACCATTCGCAATCAGTTGTTTCTAAAAATGTTTTAATGACCACATTTCGTGATCTTGTAGTTAATCCTTTATTTCCTACTTGAATAAAATGATTGAACTTACTGTCTTTTTGCTTTATTACTTGCAAAAGGTCTAATACTAAAAGTGAATCGATGCTTCCATCATTAACCATTCCAATGCAAACTTTATCTTTAGTTTTCATCGTGTTTCAACCTTTGGGTTTAATGAGGTTGTCTCAATTTCACCAGACTTGTGTTCTTTGATCAAATTATCTAATGCAATTGAACATTCTTTACAATCAACAAGACTTCTTGCTGTTTCTAATGCTTCAAGAAATATAGATACCATAAAATCCCCCTAAATCAAATGTGTGGTGCACTGATCCTATCAAAAGATAGGATCAGTGACCAAACTATGGCTGTTAGTAGCCAGAAGGTGCGGTTGTACCAGTTCCTGAAATAACAGAAACAGACTTTGCAAAACGGTGAGCCAGAGCAGTGTATCCATAGACCTGGAAACGAACTGTAAGGTTCGCTGAAAGGACATCTGGAAGTACGCGTGTCTTGACGCCAGATTCAAAGAGGTATGAATCGCTGAACTTACCAACAAAGATTGGGCTCTGGTTGGTGTTCAATGTCTTTGTGATGGTTGCATCAATA
>CAIKYX010000106.1 GCA_903831745.1 Oligoflexia bacterium
ACCAAGGAGGATTCATGTCAGTCACTAAATACGAAAAAGACGGAAAAACATTTTGGCGCGTTTACATTGATTTGCGCGGTCGTAAAGACCAGCGTGTTCGTGTTCAAAAGCGCGTGAATGGACTCACCTCTGAAAGAGAAGCGCGAGCCGAAGAAAAGCGGCTCTTACGCGAGCTTTCAGAGCAAGTCTCCCATGTTGAGTCACAAGGACTCCGTTGGGGTGATGTGATTGACCGTTGGGAGCTTCAGCAAAAGACTTATCCATCGAAGCATTACGTCGATACCACCATTATTGATCATGTTGCTTTGATGCGGAATTGGACGGCTCCTTGGCTAAATCGAATCGCCTCAGAGTTAAACCGTGGCGACGGTCGAGAAATTGATCGTATGGCAGAGGAAGCCGGAAAAAGTGGCGGATTTCGAAAGAAAATTAAAAACACGATCAATGTTATTTACAAGTGGGGCATCGAAGAACGCCTGATTACTGGCGTTCACAATAGTCCTGTGTTTGGGCTCGAAGTGAAGATAGAGCGTGAAGAAAAGCAGCCCGAAATTTTAACAAGTGAAGAAATCAGAACCCTTCTTCGTAAAGCAAAAGAACAAAATCATGAGTGGTATCCGGTTTGGATTGCGGCTGTTTTTACGGGTTGCAGAAGCGGAGAGCTTCATCAATTGCGTAAGAGTGACGTAGAAGTGATCTCGCGAGAACAAGGAATTGAAGAAGATCAAAAGCCTTTTCATTTGAGGAGATATGGTTTTCTTAGAGTTCGAAAAAGTTGGAGCGTCAGAATTAAAGACGTCGGTCCCACAAAAGGTGGCTACTGGCGAACCGTTCCTGTTTCGAGCGAGTTCTATTGGTTTTTAATGAACGAACTTCGATTTGAACAAATAAAAGCAGAGGATTTTCTTTTACCAAGATTCCGCGAATGGAACAAAGGCGGGCAAGCCACCATTTTACGAAAATTTTGCATAGGCAACAATTTGCGTTCGATTCGCTTTCATACTCTACGCGCATGTTTTGCCACTCAGCTTATTTCTGCCGGGATTCCTGCAACGGTCGTAATGAAGATTTGCGGGTGGAAAGATCTGAAGACGATGCAGCGATATATCAGGCTTGCAGGTATTGATGAAGCCGGGGCTACCGAGGGGTTGCACTTCATCCCTACGGAAGAGGCTGTTATGGAAAAAGTAGTGAGTCTGTATGACTACAGAAAGAAGGACTGATTATATGAATTTAATTTATATCATTGATATTTATACGTTTTTAACTTATTTAAGGCACTCACTTGCGCCTTGTGAGTGCCAATGATAAGTTATAGATATGAGGCCGAAGACCATTCTAAAGCAGCTAAACCCGCTCCTCAGAGCACCAAGTTTCACCAGTCGCGAGGCTGCCGATTACGGGGTCAATACGTCCGTGCTTGGACACTATGTCGAGCATGGCGATCTCGAACGGCTAAGCCGAGGGGTATATCGGTTTGCCGATGCACCGGCGTTCAAAGATTTTCGCTTCGAGGATCTCGCGTCGGCTGTGCAGACAGTAAAGGATGGAGTGATTTGTCTTACTTCCGCTCTTGCTCTATACGATCTCACCGAGGAAATCCCAAGACAGCACTGGATCGCCATCAGAAACACCACTCGGCATCGTGCTCCTTCGTCAACGAAGGTGGTTCGAATGCGTAATCTAAGTCTCGGAAAAACTAAAATTGAAGTGGGTGGACTTTCACTCCCGATTTTTGATCGTGAAAGAACTATCGTCGATTCGTTTCGATACCTCAGCATTGAAATAGCGCTTAAGGCTCTTAAGGTAGCCCTAACCAAAAGAGGGCCAGAAAAAGTAAATCTCGAAAAAATTAGAAAATACGCAAAAGCCCTTCGCGTAGATATTCAACCTTATATTCTGGCGGTGACTACATGAATGAAGACGCACTGAAAGAACGACTGAAGGTCATTGCTAAAAATAAAGACGTCAATTTCAACGAAATATGGAAGCAGCTTTTGCTTGAGCGTTTTTTAGCGAGAGTGTCTCACTCTGCACACCACGATAAATTTATTTTCAAAGGTGGACTCCTCTTGGCCCAATACATCGCGATTGGCCGTGAAACCACTGACATTGATTTTTTGATGAATAAAATCAAAAGTCAAACGCCTGAAATCGAAGCGGCATTCCGTGAGATCGCTCTTGTCAATATTACTGATGGCTTTCAATTCAAATTTGAAAAAATTGAAGAACTTACTCAGCCACACATGGAGTATCCAGG
>CAIKYX010000107.1 GCA_903831745.1 Oligoflexia bacterium
CTTTTCAGAACGATGAAGGATTTACGAGACGGTGGTTTTGTATGTACCGATACCTCGTTTTCTAATCTAATGTGCAAGTCACCCAGATATATATCATGGGTGAAAGCAAGTAGACACGAGCCTTCGTTGGAACCAATGGTATGTCTTTATGTAAAGTTAGACGAGATGAAAAATACCTATGAGACATCTGGAGATGCTACAACCGCTAAAAAGGTTGACGGTATTACAGATTATTTATGGGATGCTATTCGTCAAGCGGCCATTCATTCTGTTCCAAACCGCCGCCGGAGATTAGGGTGCCTTAGTGATGGTGGTGACTTGGCTTATCCGTAGCACCAGGAAAGCCTCACCATATGACGCGAGCGTATGGTCTCTGGTAGCCATGTCCGCACTTAGGGGTTCCTTTCCAACTGACCTGATCTGGCCGCTCGAAATAGAGCGGCCGGTATCCTCACCTCTTGGTCATTCTTCCCTTGATCCACCACGGCGCCTCCATAGCCTGGTCAACTACCAGAACACATGGAGAACACGCTATGAGAATACTAGCTTCCATGACCCTCTCAGATGTCAGAAAAAAGTCGGAGACCAACACCCCTCACCTGAACCAGCGTCGGAAGATGGTTGCGGCCATCGACGAGCAGATCGCCGGCGCCACTGCTGAAGCCGCCGGCCAGCATTTCAGCAAGACCGTCGAGAAGGTGCTCAAGAACGCTGAAACCGGCACCACCGAGAAGCGTGCTGTTGAACGCTCCCTGCGTCGGTGGTGGGCCCGAACTTGAACTTCTAATTTCATTTTAAATTTCATTTCAATCCTCGAATTCCTAAGGTTACTTAACACTATAGAAACAGAATATTAAACATGATCTTTTTAGTCAAGAATTAACTTAAACAATTACAATGAGTTGGGTGGTAATCCTTAAGGATTTTATAAAGACTTTGGAGACTTTCAGCGTCTGATAATGATTATTATGTAAACTGTGTGTAAAAAATAACCTGCCGCTCAGGATCAGATTGATTGGATCCGTCTTATTTGATTTTAGCCAAAGCCCCAGCCAATGCTGTTTTAAACCGGGCGACTTCGGCTTCATTTTCGAGTGGCACGCGAGTTTGCTTCAAAGAGACAAAATCTACGAGTTTTTGATTCGTAAAGATCGGGTTTTTTGCAAGTTCCGAATAGCCAACTGCGACCAAACTCGTTACCAGGCTGATTCCAGTAACCCAGATCGCGGCTTTCCAGGCTTTTACATTTTTTGCGTATTTTGCGGCCAGGTTTTCGGAGCGCATAATATTGGTTTCGGCAGCGACGATATCAGAACTGATATTCATGATATTTTTTCCAGAAAGTCGAAATTCCTGAAGCTTATAGATAAAACTCGCGTTGGATCCTTTTTTCATGCCGGGGCCCGTATAAGCCGGTTTTAAATATTGATAATAATCAAAATACATTTCATTGGGTATGGCTTGGGCATTCTTTACGGTAAGACCCTGATTCATGGCCTGGGTTAATTCATAATTGTATTGCGAAATTTTTTGGACTTGCTCCCCTAGTTTGATGTTACTTTTCTGACGTCCATAAAGACTTACGCCCATGGCTACTTGTGAGGTAATCGCCCAGGGATAGGAAATGTGCTGGCCTTCTTCCTTGGCCAGTATTTCTGGAAGCCCCGTCAATTCAGATTCTAAATATCCGGCGCGTCGTCCTACGATCTCATCGAATTTTCCGGTTTCATCAGTGAGTAAATGAGAAACAAAATAATAATGCTCAACAGCCGATACTTTTGCTTTCAGAATCAAAATGGTTTCGGTTCCAGGGGCGCCTTGATGGGTGGCGCCCGTATGAAGTGCCGTCACTTGTGCATTTGCTGCGAATGAAAAAGTAATTGCAAAAAGGGCAGAGTAGACCATGAATTGAAAAGTTTTCATGGCGAGAGTGTCGCCCTACTCTACTCTTTGGTCAATACTGAACTGTTTTGTTTCTGTCTCAATTTCACTTTAAATGCTGTTAGTTTAATATAGAAGTGCATGTGCGCGTAGGGTTTTGAATGCACTCATCTCGCCCTGAGCTTTAAGCGCCATCGCATTGGCCTGTTCTGAATCCATGATTCCTTGAAGAGCCCAGTGAGATCCGATCATCGAGAGCATGCTTTGCAAATTGATTTTTGCACCGAGAGTTTCGACCAGCACTTCGCTTACTTTTACCAACGTATCAAACGAATCCAGATTTTGGTTGGCCACAAGCCCCATTCGAAAGCCGCGACAGGGTTTGCCCTCAAACTTTGCACGGTCCGGTGTCCATTCGATTGCAGTAAAGGTTTGGCCGATGAGTTCGAGTTTATTTAATCGAGCGACCAGTAGATCTTTTTGCATTGATGTAATGTAAGGCGCACCGTAAATCATAAAGGCATCATCATTCTTCTGCCCACGCCCTACTGCAAACTCACCCGATTCGAGTGCTCCCAGTGCTGCATACGTCATTACTTGTTCTGGTCGAAGCAGTGCCGGAGAGGATGGAACCCAGGGTTGATCTGTATCGGTCCAGATGAATTCTCTTTTCCAATTTTTCATTGGAACTACGGTCAGGTCGGCATCAATTTTAAGTCGTTCATTATAAAAACGCGCGAGTTCGCCCAGAGTCATGCCATGTCTCGTCGGTACCGATGCAAGCGTGGTCAATCCGCCTGTGGCCAGAGACGCTTCGAGCATGACGCCTTCGATGCGCTCACCTCCGAGTGGATTGGGTCGATCCAGTACGATGACCGGTATGTTTGCAAGCTTTGCGGCTTTCAGTGTGTATACGAGGGTTGCGGGATACGTGTAATACCGAAGCCCGACGTCTTGAAGGTCGATCACCACCAGATCGAGTTGATTTAGCATTTCGGTTGTTGGTGCTTTTCTCGGGCCATAGAGTGAATAAACCGGAAGTCCAGTAATCGTATCGATCGAATCGGGATTCAGTTCATCTGCAATGCTACGGTAGCCATGTTCGGGCGCAAAAATCATTTTGAGTTGCACCCCCGGCATTGCATTCAAGCGGTCTACCAAATGCTGCCCTTGGTGATCTCGGCTGGCATGATGGGCAAGTACGCCGATTCGTTTTCCTAAAATAAGCTTCGAGAATTCGGGTTCGAGAAGACGCTCTTCGCCCAGCGTGATTTCGTGGGCAAAACTTGAAGTGCAGAACATCAAAAGGCAAAAGATGATTGATCGCATGGGGCGCCTCCCCGACTACCCTCTTCTGAAACGAAGGCGAAGTCAAGAATGACGCAAGTCTGAACAAAAAGGTGGGCCCGACCTTTATTAGAGGTCAGGGTGTCCGGTTGCTGGTAGCGGAGTTCCTCGAACGTATTTAGAAATACGGTCGGTATCGGCACTATAAAGAGAACCTTCGCCGTCTAAGGCAATTCGATAGGTACCGGAGGCAATTTTTTGGATGAAGTTTCCTTGAAGGTCAAAGATCTTGATTCCAATTCCTGGGTCGGCAACGCAAATAGCGTCGCTGGTAACCTTTACATCTTGAACATCAACAAATGCGTAGTCGTCGTTGCCGCTTCCAATATTATGTCCGAACTGAAACTTATAGGTTCCATCCTTATTAAAAACCATGACCCTTGAGTTTGCCTGGTC
>CAIKYX010000108.1 GCA_903831745.1 Oligoflexia bacterium
GCCGATGGTGAACACGAACAAGAAACCGAAGGCGTACAATAGTGGAGCATCAAAGCGAAGTGAGCCCTTATACAAAGTTCCCATCCAGCTAAATACTTTTACGCCGGTTGGAATCGCCACAAACATGGTCAGAAGCGAGAACACGAAGTTCGCGAACTCCGATTGTCCGCTGACGAACAAATGATGTCCCCAAACGATGAAGGAAACCAGCGCGATCCCGAAGGTAGCCGCTGCAATCGCTTTATAACCGAAAATCGGTTTGCGCGAGAACACCGGAATCACTTCTGAAATCACACCCATTCCTGGCAAAACCATGATGTAAACCGCAGGATGCGAATAGAACCAGAAAAAGTGCTGAAACAATACTGGGTCGCCACCGAGCTTAGGATCGAAAATACCGATACCGATGGTGCGCTCGAGAATCAAAAGCAACAAGGTAATCGCCAGAACCGGCGTTGCCAGTACCTGAATCACCGAAGTCGCGTAAAGTGCCCAAACGAAAAGCGGCAGGCGATCCCACGACAGGCCGGGACAACGCAACTTATGAATCGTGACGATAAAGTTCAGTCCGGTCAAAATGGACGAGAAGCCCATGACGAAGGCACCGAAGATGACAAACGTCGCGCTCGATCCGGAACGAATCGAATACGGGGTATAGAAAGTCCAACCCGTGTCGACGCCCTTTAAAAACAAGGTGCTGCCCGCAATCAAGGCGCCCGTGATGTAAATATAAAACGAAACAAGGTTCCAACGAGGAAACGCCACGTCTTTTGCACCTAACATCATCGGTAAAACGAAGTTACCAATCGCTGCTGGAATCAACGGAATGATGACCATGAACACCATGATCGCACCGTGGTAAGTGAAAAAACGGTTGTAAGTGTCAGGCTTGAGCATCTGGGCACCCGGTGAAAAGAGCTGAGCTCTGATTCCCAGGGCGAAAATACCTCCCAACAAAAAGAACACCAGAATCGAACATAGGTACATCATCCCGATTCGTTTGTGATCGAGAGTACCCATCCAGGATTTAATCCCTTTGGTGACGTTGATATAATTTACTTCACTCGTCATTGCATTAGTTTGTGCCATAATTTTATCTCCTATTCAGGACTTCAAAATTGTTATTTCAAGCTCTTAATGTATTCGATGATTGCAGCCAACTCTTCTTCATTCACCAACCCTTTATAGGTTGGCATCGAAGGTGGAAAACCCGCCACAATCTTCGCCTGAGGATTTTCGATCGACTCGCGGATATAATTCTCATCCACAGTCACGACTTTTCCATCTGACATTTTTTCTTCTTTTCCGAAGATACCTTTGTAGCTAGGACCGACCAGCTTGGTTCCGTCTGAAGTGTGACAAGCGACACAACCTTTTGCAGAAATCAGCGCCTTACCTTTTTCAGCCAAAGAAAGCTGATGGGGAGCCTGACCCGCTTCTGCCGGCAGACCTTCGCCTAGGCGATTTGCACGGTAGCCTGGATAAGTTGGATCGGCTGGAAGTGAATCCACATCGATCTTCTTGCCCGACTGCCAGTCTTTCCATTGCTCGGCGGTGAGCACCACTACCCGACCTAACATGCCAGAGTGCGAAGTTCCGCAATACTCGGTACAAAAAATCTGGTGAATGCCAGGCATTTTGGCTTCGAACCAAATGCTGGTGTACATGCCCGGAACCACGTCTTCTTTTACACGGAAGTTCGGGATAAACATGCTGTGAATCACATCTTCGGATGACATGACCAATTTGACCGGCTTGTTGACCGGAACATAAAGATCACCAATGGTGCTGGTTCCGTTTTTATAAACGAACTGCCACATCCACTGCTTACCCACGACGTTGATTTCCATCGCATTTGAAGGTGCATGCACCATGTCTTTGTAAACGACCCAACCCCAACCAAAAATCCAGAACACCAGAATGGTAGGAATGACCGTCCAAAGAATCTCGAGGCCCACGTGGCCATGAATGTACGCAGATTTCTTATGCACTTGCTTGCGGTATTTGACCGCAAACAAAATCATCGCAGCAACAATACCGACGAAGAAGAATAAACTGACATAAAAAAGAAACCAATACAGTGAGTCCCAATCACGAGCCACATCCGTCGCTGCGACGGGCACCGTAGCCGCATTCGCAAACCCACTTTTAATGAACAGCCCCAAAATAACTCCGATGAGCTGTCTATAGCGCGTTGTCATTTTTCTTCTTTCCTTTCCGTTGTCGTGTCCAAAACACGGTGAGATATCCGCCGAGGATTGCGATGGTTCCCAATCCTCCGGCCTGCATCACTCGAGTCGCTTGAAGCGTGTATCCTCTGCGAGAAGGATCATAGTGATAACAAAACATTAAAAGTCGATCAATGACGTTTCCTACCCGACCTCGGGACGCCTCGACTAAAGCAAATCGCAGATCCAGTGGTCGGTACTGGATTCCGTAAAGATAACGAGAGATTTTTCCTTCTGGGGTCAGGATAAAAGTAGCCGCTGGATGAGCATATTGTTTTTGCGTTTCATCGTAACGAAAGCGAAATCCCAATTGGTCGGCAAGCGTCTTGATCTGATCTTCCGTGCCCGTAAAAAAATGCCAACCCTGTTCGGTCTGTTCGGCGACGCGGGTTTTACCCATATCGCTCGAGGTATTGTAATGCTCGAGATAATTCTTACGCTTCTGTTTTCCGGCACCCAAATCATCGTGCGGATTGATACTGACCGTAACTACGTTAAAGTCTTTTCCGACGGCGAGATCGAGATTCTTCATGCCGTCTGAAACGCCGTTAAGCACCATCGTGCACAGCATCGGGCATTCGAAATAAACGAGATTGATCAAAGTCGGTTTGCCTGGCTGAAAGTATTCGCCCAGCTTGTGCTTTTGACCGTCTTCGACAGATGTAAACTCGAGACCCAGATCGATCGTCTCGCCCAAATGTTCTTTCAGGGTAACGCCTTCGAGTTCGACTGGTACTTTACCAGGGTTCAGATCAGGGTGATTGCGAGCATCCGAAGTAGAAATAGATGCGAGAGAATCGGGGGAAACCATTGAGCTAATGATCAAACCACTAAAAACTGAGCAAAGGACGGCAAGAACTGAAATGGAATGACCCATCGCCCTAAAAAAATCAAAAAAAGCATGTTTTAGATCACTTCGTCTAAATTGCCGCTTCACAAATAGTCCTCTTCGTATGAGAAATACTGTACCAGTCCAAACCATTTTCCGTAATAAAAATGTGACACAACCATGACAAAATTTTTAGACTATTACCGAGATCTCTTAAAATTGACCAAGTCTGAGATTGTGCTTCTCGAGCTGATGACTCTGGCCGCAGGATATTTTATCGGTCAATCTTTCGAAGTACCTGTCGACTGGAGTCGGTTTATGTTGACGACTCTAGGAGTTGGCTTTTTAGCCATGGGATCCGGCGCCCTGAACCAAATTCAAGAACATACTGAAGACGCCAAGATGGACCGAACTCGCAATCGCCCCATCCCGAGCGGTAGAATTTCCTTACGTGCGGCAATTATCGCTACATTGATTCTATTTACCTTGGGAATTGTCTGCCTTCGACCCGTTTCGGGAGTAGTGCTCGCACTCGGGCTACTTGCCGTTGTGAGTTACAACGGCCTCTATACCCTGTGGTGGAAGCGAAAGATGGCTTTCGCTGCAGTCCCTGGCGCGATTCCTGGCGCACTTCCTATTTTGATTGGCTTTCAAGCTGCAGTAAACAACCTGGGCGATTTGCGGGGATACTACCTCTTCGCCATTTTGTTTTTCTGGCAAATGCCGCACTTCTGGGTGCTCGCACTCAAATACTCGAACGACTATGGCCAAGGCGGTTTTCCTACCCTTCCGGTCGCTCTCGGCAACAAGGTTACCCGCTTTCAGATCACCCTTTGGTGCCTGGCCTACACCGGCATCGGCCTACTTTCGTCACTCTTTTTTCCGACTGGAATCATCGGACTCGTCGGTTCAATGGTCATCAGTGGATGGCTATTATTCGAACTCGTGCGTTTCTTGGGACACCCCGAGCAAAAAACCTGGCTTCGCTTTTTTCTGAGCATCAATTTCAGCATGCTCTTTTACTTAGGCATCATCTCACTCGACCTCTGGTCGATCTTCCTGCACCCCAAGAGTTAAATAAAATCTATTTACTTAAGTGCCGAAAACCACTAGATTCACTTTCGTGAACTTAGCCAAAGCCACGTTTACCTTCCTGTTTGCCTCCCTGCTCGCCGGACTCTCCCCGTCCACGGCACACGCGTTTCTGACCACCGAATTCATGGCGATCGGAAATCCCATAACCGGCGCATCGATTCATTTACTCGAGGATGATCCCGAAAATCTTTTGCGAAGCGATCTGTTTAAATTTTATAATTCACTCAGAGTCGGCATCCGCCAGAACATCGATGGCTCTGTAGGCAAGGAGTTCTTTACGATTTCGCAAGAACTCGTAGGTGGTTTTTCGGGAGGTTGCAGCTATTTCGAAAGACAAAAAATCGATTGCACCCTTTTCGTATTCAACGCGCCGGGACTGCCGAACACGAAAGTTTCGGTCGACGCACGAAACCGAATGGTCACACTCTCATCGAGCGCACCCGACGCACTTCCGATGATTAAGCTATTTACAAATGATCCGCACCAGACGATCAGCTCAACGTTTACCGGCGGTGTCATTTCGTTTGCAACTACTCCGATGCAATTCGACTTTAGATTCAAAGCCCCACCGAGACCGACTCCGACACCTGCGCCTAAGAAATCAACCCGACCCAACTGAATCCATTGTTTTAATAGCTAGTTTAACTCATTCAAAACAAAAGCGCTCATTTCCGACTGTTTTTGTCTTTCAACTCATCAAGCCTTCGCTTAGTATCCCTGCAAAGGAAAACCAAATGCGACCCGGTATTCTGCCTGCACTCTTCATTTCTCTGATGACCATTTCTATCGCAATGCAATCGAGCGCCATCGCAGGAGCCCCCTTTTGCAATCCCGGCTCGACTGCCATGTGGAAGCCCTTAAAAGGCAAAGATTACGGAGCCCTTGAATTCCGAAGCATCTGGAAACGCCACGAAGCGACCTTGATTCTTCCGCATCAGTTTCTTCGAATTGTGATGAAAGATGGCCAAACGGCACGTGGCGTTTTTCAGGGTGGAATCGGCAACACCATTTACATCCGAGATTTTGATTTGGAAGCGACCGCCCGCAAAGACGAAATCACCGCGCCCCATGAAAAATATTATTACTACGAAATCAATCTCGAAAATATAAAATCTCTGAATGTTCACTCGGGCTACCCGATGAGTAACTACTCTGAAAACGGCCTTTTCGGCATGAAAAAGGGCGACCCGATTCGCCTCGTGCAACACGAATACGCGAGTTATCATCCTGAACTCGGAATTTCATACCGGTACGTGCAGTATTCAGGATTCGCAATTGAAGAAACTCCAGAATATGTCGAACTCTATGTCAGCAAGGTCGAAGCAGTCGACGGCATGGACGTTGGATCACGCGTCTATGATTCAGTGTTTGCGCTTCCGAATGTCGTCGGAAAAACGATCAAAGCTTACAAACCGATTAGCACGGTCGAACGCTATGTGCAGCTGATACCCAATCCCGGCTTAGCGAGAGCACTGAGCCCACTCACCCAAGTTCCACAGAGTATCAGAAGAATGTTTTTAAATTTCTGGAGTGTTTGGTAAAAAGCCGGCGCCTTCTGTCATTTAAATTTTGCAATTTTGCAAAATGCCCAAACCAAAAAAAATGCCAAACCAATCGCAAGCAGCACCGATATTGCGCCCACGATCATTGCCTGATGCGTAGGAGGCTCCGCCCCTGCTTTTCGGTAGTTCGCACCAAAAAGCCCCTGGCCTATGGGTTGTTCAATTTTTTGTGCAAATAATTCAGATAGTGTCGACACCATATGACTTCATTTACCACGTCCACCCGCCATCCGCCCCTAGAAACTCTCGATTTATTGAACTGCTTAAAAGCAGTTCAATAACTTAAGAGTTCAAATATGGTGATGAAATACAGACTCTGGCAGGTACGGATTCTTGGTCGATACCACATTGTTCTTTTGATAGAACCGAGAAACCAAAAGGCCTGCAACACCCAGGAATCCGATCCACGTGCCAATATCGGCAAATGCGAATCGTGGACCATCATTGAAGAACACCGGCTGAATCATCCAATTCAAATCCATATAGTGCATGATCAGAACCCAGCAAGCAGTCAGGAACACGAGCTCTTCACAGCGCTTGTTGCCACGAGGCAGAAGCAGAAAGAACGGCACGAAAAAACGACCAACGAAAAGACAGATAGACCAGTTTTCCCAATGTTCGTTAAAACGAAGCATAAAATAGCCGGTTTCTTCCGGTAAGTTGGCGTACCAGATCAGCATGTACTGAGAAAAGCCGGTGTAGGCCCAAAACACAGTAAACGCAAACATCATCTTAGAGATATCGTGAATGTGATTCTCATTGACCAGATTCTTAAGGTACCCCGCACGACGCATCAGAATGGTAACAATCGCGAGAGTCGCGAAGAACGCCTGATACGATCCAGCAAAAGTATAAACACCGAACATGGTACTGAAAAAGTGCGGGTCGAGTGACATCAATTGATCGAACGCCGAATACGAAAACGTAATCGCGTAGAAGATGAAGAATATTACCGCGAGCTTTCGGCTTTTCTCGTAGACAGGGCGAAACGGCGCGCCTGCATCGAGACTGAGTGAGCCTCCTACGAGTTTGCGAGAGAAATAAATCCACGCTACGACACCGATCAGGGTACGAATCACCCAGAAAGACATGTTCAGATAACCGGTCTTACCCATGATTACCGGATCACTGTGCATGAGCGCAGGATCGGTCCATTTAAACAGGGTATGGGCACCGAACATCAAAATGACCGATGAGAACAGAGTAAACGGAATGTACGCAGTAAATCCTTCAGCCACGCGAATGACCGGAGCATCCCACATGGCAGTCGTAATCCAGTGGATCGCCAGAAAGAATACGGCTGCGAGAGAAATACTCAGAAAGTAAAAGTGCGCGCGAAGAAAAGCGGTCCACGCGGTGGTCGGGTCGTTGGAAAGCGCCATTAAGAAAGCAACGGCCCCCACTGCGACCATGGCACCGAACACGCCGTTCATCAGCGCGCTTGCCTTCAGGTTTCCGGGATTCTCGATAGAATGATCAGCTGCATGTGCGTTTGACATATTATTCTCCCATATCCTCTACGAAGCTTGCCGCTTTTTGCATGTCGCCAGCGGTAGGATGTTTAGCCCGATAAAGCGCGCGCAGGTAATGTACGATCGACCAACGTTCGTCTTCATTCAATTTTTCAGCATAAGAAGGCATCAAGTTCTGTCCCATTGTGATGATGTGAAAGAGCTGTCCGTCCTTGAAATCACGAATCTTGTCGCTTTGCAGGCTCGGTGGACGAGGAAACAACGGGCGCGGCCAACCTGGCATTGCAGCCACCAAGCCATCCCCTTCACCGTACTTGCCGTGACAAACGATGCAATACACGTTGAACAGTTGCTTACCCTTTTGAAGAGCAGCTTTGGTGCGTGGATAGGTATTTTCGTGCTTCTTCGCATCTTCCATATTGGCGATGCTGTAAGGACGGAAATAACGAGGAATCGTTCCGGCCACCAATGGGCGCATCGAACCTTCCTTTTGGGCTTTCAGGCCCGGACTAAAATGCATATCCGGCGCGTACTCGAAATAATGCTGAGAGTGTTTTACAATACACGCGCTCAAAACCGGCATCAGAGCCAGACTCAATACGAGGATCTTAAATGGCTTCATGCGAACCATCCTTCTTCAAATACTTTACGGGTGTCTTTTGCACCCAATGACTTCAGGTAGCTTTCGGCCTGTTCAGTCGAAAATTCAACTTTCGCTTCAGGATCGTGTGGATCACTCGGAGGAGGCTCAATGACGATCGCGAAACGATCATTCGTCAACGAACGATCATAGATTCTTTTGCTCTTCGGAAGTCGGTTAAAGAAGGCCATTCCGAAGAAAGTCGCGATCCCACCGAACAAAATCGACAATTCGAAAATGATCGGCACAAACGCCGGCAAAGAGTTGAACGGCTTACCGCCAACCAAATGCGCCCACCAGGTCTTAGAGGCAGCGTACTGCCACAAAACCGCACAGGTAGTGCCTGTGAACGCAAACGCGCCGGTTACATAAGGAACCTTAGAACGCGCAAGCCCTTGCGCTTCGTCCAAACCGTGAACAGCAAACGGAGTGTAACAGTCGAAGTGCTTGAATTGAGAATCGCGCACCTTGCGAGTCGCTTCGAGCAGACTGTCCGGGCTTTCGAAAAATCCAATCACTCCTCCCAGTACGGGTCCTGTAGGTTTATGCATGGCTGCCTCCGATCGCTTTAGGTTGATCCTGAACACCCTTCACTTCGCCCATCGCAATCGCAGGCAAGAAGCGGAGGAACAACAGGAAGAAGGTGAAGAAAAACCCTGCGAAACCGACGAAAATTCCCCAATCCACCCAAGTCGGCTGATAAAAGCGCCAGCTGGAAGGAACGAAGTCGCGGTGAAGCGAGGTGACGATGATCACGTAACGCTCGAAGTACATTCCGATATTCACATAGAGTGAAATTACGAACATGACTGGAATCGAGCGACGCATTTTCTTGAACCAGAAAAGTTGTGGAATGAACACGTTACAAGAAACCATGATCCAGTACGCCCACCAGTAAGGTCCGAACGCACGGTTGATGAAAATGTAACGCTCGAACGCCGAACCGGAATACCAAGCGATGAAGAACTCCGAAGCATACGCATAACCCACGAGCATCCCCGTGGTCATGATGATCTTATTCATCTTCTCGAGGTGATCCATCGTGATGTAGTGCTTCAGTCCGAACGCCTCACGTCCCAGGATCATCAGGGTGTTCACCATGGCGAAACCCGAGAAAATCGCACCCGCAACGAAGTACGGAGGGAAAATGGTCGTGTGCCAGCCCGGAAGCTGAGAAACCGCGAAGTCGAAAGAAACCACCGAGTGAACCGACAACACGAGTGGAGTCGAAATTCCGGCGAAAATCAAATAAGCAGCTTCGTAGTGCAACCAATCCTTGTTCGAACCGCGCCATCCCAAAGAGAGAACGGTATAAACAAACTTACGAACCTTATTAACTGCGCGATCACGAACAGAAGCGAGATCGGGAATCAACCCCACGTACCAGAAGATGGTAGAAATGGTGAAGTAAGTGGATACCGCGAACACGTCCCACTCGAGCGGTGAACGAAAATTTGTCCACAATTGGCGCTGATTTGGATAAGGAAACACCCAGAAAAGTGCCAGCCACTGGCGACCCGTGTGAGAAAGAACCATCAAGCCCGCAGTCATGACCGCGAAAATGGTCATGGCTTCGGCTGCACGGTTAATTCCGGTACGCCATTTTTGACGGAACAAAAACAAGATCGCAGAAATGAGGGTTCCGGCGTGACCGATACCTACCCAGAATACGAAGGTAGTAATATCCGTACCCCACCCGGTCGGACGATTCAGACCCCAGATGCCGATCCCTTCCTTGAAGGTTTGAAGCAGGAGCACAGCGCCCATGAACAAAGCAGAGATCGCAACACCGAAGCATACCCACCAGCGTACCGTCGGAAAGCTCTCGATCGGACGGCTGACGTCTTCGTTAATCTCGGCATAAGTTCGACCAGCGGTAACCAGTGCGTCTTCGATTTTTCCGGTTAAAGGATTCATTGGTTGATCAGCTGTGGCCATGACTTGCCTCCTCGGCTTCGCCGCCGTTAGAATTTCTTACTTTGGTGAGGTAATGCACTGAAGGTTTGGTATTCAGGATCTCGAGTGAGCGGAAGGCTCGTGGATGAGCTTTCAGCTGACTGATACGACTCAATGGATCGTTTGCATTTCCGAAGACGATGGCGTCAGTCGGACAGGTCTGCTGACATGCGGTTTTGATTTCGCCGTCATACACAATCCCTTTCCGATCTTTCGCGCGGCCTTTGCCGTCGTTGATTCGCTGAACGCAGAAAGTACATTTCTCCATGATCCCGCGTGAACGAACGGTTACATCCGGACTCCAGACCATGTTCATTGTGTCTTTATAGTCTTTCCAATAGTCGAAGAAGTTGAAGCGACGAACCTTGTACGGACAGTTGTTCTGACAATATCGGGTTCCTACGCAACGATTGTAGGTCATTTGATTCAGACCTTCTTCATTGTGAGTAGTTGCCAGTACCGGACAAACGGTTTCGCAAGGAGCGTTTTCACAATGCTGACACAGCATCGGCTGAAACACTGCCTGAGGTGCATCGACGTCGCCGACATAATAACGATCAATTCTGATCCAGTGCATTTCGCGGCTCATGCGAACGCGATCACGTCCGACGACTGGAATGTTGTTTTCGGCCTGACAGGCGATCACGCAAGCACCACAACCGGTACAAGAATTAAGATCTACCGCCATCATCCAACGATAAGGGCTCTTGGCGTAATCGTAAGGAGGCGTCCAGAGTGAAGGAACTTTATCGAGACGGATTTCTGGATCGGTCTCGCTCGCTGCGCCCGGATTCTTTTTATACTCGGCAAGCGAAATGTCGTTCAGGATCGGACGACCTTCGGTGCGAAAGTGAGATTGGGTCGAAGCCAGCTCATAACGTTTACCCGTCTTGGTAATGCTGACGAGCAAGCCCGTGAGTTGCAATCCATGATCGCCCGAAAATTTTGCAATTTTAAATGCATTGGCGCCGACATTGTTTCCAACTTTACCTGAAGCAGTACGACCGTAACCCACGGCAACAGTCACCGCGCCTTTTGGCAATCCCGGTTGAATGTTGACCGGAATCTCGAAACTTCCATTGTCGCCACGAACGGTCACCACGTCATTCAGCTCGAGCCCCAGCTCGGCCGCATAAGATGAACCGACGTTCAAATAATTGTCCCAGGTGATTGAAGAAATCGGATCTGGCATTTCTTGAAGCCATGCATTGTTTGCAGAAGCTCCATCCGCCATGGCAATCGAAGGATACATCGACAGCGCAATTCCGGAACCTTCAGTCGCAGCACCCTTTTTAGATTTGCTCAAACTCAGAGTCTTCCACTGGGCGATTGCATCTTTAGCAATGCGAAGTGAACCGGTTTTGAAATTTCTTTCTTTAGAACTTCCGGCCTTGTTTTCGAGCACGCCTTTTTGAAGTGTGCTTTCCCAGAAATCAAGAAATGTCTGACCTTTTCCAAATTCATTCCACAGCGTCTGTTTCCAGTTTTCTTTTACGTAATCGTAATAACTGGCTTTAGGCGCTGATGCGGTCAAAGCAAGAAGTCCGGTCGATTTTACGCCGGAACGAGTCCAGGAAATCAAGAGATCTTCGAACGACTTCGTATCAAACAGCGGCGAAATCGTAGGCTGACGAAGTGAATGCACCGACGCTTTCGGATGTGAATCACCCCAACTTTCAAGGTAGTGATTTTCAGCAATCACGACATCCGCGAAATTTGCAGTTTCATCAATTCGGTCATTGATCGAAATGACGGTTTTTACTTTCTTCATCGCATCTGCAAAAGCAGCACCATGAGGCAAGAAGTAAACCGGGTTCGCACGATGCACGATGAGTACATCCACTTGGCCCGCTTCCATTTCACTTTGAAGTTGAGCAAGCTGACGATTGGACGCGGTATACGGAGTCACATCCGCAGTACCATCGATCGTCTTGCCGTCGTTTTCGAGATTTGAGTTCAAAAGATTGATGACGGCTTGAAGCGCTACCGAACCACTTCCTACCACCAGGCTCTTTCCACGAGCTTCCCAAAGGTCTTCAGCAACCTTCTTCACTTTTTCCTGATTCAACCCGCCGGCTTTGGCGAGAAGATCATCATGGCCGCTTCCGGCACCCGTCAGAAGTGCGAGCACTTCTGGATTACCAGCAAATTTTCCTTTTTTCTGAGTGACGATCAACTCATGAGCTACGGCCATTGCGGCTGCGATTTCGCTGCCTGGAACAATTGGAAAACGTTCATCCGAGCTTGCGCCCGTAATGGTCATGTTCGCTTCAAATACGTAAAGTTTCGAAAGCGTGTCGGCAGTCTTTTCGAGTTTTCGTTTCTTCGACCAAAGACCGTTATTCTCTACCGGATTGCCCCAGGTTCCGAGGAAATCAGCACTGAATGACACCACTACTTCTGCCTGATCGAAGGCATAATGGGGAATGACTTTTGAGTCGTAGCTTTCGACTTGACCTTCAGCTACGTCATCCATTCCGATCGGATCGACTTCGAGCCATTTTGATTCCTGAAATGCGCCCATGAATTCCTTCAGAATTCTACGAGTGCTGTCGCCCGACTGTGGATAAGAAACCACACGAATTTTTTTGGCTTCTTTAAGCGCAGCTACGACCAATGCATCTACTTCTGCCCAATTGGAAGCAGCTTTCGATCCACCCTTGCTGCCTTTAAATGGCGCTTTCAAGCGCTCTGGATCATAAAGATTGAGAATGGATGCTTGTCCGCGGGCACAGAGAGCGCCTTTGTTTGCCGGATGCAAATCATTGCCTTCGAGTTTGATCGGACGTCCTTCACGGGTTTTTACCAAAAGACCGCAACCCTTCGCACACTCGTTACAAGTGGATGCGTAGTTGAGCGCTACCCCTGGAGTCAATTCCTGCGGCTGAACCACATAAGGAATGATCTTATTCACTGGACGGCGTGCACAGGCAAAACTGGCCATCGCCATGCTCGCACCCATGATCGTCAGGAAGTCACGGCGATTCACTCCGGTCTTATCCATGGCCTCGATTTTTTCGAGGGTCTCGATTGGCTTGTCGTAGAACTCTTGTCCGCGACGGGTCTGGGCTTCTTCATTCGCCCAATACTCAGGAGTAAGCTCCTCAGTAGACACCCAATGTCTTGGCTTTTCGAATTCTTTTTTGGACTCTGTATTGTTTTCGTTTGAGTTCATAAAATTGATGCGCTCCAAATTTGCTCTATACTTTTTGATCAATAATGACAGGTGTTACACGTAAACGGAGCCACCGGCTCGTCCCCGTCTGGATGATCAGGATAAATATTTTTTCGAACATAGCTTGGGGTCTCGAAACCGCGGTGACAATTCAGACACCAGCCCATGGTGAGCGGTTGAGCCTGATACACACGGTCCATTTCTTTGATCGGGCCATGACACGTTTCGCACTGCACCCCTTTGGCCAAGTGGCGCTTGTGATTGAAATGCGAATGATCTGGAAGCTCATGAATACGGACCCATTCAATGGCCTTGCCTTCTGCATAGGCAGTCTTGATTTTTTGCATCCAAGGGCTCTCAGGATAAATCACCGAGTGACAGTTCATACAGGTCGACAATGACGGAATACCTGCATTTGCCGATTTGTAGGCGCCGGTATGACAATACCGACAGTCTATTTTGAAAGTCCCGGCGTGAAGCTTATGACTGAAAGGGATAGGCTGTTCTGGCTGATACCCTTGCTCGGAAGTTCGAGGCAAAATCTGCCAAAGTGCTATGCCTAACACGAAAACTACGATGATACCAAAAAGCGCAAATTTGCGCAGACCTGCGTTCATGCTGGGTCGCTCCATATCTTATAATATTGCAACACCTAGAGGTGTTAACATTGACTAACACCATGAGTGTTAGCACTTACCTAAAGTTGTCAGTTACTGCTGGAATGCTTATCAGCCTATTTAAATACGCGTTATTTGGCAATGACCTTCTTGTGACAATTCAAAATTGAATCAAATTTTTATAATTTAGAAAGAGAGTAAATCAGTTTGAATCGACTACTCTTTACGCTTCTTCTCTTCTTCCAACTGTCGAAAGATTGCATCTACCGGCGTATCCAGTTTCTTTTTTGCATTGCATTCGACACAAGAGGGAACCAAATTACTCTTGATCGATTCTCCACCTCGCGCGAGCGGAACCAGGTGATCCATGGTCAGTGATTTTGGAGGAAACCGGTTTCCGCAATGCTCGCAAATTCCGGTAGCAATTTTTTCTTTCCACCAGCGAGTAGCCTTCAATTCGCGGGCTTTTTCACGCTCCCGCTTGATGCGCTTTGCATCCGTATTTGCGGGGTCCAAGTGGTAATAATCATCATCTGACATTTGCAATCACTCTAGCGATAGCCCCACCAAATTACAATACCAACACACTCACCTAAGCGTGAGCCTGTCAGGTTTCACTCAATTTAAACTTATTTCATTGAACAACGGAATTCATTAATGTAGCGTCGCGTCAAAATTAACCCCGTGAAGTTTTTATCAACTTCCACAAACCAAAAGGAATGTAATATGAAAAAAATCCCACTCGTCCTAGCTCTTTTGATCTCAGCAAGCTCATTTGCAGCCGACATCACCGGCACCTGCACGGTCCTAATCGACAAAAAGCATGACGGCAGCCTGTGGACAGATACGGACGGCAACCCCCTTCAAACGTTCAAACTCGAGATCAACGGCGGCAATGCTGTTCTGAATGCTGGTCCGAAAAACCAAATAAAAGGCGCCTATACCAAAGTCGCAACCGATGGATACTACGTTTTCAACAGCCAGGATGTCGCCGATCTTGCCGATCAAACTAGCGGTGGCTCGATCCTCGTCGATCCAAGAATTATGGGCAAAAAATCCGGATACCTCACCCTTTCGACTTACCAAATGGGTGATAGCGAAGGGGGCAATTGGCTGACGGATAGCTTTTATTGCGTCATCAACAAGTAAGACTTCAACTTCATCTAAAAAACAAAAGGCCCTCAGATCGGTGATCTGAGGGCCTTTTTAAATATAGGTAACCCTGTGAAATCTGATTCATTCCAGCTGCGTCAAGCTGCAGAGTCGACTTGAAGCAGCCTTATTCACAACTTAAGGATTCTTGTACGAACCACCCTTACAGGCGTTAGCATTATTATCCCACTCGCCCTGAAGCGCGTAAGTAGTGCTGCCATCCACGAGAGACGCAGAGCTATTCACACAAAGATCGCCCACTTCGTTTTGGTCGGCAGAAAGCCAAGCAGCTGGAAATTTTCCGGATTCATTCAAATTCGGACACATTGGATCAGTAATGGCCTCAACCACTTCGTGAGATGCGATTACAGTCATAGAATCAAAAGCTTTGCCGGCAAAGCCACAACCAAAGCTACAAGCACCACTGATGTCAGGCAACATCGCGTAATAGATTCGTCCGTAATTTTGAGAAGTAAAACCTTCGTGATCTCCACACCATGCAGAACAAGAAGCCTCGCCCCCTGTGGTCAGAGTGATTCCTGCCGGAAAGTTGATCATATAAAGTGTATCCGCATCAGGTTTCGGCAATACACCCTGATCGATTTGGTTCACGATTTCAGCTTCTACATCAACCTTGTCCATCTTTGCAGCTTGGTTTTTAGGATTGATCGTAATATTTCCTGCGAAACTGCCTTTACCAACATGTTGATGAGTTCCTTCAACCGTACCGTCAGATGACTTATTGAAAGTATTATATTCCTCCAACCAATCCATCTGTCCGCTCTTGGTAAATGCCGTATAGAAGCTGCCCATTCCCTTGGTATAAGTAGGATCAACTTTATTGCCCCAGAAAACCGCAATGACTTTTACATTGCTGATCACAGGTCCGCCGAAATAAAGAACTTTCTTTGCGGTGGCATCATTTGAATTGGAAACTGCAGTTGATTGCTGTCCCAAAAACTGCGCCATGTCGCGAGTACGAAGCAAACCGCCCGCTTGAGCAGTCGCCTGAACACCCGCAATAGCCACCAAAGACAATAATAGAATACGCTGAAATAAAGCCATGAATCCTCCTCCGGAATCTTATTAAAATGCTCTCTCCGGGGGAGATGTCTCACGTTCGCGAAATGGCGTCAACGATCTTGATTGCACTGGGGAACTGCAAAAATTGCAGGAGATATTCCAGCAGCCTGAGCATCGGCAAAGCCGAATGCACGGCTGCCTTATACAAAAGAAAAAAGAGCCTGGAAAAAATAAATTTTCCAAGCTCAATTTCTCTCTCTGTCTGACAACTTTCGCTGCCAGTCTCACTTAAACTTTTACATCGTCTCCAGGAGCTTTTTAGCTTCTGAATAGAATTTCTTACGATTCGCCATCGGAGCCGACTGATACAGGCGAATGATGTCATTCAACTGTGAATCTTGCGCTGATACCGCAACTACACTGGCAGCATCTTTCATATTGCCCAGAGCAGTGTTGGCTTTGGCGACTTTCTTGCCTTTAGAAGTAGCCATGAAGCTCTTAAAGTCAGCTCGAATCGACAAATTCGCTGCTTGCAATTCATCCATGGGAATTTCGAGATACCCTGCCAGCTTCTCGGCTTTTTCCCAAGGAAGCGGAGCACGACCATGCTCGATGTTTGAAATGAACTGCACTGAGCACTTCACTGCTTTGGCAACATCGAGTAATCCTAAATTACGCTCAAGACGTTTCTTACGAATCAAATCTCCGAGTGGTCCGAATGAACGTTTGTCTGTTGATTTCCCTTTCGGGCGTCCTCTTTTCATAGTCTCTCTCTCTTTCAATTTCTGACAGCTCCCGAAGGTGCTGGCATTTCCGTTGTCTCGCAGTTGCAGGTCTCTCAAACCTTTATTCAAACTTTCTTCAATCCGGTCACTTTGCTATTCGTCCCGCATTCGTGCCTGAGGAAAGTGGGCTCAACTAATCATGTTTAATTTAATTATTCAATCATAAAATATTAAAAAAATGCGCTTCATTTAAAATATTATTAAATAACTGAAAGATATGATCTTTTTAAAGAATGGCGACGCGCATTGGTCGACTATTTTTCTGAACTTCGCACGTACCGATTGAAAGAATATCGAAATTTTGAACTGAGAAAATCCGTTTGAGGCTCTTGAGTGACGCACTTAAAGTCGGGACGTAACAGTTTTCCGGATTCATAATCAGGAAAATAAACATTACCGGGAACCTCGGCCTCAATTTCAGTCAACAGGATTTCATCCATGAGCGGAAATGCAATCCGGAAGATCTCAGCTCCCCCGATCACATAAATGGTTTTCTGCGAAAATGCAGGTGCAGACTGGTAAAAACAGATAGCTTCCTCGAGGTTTGTGAACAAGCGGGCCCCCTCGTGAACCCACGAGACATTACGCGAGATGACCGCGTTTTCTCGCTTAGGCAAGGGTTTTCCTGTAACCTCGACAATCGCATCAAATGACTTGCGCCCCATGATCACGATTTGCTCGCGCGTAGTCTTTCGAAAAAACGCCATGTCTTCGGGAATATCCCAAGGAAGTTTACTGTCCACTCCCATCACACCATTTTTTGCGACTGCAGCAATTCCGATGACTTTCATGCGTCCTCTTATATTGCCACCGGCGCTTTGATTCCAGGATGCGGGTCGTAGCTCTCGAGGGTAAAATCCTCATATTTGAAATCGAAAATATTTTTGATGGCTGGATTGATCTTCATCCGAGGTAATGCCCGAGGCTCGCGACTCAGCTGCAGATTCGCTTGTTCAAGGTGATTGGTATAAAGATGCAGATCACCAAACGTGTGAACAAAATCACCCAGTTTTAGATCGCAGACCTGAGCCACCATCATCGTAAGAAGTGCGTAGCTCGCGATATTAAATGGAACTCCCAAGAAATAATCGGCGGATCGCTGATAGAGCTGACAAGACAAGCGACCATCTGCCACGTAGAATTGAAAAAATGCATGGCAAGGCGCGAGCGCCATTTGATCAATCTCGCCTGGATTCCAAGCGCTGACGATCAAGCGGCGGGAGTCAGGATTTTTTTTGATCTGCTCGATGACCGACGCGATCTGATCAATTTTCTCGCCTCTCGGATTAGTCCAACCTCTCCATTGAGCCCCATATACCGGCCCGAGATTGCCATTTTCGTCAGCCCATTCGTCCCAGATACTGACGCCGTTTTCTTTAAGGTATTTGGTGTTCGTTTCGCCTTTGAGAAACCAAAGAAGCTCGTGGACGATCGATTTAAGATGTACTTTTTTTGTCGTCACGAGAGGAAAACCCTCGTTTAAGTCAAAACGAAGTTGGGCACCGAAGAGACTCAAAGTGCCAGTCCCCGTTCTGTCCATCTTTTTTGTGCCTTCATCTAAAATTTTTTGCATCAGATGCAGGTAGGATTTCATCCCAGTTAGATTGCATCAAATCTTAAGTCCAGTCAAAGACGAATTCACCGCTTGACAGGATACTTTCAAAAGCAAATTGCGAAATAGAATCTGCCTTGCTACTTTTGATCTTCGCAACATGGAAGTTCACAAAATACCAACGAAGCCACGCAGTCAGCCCTCCGGAAAAACCAACAAGAAGTTGGATCTGTCCAAGCTAAATCCCGAGCAAAAAAATGCCGTACTCCATGTCGATGGCCCCCTTCTGATTCTCGCGGGCGCAGGAAGCGGAAAGACCAACACCATGACTCATCGGATCGCCTACCTGCTCGCTGAAAAACAAATTCCAGCATCCCGCATTCTAGGCTTGTCCTTTACTAACAAGGCGGCGAACGAACTCAAAGAACGCGTGCGCTCTTTGACCGGAACCGTCCTTGGCCCCAGAGCGACCAAAGGACTGATTGTTTCGACCTTTCACTCGCTTTGCGTAAAAATTCTCCGCGAATTTGCAGGGCGCGTAGGCTATACCCCTCAATTTTCAATTCTTGATCCTCACGACCAGGAAAGCATCGTCAAAGAAATCCTCAAATTGATCAATATCGATGCAAAAAAGTTCGATCCCACCTGGGTGCTCTTTCAGATTGGGCAGGCAAAAAACAAATTTCTCTCTGGCGAAGAGGCAGGGGCTTTTTTCGACACCCTAAAGGGCCCCAAGGTTGCGTATGATGACTACTCGATTGCGCTTCAAAGCGTTTTTCCGCGCTATCAAGAGCGCCTTAAGCTTTTAAACGCGATGGATTTCGACGACCTCCTCTTCAATGCGGTCACGTTGCTCGAAAACCATGCCGATGTTCGCGAATCGCTTTCTAGACGGTTTCAATTCATTCTGGTCGACGAGTATCAAGATACCAATCCCTCCCAGTTCCGTTTGCTTCAGGCACTCACATCGACCCACCATAATATCTGTGTGGTCGGCGACGACGACCAATCCATTTACGCCTGGCGAGGAGCAGACCCCACCCACATCCTGAATTTCGATCATTATTATCCTGGCACTAAGAAAATCATTCTCGATCAGAACTATCGAAGCACTGAAACCATTCTCAGTGCGGCTAATCAGGTCATCTCTAAAAATTCGAAACGCTATCCCAAATCGCTTTGGTCCGAGCGAGGGGCCGGATCGCCGATTCATACCGTAGCTGTTGAAGATGATCGGGCAGAATCGCAAATGGTTACCGAAGAGATCCTGAAGCGCGTTCAGGAAAATCAACGTCCTTGGAAGGATTTTGCCATTCTTTATCGTTCAAATGCACAATCTCGAATTTTCGAGGAAGCACTCAGACTTCATCAGATTCCTTATAAATTGGTGGGCGCACTCTCTTTTCTCGACCGCCGTGAGGTCAAGGATTTGCTGAGCTATTGGAAACTCGTGGTCAATCCTAAGGACGACACGGCTCTTCGACGGGTCATCAACTGGCCCGCACGCGGCATCGGAAAATCCTCAATCGAGCGAATTCATCAAGACGCAGTCCTTTATCAACTTTCGTTTTATGAATCGATGCAATCCCACGCTGTTCAGGGCGATTTGAACGAAAAAGCTAAAGCGGGAACCAAAGCATTCTGTGAGCTTCAGGAAAGGCTCAGTGCGCAGTTATTCGGCATTGTTCGCAGCGAATACGAAGGACGGGACGGAGATTTTTTGATCGCCGTATCCGAGTGGGCAAAGCGCTCGCTCGAAGCTATTGGAACCAAAGCGGCACTGCTTTCTGAAGATGAAGACACCGCAAAAGCCATGAAGCGCTTCGACAACCTTGAAGAACTGGCCAATGCGATCGGGATGATGGATCTAGCGCCCGCATCTCACGAAGGTTCACCTCAAAATGGGGCAATGGTCCTTCAAGAATACCTTTCACAACTGGTACTCGACTCGAAGGAAGACAAAAAGGACGAGGACAACGAAAATCAAAACGCTCTCACCCTGATGACTCTGCATGGAGCCAAAGGGCTTGAGTTTCCGATTGTTTTTCTCGTGGGCCTCGAGGATGGTTGCCTTCCCCATCAACGCACCATCGATGAAGGCACCGACCTTTCAGAAGAACGCCGTCTATTTTATGTCGGTATCACGCGGGCACGAGACGAATTGTATTTGGTTCGCGCCAAGAACCGCATTCGATACGGAAAAGCAATTCCTCGAAATCCCTGCAGGTTTTTGGAAGACATCCCCCAGGATTTACTGCTCGAGCGGGACGAATCCTCCACTCCCGATTTCAGATCGGAAGAAGCACAAAAGAAGCACGAAGACGAAATTCAGAATTTTTTTGCCGAAATTCAAAAGCGCCTAAATAAAAAGTGATATCCTTTGCATATGAATACGCCCAAGCGCCTGAAACTTGCGCAGCTCCCTACCCCGATTCAGTACCTTAAGAAAACTTCCGCCCGTGTCGGAAAAGAAATTTACGTCTGGCGGGATGATCTGACTGGATTCCTTGAATCAGGCAACAAGGTACGAAAGCTCGAGTTTCTACTTGCAGACGCTGTAACCCAGGGCTGTGACTGGATCGTCACCTGTGGAGGATCACAATCGAATCATACTCGCGCAACTTCAGTATTGGCACGAAGACTGGGGCTCGGAACGTCCATCATGATCAGCCCACCCAAAGTACCTTTCGATCCAACTCACGATGCCACAGGCAATCTGCTCTTAAACCAGATATTTGGAGCCGAACTGAATTGGATTGACCCTGACGAATACAAAAAGGCGGGCTCGCTTTACTTACCCTTTCTCGAGCAAGAGATGGAAAAGCAGAAATCGCTCGGCAAAAAACCTTATTCTATTCCCACAGGCGGAAGCAGTCCGATCGGCTGCTTGGGCTATCGTGCCGCTGTTCCAGAAATGTTAAACGAGTTCAAAAAAATCGCAGGCGCTTCGGCCTCACCGGATAGTCTATTTTGCGCACTAGGTTCGGGCGGAACTTATGTTGGTTTGCAATTGGGCCTGCTCGATGTAGGTTTGAATTTAACCCAATTGCGCGCGATCAACGTGCTCGATTCCGCAGAAGCTGCAGCCAACTACCTTGGGCCTTTGACCCAATCCGCTTCAGAATATTTTTCTGTCAATCTCGGCACCCACGAAATCAAAAACAATCACCAATTGCTCGAGGGTTACGGCGGCGCGGGTTACTCGCTTGCGTCTGAAGCTGATCTTGCGTTCTACACTCAACTTGCACGTGATGAAGGAATTTTGCTCGACCC
>CAIKYX010000109.1 GCA_903831745.1 Oligoflexia bacterium
ATCGTGCGGCCGCTTTGGTAGCCCGCTCTTTTTCACCGAGCGCTTCGCCCAGTTGCTTTACCCAAGTACCCATTGAATCAAAATGCTCTTTGGGCAAGGTAACCACCTTGAGTTTCAGCCGAGTTAACTTCTCGATCTGATCGGCCTTATTGTATTCGGAGGACGCAATGATCAGATCCGGCTTGAGCGATACGATTTTCTCGATATTGATTTGAACGTACGAACCAATGGATGGAACAGTCGACAAGTATTCGGGGTGATTTGAATACTCACTGACCCCCACCAAATGCGCCAGAGCATCGTCTTTACCCACGATCTCAGCCACCCACTCTGACACGAGCGGAGTGAGGCTTACCACGCGCGCAGGCATCGCCCACGCCGAACACTGTAGGAGCACGAAGGCCATGAGGGTGTGGCGAAATAGTTTAGGCGTTTTTTTTGGTTTTGGAATCAGCATGTTTTAAGCGATACAAAAGTACACCCAATGCCGCCAAAAACACAAGAATCGAAATAAACTGGCTGGTCGAAAGCACTTCGTCGATCACAAAACCGCGAATCGAGTCGCCTCGAAAGATTTCGATAATGCTTCGGATGATCGGATAAATCATGAAATACGAAAGTCCAACCTGACCATCGAATTTCTTGTGCTTAAAGATATAGAGAAGACCCGCAAACAAAATAAACAATGAAGCGGATTCATAGAGCTGGGTCGGATGAAGCGGGATACCCCTCATTTGAATATCCACCAGATCAGAATTGAGCTTGATCCCCCATGGCTCATCGGTGGGTCGACCATAGCAGCAACCTGCTCCCAGGCAACCCAAACGGCCAAATGCATGGGCAACTGCAACCGCAGGCGTACAGATATCAATCATTTTCCACGCACTCAATTTGTGCTTTTTGAAGAAGAAATAGGAATAGACACAAGCCGCGATCAAACCACCAAAGAAAACGAGGCCACCTTCCCAGACCTTGAAAATATCCAAAGGTGCGCTCATGAAATAATCCCAGCGGGTAATGATGAAGAGCGCGCGGGCACCCAAGAAGCCGTACATCAAACACCAAAAGCCCATATCCGAAACCAGGTCCGGGTTGACTTGGCTTCGAGCCGCAAGTTTACGCACCGTCGCGATCGCAAGAAGAAAGCCAATTGCAATCATGAAGCCATAGGTATGAAGGGGAACTTTGATAAAACCGAGATTAATTTCGAACAGGATCGGATGCATGTGTTGAACTCTCTTCCGTTTTTTCTTTCTTACCTATAGTAGACAATAGAAGAATCGCAACTCCAACACAAATTGCCGAATCCGCTACGTTGAAAGCCGGAAAATAATAAACATTTCTATAGTGGCAGTCGAGAAAATCAACCACATAGCCCAAACGTACACGATCAATCAAATTTCCGATGGCTCCGCCCGATACCAACCCCAGGGCCATAGAGCGCCAGCGCGCTGACGCCGGAAGATCGCGGTAAAGAAACCCTAGAACGACCATGGCTACAATCGGAACGATCAGAAAAAAAGGAACCCGAAAGGAAGGATTGGCAGAAGCCAGAAACCCAAATGCCGCGCCGGTATTACGCACGTAAGTGAGGCTGAAGAAATCGCGAATGAGAATGATCGATTCGCCGTAATCGAAATGACCGAGCACCAGAAGCTTGGTCCATTGATCGGTAATGATGACAAATAGAATAGAGAGAAAAAAGAACAGGCCTTTTACCACGACGAACCCCAAAGAGTGATGCCGTCATCTAACTGTTTCGAAAGATCCTTGTTTTTGGTTTCTACGCTAGAAAACTCATCCGGCGTCAGAACCATCGGCTCGAGCTTCTTTCCGAGCGGGTGACGTGAGGTAACTTTCTTGATTTCTTCGGGGCTCTCGGAAACCACCAACAGATTATAATTGCTGTCTGAACGTGATTTTCCGGAAGCGCGGCTACCGAACAACACGCCACGTGATGACATGGGTTCAATCATCTGCTTGAGACCTTCGAGATCTGAAATCGCGCAAAAAGTTTTCATCAGCTGAATTGCAGGATGGTCATTCTGAAGACAGATCTCTCTATTGTTATTCAGAAAAATAACAAGCCCCAGCTCTTGCAGGGATTTTAAAATCTTGGTGATGCCTTCGACTCCACCCAAGCCACGAACTCCCTTCAATTTCGAAGAAAGAACTCGGGGAGTGAATGCTGTCGTCGGCTCAGTCATGAGAAAACGCAAAAGACGCTGTTCGGGGGTAACAAAGAAAATAGTATCCAATGTTATTTGAGGTTTATTCGTTCGTGCCATAGAAACACCGATTCTATTACAAAATCACTAAAATATCCACTTCTTAAGACTGGGTCCATTTTGACCTTTGAGACAAACCTTCGAAACCATTAATAAAATGGGATTATTTGAGTTACGCACTCACCCACCCCCAGAGGTGCAGACTGACACTTTCTTTTTCAATCAATCTTATTTAATCTTTGCGTCATTGCCTTTCTCTTTAATTTTCAACAACTTATGCGTCATTTTCTTGTCGAATTGTGCGTTGGCATGTTGGCACGGCTCTCGCACTAGTAATAAACAAGTGAGACAGCCAGGAAGGCACTCACGAAGTACAAGAAGTACATTACGGCTTAAGGATGAGTCACAACGAAAGAATGAATCACACCAAGGAAACGTGTGAAAAGGAGTACCAGATGAAGCCAGAACAAGTGATGAAATTTAAGAAATTATTCGAAGACCAAAAGACCGCGCTTCTCTACTCTTACAAAGTGATGAATGAAGATTTTAACCTTAAGAGCGACGATCTCTCAGATGAAGTCGACCTGGCCAGCGCAGAGCTCGAACAAAACATGCGCCTCCGCCTTCGAAGCCGCGAGGCTCTCTTCATGAAGAAGATCAATGAAGCTCTTCAAAAAATTCAAGTGGGTGCGTTCGGTAACTGCGAATGCTGCGAAGAAGAAATCGAACTCTCCCGCCTTGAAGTCCGTCCTACCGCAACTCTCTGCCTCAATTGCAAAGAGATTGAAGAGATGCGGGAATCTCAATCTGCGGACGGACGCAAATCAAAAAGCATGGGTAATCAAGGTAACTTGAGAACTGCATGACTTCCAAATCGTGATGACGACCCGCTAGTCTAAACCACTGCGGTCACTGCCCAGGATGGGCAAAGTTTTAAACATTATGGATGAAAGTCAACACCTCTGCTCGTATCACACCGCTGGTGTGATCTCTGTAGTAACAATCAATCCAAAGCCCCTTTGTGAGTGCCCCTCGCAAAACACGACACATGGATAGTGACGTGAATGATGAAATCTATTCAGGATGAATGGATGAATTCGCTCAAACGGAATTGAGCCTTTAGCAGTACAAACCCTTTGCCTTGGATTCTTAAGGATGAGAGTTCAAGGCTTAGGTCCAAAAAATCAAGCCTGTGCCAGGAGTTGGCGATGACTGCTTTTAGGAAGCAAGCTGACACCAAAGCCACAAAACGCCAGCAGCGCGCTGATTCGGCCGCTTAACAAAGAATTCTGAATGAAATAAGAACTCATGCTTGAAGCAGGCTGAGTCAAAATCCAAAGATAAAATCCGGCTCGAATGAAAAAATAAACTGAAAAAAGAACCATGAACGCGCGAAAGGTTCGAACGAGCGTATTTGCTCCAAAAAAAGTTTCGTATCGGTTTCTTTGCGCAGCCACTTCATGAATCAATGAGTTTTCGCTAAACGCGCCCACTAAGAAGAAACAAGCTGCAAAGATGTTAGTAAGAATCGGTTCATAATCAATGACCGGAACCGTAGGAGCATACATTTGGATCGTTCCGAACAATATGGTTCCAACGACCGAAATCATAAAAAGTTCAGTGAGTGGAATCTTTCTTGCTCTTCGATAGAGGAGTTCTACCAGAGAGTAGATTGCGGTGACAGCCACTGCTGTGCCCATACCCCAATAATAAAAGGCGGCACCAAACATAAAGAGTGGTCTCAGGTTGGCAAACAAAAAACTTAAAACAGGTTTAGATTTTTCCATGCAGGGTAGTTATACCGCACTTTAAGCCAATCAACCTAATCGGTTGAATTCAGCAAATTGACCGAAAAAACGGGCAAAAAGATCAACAAAACCCCTGACCGAATCATGACACAGCTAATGACTTGTATTCACTGAGACTAATGCACGTATTGAAACTTGTGCCCTAGGATGGCGCTCGCGTTTTGCTTCTCTTCTTCTTCCTTACACGCAATACAAAGCGTAGCGGTGGGACGAGCCTGAAGCCTGCGAAGCTCGATCGGGTCGTTACAATTCTCGCACTCGCCGTAAGAACCCTCGTCAATGCGTTTCAAAGCTTCATTTACTGATCTGAGAGTAAAAGATTCGCGATTCTTCAGCTGCATTCTCATGCTTTGCTCGATATCTGCGTTGGCTTGATCGACTTCGTCTTTATCATCTTCTCGAACCATCAAACCCTCATCAATAAAGGCAGTGTTCATCAAAAGCTGATTTCTTTGTTCTTCAAATATCTTCTTGAATTTAATCAAGTCTGTCTTTCGCATGGTCGTCCCCCCCCCGGGTATTCATCAAGTTGCTTATCTAGTATGTAGGATCTCTGTTTGAGCTTAGGCAGCATTCTCTCCTGAATGTGGCCCAACCCCCGCGCGACAACGGTTCTAGTTTTATCCCTTCATCCCTCTTAATGCATCGATGACCATTTGGCTAATGTTTTCTAGCGTTTCCATGACGCCCTCCCCCCTATTTGCGACTGCTTCAAAATAGGGTCTTTTCGTAGGATTGAATGTCATTTCGAGTTCATGAATCGGCATGGTGGTGGATAAGTCGCGTTTGTTATATTGAAAAACCATTGGAATACGAGCGAGATCATAGCCTTGGCGCTCGAGTGCTTTTTGAAAATGATCCCACGCTTCTACATTGGCTTCCATGCGTGCAGGCGCAGAGTCGACGACGAAAACCACTCCGTCGACACCCTTCAGAATAAAATCGCGCGATGCTTCGTAAAACGTTTGTCCGGGAATCGTGTAGAGATGAAACCGTGTCTTATAGCCCCGAATCTCGCCTACCGACAACGGAAGAAAATCAAAAAACAAGGTTCGTTCATTCTCGGTCGAAAGGCTGACGAGTTTTCCTGCGCGATCCGTTTGCGTATTTTCGTATATGTATTGAACGTTGGTGGTTTTACCCGATAAACCCGTGCCTACGTAAACGATCTTGCAATTCACTTCTTTGGATACGGAATTAACAAAACTCACTGACTCATCTCCGTTCGATTCTCGAGGGCCTTGCCCAAGGTCTGACGGTCTGTAAACTCGATGGTTCCACCAAACGGAATTCCATAGGCTACCTGTGAAAGCTTGATGCCTGCAGGCCTGAGCATGCGTGACAGATAAAGAGTGGTCGCCTCGCCCTCTACTGTCGGATTCATGGCAAAAATCAATTCATTCACGTCCTGGTTTTTTAACCGAATAAACAATTCTCGGATTTTAAGATCTTCAGGCCCCACTCCCTCGAGCGGCGAAAGCAAACCATGCAGAACATGATAGACCCCTCGAAACGTTCCGGTCTTTTCGATCGGCGTGACGTCGCTTGGACGTTCGACCACGCACACTACTGTATGGTCGCGACGAGCATCCACACACACTTCGCATTTTTGATTTTCGGTAAAATTAAAACATTCCTGGCAATACTTGAGCTTCTGTTTTGCGTCCTTGAGTGCCTGAGCCAGAGTGTCTGCATAGCCTTCGTCCTGATGGAGAATATGATACGCCAACCGCGTCGCGGTCTTCTCACCGATCCCGGGCAGCTTCGAAAGCTCAAAAACCAGTTTTGAAAGAGGATTCACTAATCGTTCTCCATTAACTCAATATGCGAAAGGTCTGCCCCAAAAAGGGATTTCGCTTCAACAATCACCGCATGAGAATGAATGTTTTTCAACCTTTCTTCTCGTGCCTCGCCCTTTTCGCGAACCGATCGTTCCGCCATGCTCTCGCCCTTTTCGCTCGAGAAAAAGATATCTAGCTGGCATTTGAACCCAAAATATTCTTCGAGCGCCTTCAGGATTTGCTCTCGAATCAATTTTTGCGAGAGTTGCGTGGCCTTCGCCTGATCACCCTCTCGGAATCCGAGCCTGCAGGTATTCTGCTCTGGCAACGGAAGAATCCATTCTACTACAGACTCCATGATTACACCAACCACGGGCTTGCTCTCGAAACAATACTCGATAAACCCTTCCCAACCCTTGGGAAGCTTCTCTACCTTGACCAGCATCGGTGCCGGTACAGGAGCGGGCGCAACCGCAGGAGTAACCAAAGGAGTGACTACGGGTTCCGCCACGGGTTCTGCTACAGAAACTGGCGTTGGTGCTGGTGCTGCTTTTACCTCTACCGGGCTTTGCCTAACCGACCTCCGCGGGGCTTCATCGGATGGGGCTCCCACTTCAATCAAGGCCTCGGCAAGCGCGGTCTTGACCACGAGCATGTCGAAAACCAATTTAGGTTGGGCAGCACGAGAAAGCAAATCGAGTCCGTGATGGAACACCTGAAAAATCATCTCGTTTTCTTCGATTTCTCGAAGACTCATCAAGCCCGAAATCTGCTTCAGCTCATCATCGTTAAAATGGGTTTCCGGATGATCAATTCCGACTTGCATCAGAATCAGTGCGTGCATCATTTCAGTCAGGGCCTTCAGAAGCACTTTTAAATCGACGCCCTGATTAAAAGCGGTTTGCACGTGCCCCACTCCCGCTTTTGCATCACGCTCGAGCACTGTTTTCAGAATCGCAAGCACCATCTCTGTGCCAATCAGTCCCACACTATCGCGAACAGCACGTGCGCTGACTTTCATCCCGGAGAATGAAATCACCTGATCCGCGATCGAAAGTGCATCGCGCATCGATCCTTCGGCCGATCGGGCAATCAAATTGATCGCCGCGTCTTCCGCTTCGATTTTTTCAGCCTTGAGAATCTCCTTGAGCCCTTGGGTGATTTGGGCAACCGTCATCCGCTTAAAATCGAAGCGCTGGCAGCGCCCCAGAATGGTATCGGGAATCTTGTGGGATTCGGTCGTGGCAAAGATAAAGACCACATGTTCGGGGGGTTCCTCTAGCGTTTTCAAAAGCGCATTGAATGCGGCAGTTGAAAGCATGTGAACCTCGTCGATGATATAAACCTTATAAGTACCGGTAGTCGGTAGAAACTTTACGTTTTCGCGAATTTCGCGCACCGACTCGACACCATTATTCGATGCTCCGTCGATCTCGAGAACACTGACGCTATTGCCTGCTGCAATCTCGATGCAATCGGCACATTGATCGCAAGAATAAAGAAGACCGTCTTCTTTCTCGACCACATTCTGGCAGCGAAGCGCTTTCGAAAAAATCCGGGCAATCGATGTCTTACCGATTCCGCGCGAACCCGAGAAAACGTATGCCTGATGGGTACGCTTCAGTTTGATCGCATTGACGAGCGTCTTCACGACGGCCTGTTGACCGACAATGTCTGAAAACTGCTTTGGACGATATTTACGAGCCAGGACCAGATATGAACTCACGCTTAAGCCCCCAAAAACGATAATGGTGCCCGTACTTTAGCCCACAGCGCCAGAAAACTCAAGTGCTATACGGCCAGGACAAACTACCGTCCGTGGGCCATTTTCATCAGCCCGTGCACAACGACTCCCAGGGGCTGAGGACGCTGCTCACGATAGTCAAGAATAGGCTTTCCGGCCGCATCGAACCTGTAGTGGTTATAAAGAAAGCTCGCAGCCTTCTTGCTTAAGGGTAATAATTTCGCCGGAGTAAAATCACGAGACTGAATGTCCGGAGCTCCCACATCTGCGATCGAAATCGCCTCAGGTTCATCAAACTCGAATTTCCAAATGAATCCAGGATAGGTCAGATCATCTGCAGTGCGGGTGGTGTCGTCGTCATTCGCATAACTGATCCACTCTCCCCCAACCACCTGGTAATGAGAATCGAGCTCAATGTCGTAATTCAGGCGCATTTTCTTCACATGATCATCGTCTTCAGAGTCACGCTTCTGATGCGAAGGATTTGATTCATGCAGATAAGAGAGCACCATTTCGACTCCCACAATGTACTTAGCCGCTGGCGGTCGATATTGCGCGAATGGATCATCTTTGAAGCGGGAAAGCTCAATGATGGAATCCTGAAGACTGCCGCTTCGCTCATTGTCGCGGTTATAGTATTTGATTTTGTATTTCGAAATCGGCTGATTCCACACCTGGGTGGTGTGCACGCGATTGATGATGAAGCCTGTTTGTTTCAGTCCCACCATATTTTGAACCGCTAAATGAAACACTCCCGGATTAACGCCTTCACAGGTTACATCCAGAACCTTTCCACTCGAAGGATCGACCTTCGGCTCTTTCGCCTGGCACCGAAGCCCCGAAACCACTGAATGATCCTGGATCAGCGAATTTGCCCAGAGAAGCGTATCAAGCGCTTTTAGATCATCTGGATAAAACGGAATCAGATACTTACCGTCGAGCGAAAGAATATTTACAATTTCTCGTGGGCGCGGATCATAAAGTGCAGCCGAAGCCCAACCATGACAACTGCCTTCCCAACCTTGCACCTTGATCTCGCGACTCGCATGTTGATCGAGCGAATTCCAAATGGCGTGAGTGAGCGTAAATTCGCGGTCACCTAAATAAAGGTCATATTTTTCGGTCGGTGAAAGATCGTCGATTTCGTTTTTGTCGAGTTCGCCCGCGTACGATTGCAATTCAGCAAGCCGTTTTTTTCCGCGTCTTTCATTTGCCGTAAAACCCCTGAGCGCTCCGAGTGCATCCTTCGAATAAGGACGTGCCACTGAACCCATGTAAAGTGGCCAGTAGGTTCCAGACCAAGGCTGGTCTTTTACTTCTCCCGTTTGATGAGCCTTGCCATCGACTTCTGGTAAATTGGTCGAGGGATTGACCACTCCGAGAAAAGATCCCAGACTTTTTCTCACGTCGAGATCCGCTTCCGAAACCCCCAAAGCAAGTGCCGGCTTTGCACTCAGGCCCGATAAAACCATAAAACTACTGATCAAAAGAAAATTCATGTCCCGCCCTCTTTCCGAGCGCCGACACTAGCCAATCCAGCCCGCAAGATCAACGGGTTTAATTTAACTTAATTATTTCTGACCAAAGTTATTTGTGGGGGAAATTTTTACTTCTTCTTGTTTAGGTCGCGCCAACTTTTTCCTTCTCGCGCTTTAGGATCAAGTTGAAGTGATCTCACATACTTGGAGTGTTCTTCGTAGCTTTTTGAAAAAACATGGGTGCCATCATTTTTGGATACGAAATAGAGATAATCGGAATCGGCAGGATAAAGCGCGGCCTTTACTGATTCTGGATTGGGATTCGAGATCGGTCCGATCGGAAGCGCTGGAACAGTGTACGTGTTGTACTCGGTCGGATGCAGAAGATCAGATTTGTGGATTTTTCCTTCGTAATGATCCCAGATTCCATAAATCGTCGTGGGATCACTCTGCAGTTTCATTTTTTTTCGCAGGCGATTGTGAAAGACCGAGCTAACCATGGGGCGCTCGAAACCGGCTCCGGTTTCCTTTTCAATCATC
>CAIKYX010000110.1 GCA_903831745.1 Oligoflexia bacterium
ATCATCAAAAATCACAATCGTCTTAACATTCCCAATCCGAAGCTCAGGAACAAACCAAGCTTCTGGGGGTTGCCGAGGTAACAAGATTTCCACCTCCGTTCCCTCTTGGAGTTTGGAATTGACCCGCAAAGTTCCAGACCACTTTTGCACGCTCTCCATCGCATGAGCCAGCCCCAAGCCGGAGCCCTCAGCTTTTCCAAAAGACTGTCCCCTGAGCCCGATTTTTTTAAGCAGTTCTGCGGGAATCCCTTTTCCATTGTCCTTCACCGCAATCCGAACCTGATCATTCCAGCTTTCGAGAATAACATCCACCTTGCCTGTGTGATTCAATAATGCCTCAACGCTGTTATTGACAAGATTGGACAATGCCCTTTTGAATTCCATGGGGTCGATATTGGCAAACAAACCATAATTGAGTTCAGTTTGCACGAAACCAATGTCGATCTGAATGCGATCTCGGTACTGAATACGCTTTTCTGACACGAGCCCCTCTATGATTGGGGAGATAAGGCAATTCTGAGCCGGATTGATATCGACGGTTCCCGACACCAGCCCTGAGACGAGGCTGGGGGGTAAATTCACTTTTTGAAGTGAATTGACAATATCACGGATACGATTGGTGGCATTCCGAATGATCAAGCGTTTTTCTTCACTGACGTCTCCGAGAGTGGGAAGTATCATCTCGAGTGCTGAAAGAGGCGAACGCACATCGTGAGTAACTTGGGACGCCATTTGCTCGAGTGCCGCTTGTTTCCTGGATTCCACCAATTCATGGGTTTGATTTGCGATAGCGCCCTTAAAAGAACTCCCCCCATTTTTTTCAGAGGGAAAACTTTGCACCTCATCCAAAATTTGAATATAAGTACCGATCGCCAGAGGATTCCTCAGAACGAGATAAAGAATGATTGCCGGAACGGAAATCAGCACAGGCGAAAGAAAAGCCCAGTACCAGATGCTATAAACCATGGAAATTCGCATCTCAGTGTTCTGGCTGCTTACTGATGCCATCGCACCACTCCACCACTGGTGCGGATCAGGGCAAGCCCCCCTGACATAAACCTCGACCTGATCCAGATAAATACAAATTCCATCAATTTTCGGAAAGAACCTCCAGCCCCCTTCGATTCCGTTTGCCACACTTCTCCAGTCCTGAACCGCGACCGTGTAATTTTGAGAACTCATCAAAGCCATGAGATAGTTTTTCAAAAAAACGAATAGACAAACCGCGACAAATACTCCAATCAATAGGCAAATTAGTATCCACAAGAAAACCAGCTGGGACTGGTTTGATTTTGCCAATTTTTTTAATTCAAGGTTTCTTATTGCCATGTTTATAGAAAATACTATCGCGTCCTTAAAAATTACGCTACTCAGTGGATTAACTCGCTATTCGCAATCAACCATTTTAGATGAATGTCTTAATCCGCCTCCGCTTTGGCGCCATGTAATCAAGCTCACAGATCTGAAGTCCAATACCGATTATTTTGGAATGGCTGAAGGGCATCTCAAGAAGCTGGCCCAATTAAGAGCGCTCGCAGAAGCTTATGAAAGACTCTGTCGTGATCAGTTCGAGAAAGCGAGCCAAAGAACTGTGAATCGCGCCTACCCTTTCGGACTCGGCGTGGGCATGAGAAAGCGAAGCGCGCAGTTGCGGGCCTACGGCGAATACTGGGAGCGCAGGGGGCATTCCAGGGCTCCTCTGCTCGAAGACGGGCAACAAGTCATCGAGAGCATAAAAACACCTGTCGGAACCATCTGGGTTTGTTTCTCGAAAGGCACTGATGGAATCCTGGGAAGCGGGTACGGACAAGAATCTGCGCAAGCCGAAGATTCTGCACTTCGAAGCATGAGAAGAAAAAAAGATTTTCCACAAAACCAAGTTGAATTCAAGGTGCCGAACGATACGCCACAACTAATTCGAATCACCCCAGTGCGCGATGCCTGGCTCGAGTGTTATTTAGTGGGACACTTGATTTAAACGTACTTCCCAGATCCTAACACTCTCCGCGAAGGGATCATGGACATTGAGTTGCACACCTTCGGAATAATAATGCCGGTTTGTGGCATAACTTAAAGGCATAATCCAGCCCCCATCGAACGCCATCCTTAGGGCTTCTCTTACCTTGCGAGCGATTACTTGGATATCGGTGGTGTCCTTTGCGGAATTAAGAAGCTTAAGAATACGTCCATCCGGATAATCAAGATTCATTCCCGCTGGTGAAAATAAAAAAGTCGCACCACTGACAGGGTCAGTGTCTGACATTCCGACCCCGTATACCATTACATCGAACTCACCCTTTTTCCAGCGTGGGTCAATCGGATAGGCCGTGGCCGGCTTGAGTTCAAATGGTAGACCAATCGATTCAGCAATTCGCTTGACCCAAGCACCATTTTCACCTTTGCCTGTTGGAAAAAGCCAAACTAAAGGTTTTTTGATCGCCTTTACTGGTCGATCTAAAATTCCATGCACGAGCGAATCCAATTCATCTATCGGCATCTGTCCGGACATTCCGGGTAGCGCCACTTGCCTAGCTCGAAGTTTCTCATCAAGAACCGGAAGCGGGTTTTGAAGCACACTTTTCAATATGGCCAACCTAGCGTCATCTTCTATAGGAGGATGGGCATAGGGGTTCGGAGAAATAAACAAAATAGAGTTGGGGCGAGTTTCGTAGTAATGCAGCGGTACGGGCTGCGAAGAAAATAATGAATAGAGATTGCTATACCGAACCGTAGTATAGGAAGGCTCCAGCTTCAATAAGTCATTTAACTGCTGAAGTGATGCGATATCGCCGATTGGGCAATCTTTGATCTTCCACTTAAGCTGGTCTGAAGAATAAAAATAATGATTCGGATTGGGTTTAAAAACTAGGGATTTTCCTCCGCTAAGCGGGAACTCTCCCGATTCGTAGACATAAGGCCCTTTTGTTTTCTTCCAGTCCACTTGAGGGTCCGAATAGCCCGAAACAGAAATCCAGTGATCATCAGGTAAGATCACTGCATCAGCCATCACCAATGGAGAAAGCACGGCGCCCGCATCGCCCTTGGTAACGATTTTAACCGACAGAGGGTCAATAGCCGTGATTTGCTCTTCGGTAGTTTGCGCCAAAAGATTGGAATGCGTAGTTTGTCCACTACGTATCAGGTGTCTAAGGCTTTGCACCACTTCTGCAGCTGAATAAAGCTTAGGGCGAAGATGAAAGACAATGCTCTTGCGATCCTTAGCGATATCCCACTTTTCAGCAAGACCTCCGATCAGATTCTGATGGTCATCACGCCTGACCAAAAATTCTCCCACTTGATGAACAAATCGATATTGGGCAACATAAGTAAGTTTCGAGGGATGGGGGTAG
>CAIKYX010000111.1 GCA_903831745.1 Oligoflexia bacterium
CAAAAGCTGTCAAAATGATAGCGGGGACGGAGACCCATTTGAGTTCGCTGTTAGCAAAGCTTCCATGGAAATGCGGCGCAAGCTTTTTTTTAGTTGAAATTTCGGCCTGATCCTCACGCCGCTTTTTCCTCTTTTTGGTTCGAAATAATATGTTTCATTGCCTTCCGAAGTTCCTTTAAATATTTACACCCCATTACTAGTCTTAGTCTTGGTTCGATCTCAATAAGTGCCGTTGCAACCCACCGTTGCCGCTGATCGCTGTTTTGCCAACGACTGACTCGACCAGTGTAGACCTCTAATTGCTTATTGACGTTCTCGATGCAGTTGGTGGTTTTAAAGCTACGCCCCAATTTTTCGACCATTCCCAGCCTATGGAGTGTTAGAGTCTCTTCGAGTCCTTCATCAAGGCTATTTACAGCCGATTGATTAATTAACTTAAGCTCATTCCGGATCTTGTCCATGGCCTTTTTAGCAAGTTCGTAGCTGGTCTGGTTGTAAGCTGCCTGGAGCTTACGTCGATACTCTGCTCGACGTTCTTTTGCTAAGTATTCAACTACATTCTCCCTCTTGTGCCACTGGCAGCGGGCTATTAGAGCATTATCACCCATAACGTCCCGGATCCCTTTGTAGATACCTTTTCCGCCATCAATGATAAATAGCATTTCTTGGTCTAGGTTGAGTCCGCGCTCTTTGAGGCCATTTAAAAAATCTCGGCAAACCTTGTGATTTTCAGTTGAGGTTTCGATAAAGCCCAAAACAATTTTTTCACCAGTAATCGATACTCCCAAGGCAATAACCATTTCGTTTTCGGCAAAACACTTCCCGTCAATAAAGACCGCCACAATATCGTGTATTGAAAGGTCTCTAGTGAGAAACTCTTGCAGAAGCTTGCCAGAAGCACGTATGAACTTTTTTGATATACTACTTTTTTTAATACCAAACGTTTCGGGTACATGCTCCGCCGCTCTTTCGTACTTCCCCTGACTGATCCCGTTAATAACCCTAGAAAGAGCAATGTCATCAAGATGTGAAGGGTCCTGAAGGCGGTCATAGCTGTGAAGTCGAACTTCCTCCTGCGAATTTAGATTCCGGACACGAGGAACGTTAATTCTCACTTTTTGATCCCCAAGATAGACAGAGCCTGGGTTCTGGCCCCATCTTTTACAGCTTCCATTGCCCCGGGTATAGCGATCTCCGACCCATTGTCGCACCTCAGCCTGAAGTTCCTCCTCGACAGCCTTGAGCCCTAAGGGGATGAGCATTTGGATCATTGAGAGCCTACTCTCCCTGTCCCATTCCGGGCCTGCCATATCCGTGACTCGTTGATTCCTGACATTGATTCTCTGTGCTTTCTTGTGTACCTTGACGCTCATGCTTGCCCTCTCTCTCGTTTCCTTTGGATTCGTTGGTGAACCCATCTTAAACGGAGTGAGGTCAGGCTGCAATTTCAACTAAATTTAGCACTTCGCCCAAAATATCTTGTTTTAAAATCTGCTGTAGCTAGTGATCCATACTCCAGATATGAAGCGAAAATTCGAGAAGATTGCAGTTATGAG
>CAIKYX010000112.1 GCA_903831745.1 Oligoflexia bacterium
CTATGCATTACAAAGTATCTTTCTTAAGTTCGGTAAACTCGCAGGCGAATCGGCAAAACTCAAAAAGGTAAATCCTGACGAGAACTCGAAGGTCAAATACCGATTCCTCATTCACACGAAGAGCGCCATGATGGGAATCCGGGGCACTCAATTTGTCATCGAAAGTGATGAAGATTCCGATCATTCAGACATTCACGTCATGGACGGAGTGGTCGAAGTCGCCAAGGACGAAGACTCACTTCTGACGAATAACTTTGTGGTCGTGGGTGCAGGCCAGTTCGTCGATGCCTTTAGTGACGGCATTCATTCAGTTGCAACCGACACCAAACAAGCCATCGGCAATTTCTCGGACACGGTAGGCGGCGGAGTCAGCAAAGTCTCTTCCGCCCTGCCCTTTGATGTCATCGGCTTTGTGGCGAAATTAAACACCTCACTTCCGGATGCGTTTCAAATTCCTTTTCTGACGGGTAAAGAAAAAGACACTACCCAAGAGCCATCTCGTTTTCACTTAAGCTCATTCGAGTTTTATACCGGCAGTTATCTTTCTTATGCCAATGTTCCGGATTCAGAAAGAAACTGGGGATTGGGCTTAAGCTGGAACCCTACCGTTCATATTGCGCCAGAGCGTTTCGATTTACGAATGCAGCTCGGCAACCCGAAAATGTTTCATAATGGCCTGGCACTTTGGAAAAACTTTGAATGGAAGGTACTCGCCAGTTTTATCATCAGACGCACCGAGTTTTTTGAAATCGGACCGGCATTTCACTTCATTCATCCTTATGGCGGAAGCATGGGAATCTCAGCCAATGGTGGCGTCTGGTTCGGCGATAAAAGAATTTTTCACCTTTTCGATCGCATCTTCGTAGGAATGAACTGGCTCAATGAACCCTTTCGCGATGTCGCAAAGTGGGAATTCCGCTTTGGCATAGGCTTTACCCTATTCTAGAGTATAAGGCTGCGACCACGCGGCTTTGCCGCTGGTAAGCAGCTGAAATGATCGATAGGCACAATCCTATCTTACCCTTGCAATAAATCAATTTCACTCGCACTGGCATTCTCGCTACCTTACAGCCTGGAAGAGAGAACCACCATGAAACACCTTTTTTTGATTGCCCTAGCCATTACTTGCGCCCAAACCGCTCATGCGCAACTGGGATTTACCCTGGTTTCGCAAGAAACTAGACAACTCAAACTCACCATCAATCCTGGAAACTTTTCCTGCACCGAGGGGATTTCGGGTGGTTTTGGTTCGACCAATTTACATCTGATTTCAGGAGTAATTCCCTACGATCTTTCTAAAAACATTACCAATGGGCTGATCGAAAACCTCTTTTACCCTTCGAGCGGGAGTGGCACTGAGTGCCTCGCTCCGATGAGCGAAATCAATCAAAAGATTCGAGAGAGTGGTGGAAAAATTCAAGCTTCGGTAACCCATGAAGTCTACGATGTTCGCATGACCGAGAATGGAGACACCAGCGGCTCGATCATTTGTGTTTTGACTTTATTGGATGAACTCACAGTAAATGTCGCCGGGCACCAACTCAAGGGCAATGCTGAATTCAGAATCGGAGAAATTCCAATGTCAGAATGCCAAAGACAATAGCACACTCACTCTTCAGTCGGAGACTTACCCTCATCTTCACGTTCGCTGATTGCAGCGATAAAACCATTCAATACCCGGTAAGCCTTTGCTTTTAATTTGCGTTCGACTGCACGATCTCTGGCTGCATGTATGGCAAATCCTTCGTTATACTTTGCGAGTGTGGTGCCATCCTTTAATTTCAAAGTGGCCCCCATTCCGGAGGGCTGGCCCACCAGAATATCGCTCACGGCTCCAGCAGCCCGTTGAAGCGCAGTTTCATGCGCAGGCTGCATGGTCATGATGCACCAAAAGCCAAAACGAATTTTATATTCCGCATCTGCCTCGGGTACGGCCTTGCAATTCATCGCCTCGAGCGTTTTCGTGTAGTAAGAAACCACTTCGTTTTGATCATCTTCAAGCAAGGTGGTCGGCCCAGTCGGAACGATGGCAAAGGTACAGGGGGCTTTTGCAGCAAACGCGGATGAAGCAGAAACCAAACACAGAACTGATAAAAATATTTTCATAAGCATCCTCTCAAGTGCCGATTAATTAAACCAAGTTTAAAAACTTTGCAAGCGCCGATTCGCAAATCTATTGTCCCTGTTCACGAGCTTGAATTTCTTCAATGAATCCGCCAAGAACCTGTTCCGCCCGCTTCATCATCACCCGCTCTACTCCTTCAAACGTAACTCGATGAGCGAAGAATCTATGTTCATATTCAGAAAATAGAGATCCATCCCGAAGTCTGACCCGGGCATTGATTCCTTGTTCTTGTCCGAACACCAAATCAAACACATGGCGTGTGAAACGCAATAGCTTCGACGGATTCCTTACCGGAGCATTCAGAAAACACCAATAGCCAAACTCTAGCCGGTACTTTGCATTTTGCTCATTTACCCACGCGCAACCTGATGAACTCAATTGCTTACCTACGACGGAAATCACTTCTGCCTGATTCTTTGGCATCAGAGTAACAGGCCCGGTAGCAGTGATCGAAAAACTACAAGGCTCGGCTTGAACCTGACACATTGAAACCATGAGGACCAATATGAGCAACAGTGACTTCATGACCGACTTCCTATTGCCGAATCCGTGTATTTCCGGCGGCAATTTCTTTTAGATTTTCGCAATCACCCATGCGGCGAATGGCTTTGAGCATCGCCCTCTCGAAATTCTCTTCCGAGTAAGCCTTCTCTCGATTGCCACGTCGATTAAAACGACCAAAATGCATTGAATAACTAAACATCTCCTTGTTCTTTGCATGAGACAAACCGAGGTGCGCAATTGCGTTGATAATATTGGCATGATGGTAGTCGGTATTATCGAGCGAAGTCAATTCAATCAGGTAGTCTGCGTCCTCATCTTTTACCAATTCAAAATGTTTCCGCGGCTTAGAGAATGATGCAATCACCGCTGACTTGATTCGATTTTTCGCATCAACGGATAGGCTATCCGAATAGATGTCTTGTGAAATCGATACTCGACAAACTCCTTCAGCATAGGTCGGGAGTGTCACCAAAACTGATAGGACCACTAAAATGATTTGCTTAAACTTCATCATGCCTCCAAAGCGGGATTACTTGCAAGAAACCATCAGCAACTTACCGTCACTCGTTTCGATCTGCGAAGTTCTGCCTTTTGCCACAAGATAACCCGCATAATCGTACCCCTGCCTTCGAGGACAAGCTTCGACGTCTACTGGCCCATCGACACATTTTACCACCGCATCAGCGCCCACCGAATCGAAGACCATATCGAGACACGAGTCGTAAGTCTGTTGCTGCTGCGTATAGGTTTGATTTGCTTTATAGACAAAGCTTTCGCCGACAGAGATGGTTTCAATGACCAATTTTGATGAGTCCATTGTTGCCGGCACGGTTAGCCGTTGAACTTGCGGTGCTGGTACTTGCGCCGTGCAGCTCACCAACACCATTTTGTGATCCGATCCTTCGATGATCGAAAGCTTTCCGGGCTCGAGATAGTAAGATTCACAGGGCCCATGGGATTGACAGAGCTGCTGCCGCTGTACTTGTCGAAGAATCGGACAGTGCACCACAATTTCGGCATAGCACTCTTGATCTGATTGTTGCTGCTGACTGCTCCTACACTGGGTGAGCTTTTGCACGTGCGAACGAAAAACATCTCCTTCATTCAAAACGACCCGGGAAAAATCGTGCTCGTCAAAATTCTTATAATCACCCGAAACGGTAGGGCCGGCCTGAACGGTCGTGCTTCCGACCGAAAGTATCCATAAGAGAGAGAGTATGTATTTCATCAGAACCCACCTTTCCATTTCGGGTGAGCTTTAAATAGAGCATATTTAATTATTCAGAAAGACCTTTTCTTACTCAGAATCGGAACTTGTATCGGATACAGGATAAATGCCATCACCGCCGCATTTATTGTGAAACCACTTAAACCATCGGGCCTTTGTCTTTGAAATCAGCTGATACGTGCTGATGTAGCACTTAAAACGGCTGGAGTGCTTAAAATTTGGCCCGCGATCGAAACAAATGGATGGAAGATGGCCGAAAGCGAGCTGCTTTACTGGTTCGGTACATTCAGCACTGAGGTCAGTTAAAATCCCCTCAGCAGAATTACTATTAAAATACTCGGCCGCTTCATCTCCCCGAACTACTTTTTTTGCGAAGATAAAACGTTTTGGCGCTTGTTGCTGCTGCTGTTGACTTTGATGACGCTCAAGAAGATTCCAAGGCCAATGTCTGTGTTGTTGTTGCTGCTGCTGTTGTTGTTGGGCCTGGTGCTGCTGTTGCTGGGGCTGCTGTTGTTGCTGTTGCTGCCCACCCCCAGCCGGCGGTTGATCGATATTACCCGTATGCTCTTGTGCAAAGGCCAATTGAAAACTCGCTAGAGAAAATCCCAACAGAAACCCAAAACACACGAGGCGTCTTCGGAACTGCATTACTTGGCCTGCCTTCGGGTGACCGGAAAGGCCTGAACGCAGACCCGATAGACCTCATCGGCACCTTCACCCTGCTTTAAGGCAAACTGCTTCATGAACGCGAATTCGAACTCGCGGATCACTTCTTTCATTTCATCGAGTTTTTTCGAATTCACCGGAAGATTAATCGAAGTGTAATCGGCCTTCTCGTAAGGAACATTCTCGAGAGCGTCGCTCGCGAGCTTTAGGTTTTGACGATGCACTGCTCTGAGTTGAGGGTCGTTTAATCCGTCAGAAGTACGAATCGTCTGATAACCCCGTTGTACCTTTCCGATCTTGTCGGTGACCAACAGTTTCAGATCAAAGAGTCGTTTCAACGCTTCTTTTGCCTGAATCGCGGTGATGTTCAAGCGAAGTGCGATCCATTCATCACTGAGTTGAAAATCATCGGTCTGCACCAGACTCAGGATTCCAAAATAATACCATTCCTGAATCGAGCGAAATTGCTCATCCGAAAGTTTGAATACGGTGGGCTTGTGTGACTCTACCAGCACACGACTTTTTACATGCGGCGAGTGGCTGCCGAGCCGTTTTTTTCGCTTTTCGAGTCGAAGGGTCTGAAGCTGAAGAGAAAGGCTTTTGGTTTCGATCGGATCGAACTTCAGGGCCGAGGCTAATTTTGTTGCAAGTTTTTCAGAAACGGTACGTTTACCCAGGAGGATCAGGCTCACTGTACTTGCAGGAAGATCGAGGGTGCGGGCAAAGCTTCGCACCGAGATCCGAGGATTCTTCGCTTTTGCTTCGACCAAGCGCTGCTTCATTCGCTGCTGGATGAGGTTCTGAAGTTCCACGTTAATTAAATAGCTTATATGTATAAACAGGTCAACTATCAGACCTCCGATCTCGCTGATTATTTACGACTTTTCTAGTTGATTTGATTGATATTTCTTTGTGATTCAGCTACATTGAACGCCTATGCAAGAGACAAAAATTCGTCGTCCCGAATTCAAAACACCGACTCCCGGCCCTAAAGCGCGCGCCTTCATCGAGCGCGATCACGCCGTCACCTCGCCTTCTTACATCAAAGAATATCCGCTCGTCGTCGAGCGGGGCGAAGGCTCTTGGATCTACGATGTCGACGGAAACTCCTATCTCGATTTCATGGCAGGCATAGCAGTGGCTTCAACTGGGCATGCTCATCCAAAAGTAGTAAAAGCGATTCAGGATTCTGCTGCAAAATTCTTGCACATCTGCGGCACTGATTTTTATTACGAAACCATGATCGGCCTCTGCGAGAAACTCTCGAAAGCGGTTCCTGCCATGGGCGAATCAAAAGTATTTTTAACGAACTCAGGCACTGAAGCCATCGAAGGCGCAATCAAACTCGCGCGCTACCACACTCGCCGCAGCAAAATCATTGCATTCAAAGGGGCCTTTCATGGTCGAACCATGGGTGCCATTACGCTGAACGCATCGAAGGCAACCCAAAAAGCACACTTTGGTCCACTCTTGCCAGACGTTTATCACCTTCCTTATTCGAACCCTTACCGTTGCGCGTACTCGCACGAAAAAAGTTGGTGCGAGACCAATTGCGTTTGCGCAAACAAGATCGAAGAAGAATTGTTTACCAGCCAATTTGCGCCTGACGAAGTGGCTGCCATCTTTGTAGAGCCGATTCAAGGTGAAGGCGGCTACATCATGCCGGCACTGAAGTTTCTAAAAGACCTCCGTGCGGTTTGCGACAAATATAAGATCATGCTCGTATTTGATGAAGTACAAAGCGGCATTGGGCGAACCGGTAAAATGTTTGCGGCCGAAACTCTCGGCGTTACCCCTGACGTCATCCTGACTGCAAAAGGCATCGCATCCGGCATGCCGATCGGCGCCATCATTGCGAAGACTTCAGTCATGACCTGGGGCCGAGGCAGCCACGGCTCGACTTATGGTGGAAACCCGGTCTGTTGCGCTGCTGCGCTTGCAACCATTTCGATCATTGAAGAGAAAATGCCAGAAATCAGAAGCGTTGGCGAATTCATGATGACTGAACTGAAAAAGCTTCAAAAGAAACATTCTTCAATCGGCGACCTTCGCGGAGTGGCCTTGATGATCGGCTGTGAATTCATCAAGAAAGACGGATCACCTGCGACCGAATACGTGTCGAAGCTCGAGCAACTGGCATTCACTAAGGGCCTATTGCTTCTTTCGTGCGGAAAATCGACCATTCGTTTTGCCCCACCTCTGATCATCACCGAAGACGAAGTAAAAGTCGGACTCGAAATCCTAGATCAATGCTTAAGCGAGCTTGGGCCTGCATGAGAAAACCTAAGATCAGTTCAAACAAACTGGTATCGATGAAAGAAGCGATTCAAGACACGGTTAAACCGGGCTGTGCGCTTTACATCGAGGGTTTTACCCACCTGATTTCATTTGCCGCAGGTCACGAAATCATCCGGCAAGAAATCAAAGATCTAACCGCCATTCGCCTCACGCCGGATTTGGTCTACGATCAGTTGATCGAAGCAGGATTGGTCAAGAAGCTCGTGTTTAGCTGGGCCGGCAACCCGGGAGTCGGAAGCCTTCATGCACTTCGTCGTCGTTCACAAAAAGATTCGACTTCGAAATTAGAGCTCGAAGAATATTCACATTTTGGCATGGTGGCCCGAACTCTGGCTGGTAGCGCAGGACTTCCGTTTTGGCCGCTTAAAAATTACGAAGGCACTCACATTGCCGAATCGAATCCAAAAATCAAATCGATCGTCTGCCCCTATACGGGCGAAACTTTTGCGACCGTTCCGGCACTTCATCCAGACGTGGCCGTCATTCATGTCCAACGTGCGGATACCGAAGGTAACGCACAAGTCTGGGGACTCATGGGCACCCAAAAAGAAGTCGCTTTCTCGGCAAAACGCCTGATTGTGGTCGCCGAAGAAATTGTCGACACCTCGATCATCCGCCGCGATCCGAATCGCACGCTGATTCCAGGAATTCTCGTTGATCACGTAGTTCATGAACCTTGGGGATGTCACCCTTCTTATGCCCAAGGCTATTACGATCGCGACAATGCATTCTATGTCGATTGGGAAGAAATTTCGCGAGACCCTGCAAGTTACAAGAATTATCTCGATGCATTTGTCTACGGCGTAAAAGACCGAAAAGAATATATCGCAAAAGTGGGAACCGACTTGATTGAACGCTTAAAAGCAAAACCTCGTCGCTGCGAAGGAGTGGATTATGGCTACTAATCTCACGCCTCCTCTGGCGATCAAGCCTAGCGAACGAATGGCGGTTCGCGCTTCGCAAGAACTAAAGGACAAAGAAGTTGTATTCGTCGGCATCGGCCTTCCGAACCTCGCATGCAATCTGGCCAGAGCAACTCATGCTCCCGAACTTTATATGATTTACGAAAGTGGCACTATCGGTACCTTGCCCGCCCGCCTTCCTGTGTCCATTGGCGATCCCACCTTGGTCACCGACTCACTCGCCATTGTTTCGCAAAGCGATATTTTTCAATGCTACTTGCAAGGCGGCTTGATTGAAGTGGGCTTTCTGGGCGGCGCCCAAGTCGACAAATTCGGAAACATCAACACGACCGTCATTGGCGACTACAGTAACCCCAAGATCAGACTACCCGGCTCGGGCGGCGCTTGTGAAATTGCCACCCACTCACAGCGTGTCTTAATCATGATGAGAATGTCGCCGAAGAGTTTTGTCGAAAAATGCGATTTCGTGACCAGTCCGGGCTCTAGAATGGAATCTTCAAAACCCAGTCGAGATCTCGGCAAGACCCGACAAGAACTAAAACTTCCGGGCGGCGGCCCCACCAAGGCCATTACCGACCTGGGTGTTCTCGAAATGGTCGATGGCGAATTTACCCTGACCGAAATCTACGAAGGTGTTACAGTAGATCAGGTAAGGCAAAACTGCGGGTGGGCATTAAAAGTGGCCGCCCAACTAAAAACCATTCCGGAACCGAATTCAAAGACCTTGGATACGCTCCGAAATAAAATTGATCCGGAGAGCATGTACCTATAAAATGGTACAAAAATGAGCGCAACGAGAAGACTTTTTCGTTTTAAAGCCCCGACCCGAGCTGGAATGCTCATCAGCGCACTCTTTGGATTCGTCATTTTCGCCTACCTCTACGGTATCGAAATCCTGCACCCTCACTATTTCTCGTGGTTACTGAGCGGCGATTCGAGCATTTACTTTTTCGGCTTCAATTTCTTCAATCAGGAACCCTGGCACTTGCCGCTCGGGCAAATCAACTCCTATTCGTTTCCTGAAGGGGCTTCAGTCGTTTACACCGACTCCTCTCCGCTGGTTTCAATCGGACTCAAAGCCCTAAATTTTCTTCCAGGAATGCAATCCATCTATCAGTTTCACGGCATTTGGATTCTGACCTGTTTTGCCCTGCAAGGTGCTCTTGGATTTTTTCTTTTTTACCGCTATACCCGAAACTGGTGGAACAGTCTGATCGGTTCTGTGTTTTTGGTCACCCTTCCGAGTTTTTTAAATCGCGGATATGAAGGCACCCGTCATTACAGCCTACTTCCTCATTTTATCTTGCTCCTGGCACTAGCACTCGCCTTTCATCCTAAGAAGAAGCGAAGTGTTTTTACCTGGGCGGCCCTGACCATCATCGCCCTAGGCCTTCACTTCTACCTGGCTTTTGTCGTAGGTTTTTTTGCCTTTGCCAGCCTCTATGACCGATTAAAAGAAAAGCGATTCCAGGTTTTCATCTGCACGGTTGCAGTCGTCATCGCATCCTATTTCTATGGCTACTTTACGATTCCGTTGGGAAATTCATCCGCAGGAGGCTTTGGCCTCTATTCGATGAACCTAAACGCTCTTTTTAATCCTAATCCTTACCCTGCCTGGTTGCCCATCTGGCCCACTGCAAATCCTTTGCAGAGCGAAGGCTTTCAGTACATGGGTCTGGGTTTTCTCATCCTGTCGCTGATGTACCTGCGCCCTGAAACCTTTCGAAAACTGACACTTCCGAATCAATGCGCCATTATTTTTCTGATTCTGCTTAGCCTAAGCTTTCGACTAAGCTTTGGCCCGTGGGTCATTGGCGAGTGGTTTACCGTGCCTGCCTACTTTGTTTTTGTTTTCTACTACATCAAGGATTTTGAGCCTTCGAAAGCCAAGCGAGCGGCCTACGCAGTGGCCACACTTCTGCTGCTTTTTGCATTCGGAAAAATCGCCAGGGCCACCGGTCGCTTTTTCTGGCCGATTGAATACCTTGCACTTTTCTTGATACTGATGCGCAAGCCGCACCCTTCGATACTGGCGATGCTACTGCTGGTACAACTCGGCGACCTCTCCGGCATCATGAAGGCGATTCATACGCAGAATATCAGACTGAACACGCTATCTAACCCAGCCCGCCCCATTCCTGAAGCATGGAACGAGAAGGATTTTGATCATATTTCTTTTGTTCGACCGGGCTCAGTGCACGTCACTCCGCTCGTTTTTTTCGCGCTCGAGAAACATAAAACCATTGGCCCTTTGATTCTGGCGCGGGCAAGTTCTCGGTTCAGAAAATTCGAGCAGGATTCGCTTTCGATGGAATTGGCGGCCCACCAATTCCGTCCACACACGCTCTATGTGATCGAAGACCAGAACCTTTGGGATAATCTCAAGGCATTCTGTGCGGCCCCCACCGGCCCTTGCCAGAGCGTTCAGTTGGCCCAGACTGATCTTTATCGACTATTACTTTCCCGCTAAATTCAGGCCAAAATTACATTAAATTAATTTAGTTGACTCATTACGCATCGCACTATACGGTGCGCGCATGAAATTAAGAGAGAGAAATTTTCTGTCCGTTGTACTATTACTATCCACCCCATTTGCTTTTGCAGGAGACACACCCACCGAAAGCCTGGTGACGGTTCCTGATCAGGATGCCACCCGAGCCGAAGTGAACTATGACCTTCAATCCGGGTCTCCTCGATTTGGAGACTATGATCTAGAGGTTGAATCCACTAAAGCAGGTAAAAAAATATTCGGCTTTTCGTTTACGAATCGCGGCGGCAATACCGTACTTCCTACCCCAAGTGACCCACTCGGCGGCGGTCCTTCACGAGATTGGGAACTTCACTTCAGTGATCGCGCCACTCAGGATATCCATCTCGAAATCGTCGATCAGCCTAACGGCTATACTTCTCAACTTATGTTTTCGGCGTTCTATTTCTTTCCGAGAAACAATTTGCCTGCAATCCAATGGCCTGACAAGGAAAGCGGAAGCCGCGAGTTTACGGTGGTTCTGCCTACCGGAGAAAACGTAACCTATGACCAAAAGTCGAAGATAGTTACTGGCGGCGCACTGAAAGAAATTGGCGAAGTAGATCTAAATCCTGACAAAACGGTAAGAAAATTTGCGGGCATCGGATACACCGGAAGCGGCATCATGCTTCGCATCGATCGCCAAGGAGGTCTTCCACAAACGGGCGCCACAGCGGTCGTAGTACAAGGTAAGAAATCTTGCAAGATTGCGGCAACTAAGCTTTTCAACCGAACTGAAAGTCAAAATCCGGTATTTCTATTCAAGACCGATGCTGAATTCAAGCCCTTCTTGAAAAAAGCATGTGGATTTACATTCTAGTTTACGAAAAAAAATGAGATCTCATCGCGGCTATCTTCGGCAGGAGGTAGCCGCGCTTGTTATTACCTAGAAATAAACATGACTCATTAGCCAAGCCGTATCGTAAAACTGCGCTGAATAGGCCGGCGTCTTTGCTTTCGAATACTGAAAATCAAACTGAAAATGCGCTCGAGGAAACGCCTGAAGCCCAACCCCATAAACCTGATCCTGCGAAAGATCGTTGTTAAAATCAAACTTGCCGTATTCCTGAACCCCGAATGCCCAAAGTCCGGGAATCAGCTCGTACGAAAGCTTCTGGGTCGAAGCAAAGCCTTTTACCGGTGTGTCTTTGTACTGGTAATCCATTTCGGTCATGAACAAAAGCTCGTGTGTGATTCCTAGAATTGCGAAACCACCAAGCAACCAGCGCTTACTTAAATCAGTCGAACCGTACAAAGTATTCACACCGAATTTCAACTTTTCGGTCGGCGAATAAGAACCCTGAACTGCAAATCCTTTATCCTTAATCGGCTTCAGTTTCGAATCATCAGGACGCCCGAACAAACCAGAGACAAACAAACTCCATTGCTCTGTGATTCGACTCAGTTCGAGATTGTATCCTTCGTTTCCTTGCCCCAAATGCAAAGGGTCACGAGTCAGCGTTACGTGTTCCGGCGTATTAATTCCATAGGTAGGCTCAAATTTTCCGCCACGAATATTCCATTCATCCGTAATCGCATAACCGATCCAATGACGCCTCGAAATGTATTCCGCATTTTTTCCAGGATCCTGCTTTACCCCGGAATCGCCCAGAATGGTAAATCTTCCGAACGTCGCAGCCGCCTCGAAATCGCCCTGCATGAAAATGGTCTGCCCTGAGTTGTGAAACTCATCGTTCTGATAAAAGTATACCGACCTCACGTCGGCACCTAATTTTAACCATTTAGAAATCGGGGCATCGTCAAGCACTCCATACAAGAAGTCCTGCTCTCGCGATTTTTCATCGCTGCTCTTCCAGATCGAAAGTTCTTCTCGAATGATGGCACGACCATAGTCATTCAGGAGGCCACCCCCGTTCAGACTGATATGACAGGTATTACAGTTCACATACCCATCGCGCACCATTTCCGGAAATGCCTGAGAGTACTGTTGAAAGAGATTGGTTTGAAGGAATAAAAATAATGCCAGTATCATGATGAGCGCTCCTCAGCATACTTGCAGTTGTTTTATTTAGAGCTGGATTGCCTTGCCATCCACTTTAATCGTGACGTCATCTTGAATTTTCATTCCCGCAAATTCAGGAGGTGGAATATTGAAGTCCGTCAGCTTGATCGTAAAACTCGCCTGATGCTGCACTTCTTTGTTTTGCACTAGCAGCTTTACTTGTCCAGCAACATTTTTCTCGACACCATGAAACTTTAGTTTTCCGGTAAACGCAATCGACTCGCCTGAGATGTTTTTCGTGTTCACAGGGTCTAGCGTCAACAACGAATCTGGATAAGTACTCACTTCAAACGCTTTATTTTTAAGATGTTCATCTCGAAGAGTCATTCCGGTAACAAATTCCTTCATCGGGATATTAAACACACCACTCAGTACGCCGTTTTTCATCACCAAGTTTCCTTTTAACGCGTCATTGGTGCCATGAATTTTTAGCATGCTCGGCTTGCCGGTGACGAAGAAATCTACATGCCCACCCGCTTCGCCAAAAGCAGTCTCATCCACTGCCTTAACTGGTTTTGACGCCAACGCCGTGCTTGAAACTAACGCAAGAATGAATGCCGATTTTAATGCAATGTTTACCATTTTATTCTCAGTCATTTTTTGCTCCTTGGTTAATCCAGGTTTTAATCGTTTCGATCTCAACACTATTCAGCGGCGGACCCGACTTTTTAGGTGGCATCTTTAACTTAGACGTTTCGGTATAAAGAGAACTGCTTTCTGCATCACCAGCAGAAACCACATCGGTCTGCGCAATCAGTTCACTATAAGGCTCAAGCGGCACATCCGACGCCTTGCCGTCTGCACCGTGACAACTCATACACTTCGGCACAAAAATCTGATCATGAATGCTTGAATAGGTTGCAGACAACACGGGAGGAGCACCGGTCGGTGCTGGAGTGGGTGTTGGAACTTCTACTGGCGCGTCGCCCTCTGGTGCACCCGCCGCAATCCAATCTGCGACCGCTTGAATTTGATCCGCTGACAAAGGCCACTTAGGAGGCATGGATTGCTCGACCACCACTTCATTGTGAACCTTATCTATATTTTCTTTCACGCCCGCATAAGTTGAAAGATCAATATCCCCCTTATGCGTTGAAGCGTTATGACAATCGATGCAACTCGGCACCAATACTAATTGCCTGATGCTGGCATAAGTCGCTTTGATTTCGCCTGGCGTAGGCGTAGGAATTGGGTCACCCGTCGGACTTGGGTATTCGGGTGCGCCTTGCGCCACCCATTTTGCAATAATTTGAATCTCAATTGGAGTCAGCGGATTTGCGCTTCGAGGAGGCATCGACAAGCTCGTAATGGCGGAACAAACTGTCCCCACGCTCGCTTTAACACTGTCGTAATTATCGACGGATATTCCGCCACTGGGATTAGCTCCGTTGTGACAGTGCACGCACGCGTTATTGAAGATATACTGAATGTCTTCGAACCCGAGGCTCTTCTTATTTAATGTCTTTTGATCAAGAGCTTGACGGGCCGAATTATCTCCACTTTTTGAATGATAAAAACCGCAGCCGATTCCAAATGCAGTCAGTAAGATGACCAGAAAAAATAATTTCTGTTTCTTCATACGCTCCAATCGAGGAATTACCCCAGTGTGGCTGGTGTCCCGTACTCTCAATTGCGAGCGTAGCAGAAAATCACGATCGATTCAATTCATATTATGAAATCAGATTAAGCAAACAGAACGCCTAATCAATTCGAGTCACATCTTCCCGTAATGAGGCATCTAATGCATAGAGCAGAAATTGAATTTTCGACAACTTGAGATCTTTTATCCCTACTCATCAAAGCTGTAATGCTTTGCCATCGACCTGTATCGTCACGTCGTCGAGAATTTTCATCCCTGCAAATTCAGGAGGTGGAATATTAAAGTCGGTGAGCTTGATCGCAAAACTTGCCTGATGACTTACTTCTTTGTTTTGCACGAGCAATTTCACTTGGCCCGAGACATTTTTCTCTACCCCATGAAATTTGAGCTTTCCGGTAAACGCAACCGTATCCCCAGTCATGTTTTTTAAATCTACAGGGTTCAAGGTCAGCTGCGAATCCGGATAAGTTTTTACCTCAAAGGCTTTATTTTTAAGGTGCTCATCTCTAAGCGTCATGCCTGTTGCAAACTCGTTCATCGGAATAATGAACTTGCCCCTCAGAGTCTTGCCTTTAATCACGAGCGCACCCTTTAAAGCATCATTGGTACCGTGAATTTTAAGCATGCTGGGCTTACCCGTGACATAAAAATCAACGTGCCCCCGATCTTCCTTGAATGTCGTCTCATCAATTGCTTTCTTGGGTGTCGAGGCGAGAGCCGGACTTGCACCTATTGCAAAGAACAACACCAACTGACTCACTGTTTTAATTATTCTGTTCATATTCACTACTCCTTTTCATGGTTTAATTTTGCGGCGAACCAGCCGCTATCCAATCTGAGATCGCCTGAAGTTGAGCAGCAGGAAGTGCCCCACTCGGAGGCATGTATTTACTGATCAACAAAGCATCCTGTATCGAACTGATGTTTGCTTTAACCGACGAGTACGTTGAGAAATTACTGTGGCAACCTGAGCACGAGGGCAACAGAACATTCTTGCTGATACTTTGGTAACTCGCAGTAATTGTTCCAGATGCCGGTGTCGGCGTAGGAACTCCTCCGCCTCCACCAGAAGAACTCGCAAATTGAGGAGCCCCTTGCGCCACCCATTTTGCAATGATCTGTAGCTCTAACAAACTCAACGGATTGCCACTTTTCGGCGGCATTACCTGATTTGCAATTGCCGAAGAAATGAGACTTAAATTCGCTTTCACGCTGTTGTAATTATCCGTGGCAATTCCGGCGCTCGGTGACGCACTACTGTGACAGCTCACGCAAGAATTATTGAAAATGTACTGAACATCCCCGTAAGCCAATTGATTCTTGCTGAGCGTAGCCTGATCTATCGCTTGGGTTGCCGAGTTCGAGTCCGAATTCGCATGATAAAAACCACAGCCCCCCGTCAACAAAATCAGAATGACTGGCAAAAATCGCAGTTGTTGTTTATCCATAAACTCCTTTCGCTTTTCTTAATAAAAAACTAACAGGGGGTTAATACCGATTCAACGGGCAATGTGTAATGAGAAAAGATGCCCGCGAGTTTATGGCTCATATATCGATTTTTTTGGAGATTCGGGACACACTGTCGGCAATGGATAGCGAGAGGATTATTGCGCTGATGGCCGCGGAGTAGAAATAAAGGTGCAGAATGTTTTCTGAACGAATCCGTTTTTAAATAAAGCCAAGTCTTCTGTTTGAGTACCGCTCGCAGCAACATGAACTAAAAGCCCTTGATCCGAACTTGTTGCTCTATACAATGCACTAAATGCAGCTATGTTCCATGCAGTTCCTAAAAATGTCTGTAACAGAGTCTGGCCAATGGATTGGCCCGGTTGATAAAAAAAACCCGTTCCAGTGATAGCGCCTAAAACCAACGCACCCAAAAAGTATTTTGGTTGTAGATAATGAGCGAGGTACGTTCTTCCAGGCGCTCTCGGCGCCATTCTCCTGAGCGCGCCCCAAACCCAGATTTCATTTACGCCAAATTGTTTAAGCCAAGCACTCAAAGCTTCGATTCTCTTGATCGCAAAATCATTTCCACCTGACATGGTAGAACAAGCATTCATTACGATACTTAAGTGATCCGAAAGATGGGGCTTCAATGACGCAAATAATGTTTCAAGACCCTCAAAGGGTTTATTTTCCGTATTAAAATTTCCCAGACCGCCCAGGATGGTTTCGGTTTTTGAGGAACCACCATGAGTCGCAAACATCACCGTCGTTATTTTTTCGTTCGTAAGATTTAATGCCGCAACTTTTTCTTCAATGACCTGTCTTTCGATTTCGGCCTTACGGATACGTACCAGATGAATGACTCGCAAGTCGATCTCAGGAAAATTCTCACTAAAGTACGTTTTGGTTTCGATGAGGCGACTTACGGTAAACTCAGGAGGATCCTCGACATAAACCAAAACAGCAATGTTTCCCGCGAAGCACCATTGGCTGCAGAGAAAAAATAACACTGGTGCAAAATACCTTTTAAACAAACTCACTGTAAAAAATACTATAGACGACCTATATCGTCTGTCAATTTCGAATGACTTTCTACACTCGAAATTCAAGATACTTTACGTCAGGCAACCGAAAAAGTTGTACACGCACAGGAAAAATCTAGCTTTAGCCCGTTGCTGAGGACGTTCCGATAAATCACTTTAAAAAAACCATATACCCAAGACCGGCCGGTAATAGTGAAAAATGATCATCAGTAAGTTACTTAGGCATAGCCTGGTCAAAATCAAAATCCGAGTGATTCAACCGGTCCGAGCTCAAAAAACTCTAGCGTGATACGCTTGGCCTTTTCTTCATCGAACCCTTTACAGGTGTAGATAATTGCCGAAAAAAACTTCGCACTCGACCAGACATAGACGGAAATTCCAGAATCGATGAGAGGAACAAATGCGTCGAACCCCTGATTTTCTTCTTTTCCTAGACTCGAAGGAGAAAAAATAATCGGCTTGCCATACATTCTTAGCCCGAGCTCATCGGTGATTTTTATAAAATAATTTTCGATTGTTTTTTCAGTGACCTGAATTCCATAAAAGCCTTCAATAAGAAGCCTTTGCCTATAGACATGAGGAGCGAGGTCTTTGATCAGCATAGGGGGCTAAATATACATGAAATCTAGAATCGGTGTTTCATGAACGGTAATATTCTGTTCACTCCACCCGCTCCCCTCCCCACGCCCCCTTCGCGCGCCTTACACAGATCAGTATTAGATAAACGATAGTGATAAAACAACTTCGGGAACAATCCGCAGCCCATTGGGGCGAGGACGTTCCCGAAGTTGTTTTATCACTATCGTTTAACTAATATTAATCTGTAAAAGCCTTGAGGAGCTTCGCACGACTTGGATGACGAAGCTTTCTGAGTGCTTTCGCCTCGATCTGACGAATACGCTCGCGGGTGACGAAGAAATCCTGGCCCACTTCCTCGAGGGTATGGTCAGATTTCTCGCCGATACCGAAACGCATGCGAAGTACTTTCTCTTCGCGAGGAGTCAGGGTCGACAGAACCTTACGGGTCTGCTCTGAAAGATTCAAGCTGATTACTGCCTCAGACGGATTGATGATGTTTTTATCTTCGATGAAATCACCCAATGACGAATCTTCTTCTTCACCAATCGGAGTTTCGAGAGAAATTGGCTCTTTGGCGATTTTGAGCACTTTACGTACTTTATCGACCGGCATTTCCATCTTGACTGCAATTTCTTCTGGCTGTGGCTCGCGACCCAATTGCTGCATGAGCATACGAGAAGTACGAACCAACTTGTTGATCGTCTCGATCATGTGCACCGGAATACGAATCGTACGCGCCTGATCGGCAATCGCACGGGTAATCGCTTGGCGAATCCACCAAGTGGCATAAGTCGAAAACTTGTAACCGCGGCGATACTCGAACTTGTCGACCGCTTTCATCAAACCGATATTGCCCTCTTGAATCAGGTCGAGGAATTGCAAACCACGGTTGGTATATTTTTTGGCGATTGAAACCACGAGACGAAGATTCGCCTCGACCAATTCGCTCTTCGCTACGTCGGCTCTGCGCTCGCCAATCATCAGGCTTTCGTTAATGCGCTTCAGCTCATCTACGGTAACACCCGACTCGCTCTCGAGACGCATCAGTTTCTTTACCGCTTCGTCTTCTTGAGAAATCAATTGCTGAAGTTTGGCTTCAGGCAGGTCGTATTTTTTGCAAATTTCTGCAACCTTGGCAGGAGTTTTAGCTTCTTCTGCTACTTTTGCAAATTCGTCGCCGTTTTTGACGCCGAGGTACTGATAAATCTTGTTACGGTCTTCGTTTTCATTGCGACCACGAGTCCAGTAGTCCTTGATCTGCGCAGACAATACGTTGATGGTCTTACGGTTAAACGCAATGCTTTCGAACGCATTCTCGACCTGACGCTCGCGCTTCTTGATCTCGGTACGGATGGTTTCTTTTTCTTTAGCAGCGGTTTTACGTGCTTCAGGGCCCACCAATTTCGAGTCCATTTTTTCTTGGTACGCGAGAAGGGATTTAACCTTGGATACGGCCTTGATGACCTTATCGAGATATTCCTTCTCGTCTTCAGGAGACACTTCGTCTTCTACACCACGAATGACGTCTTTGACTTTGGTCTTGGCAGTTTCGAGACGCTCGCCTAATTCGACGATCGCCATGGTTCCGAGACGTGAAGCCAAGAGCGCACGAAGAATTTCGAGCTCGCCTTCTTCGATTCGTTTTGCAATTTCGACTTCGCCCTCACGGGTCAGAAGCGATACTGAGCCCATTTTTTTGAGATAAAGTTTAACCGGATCGGTGCCTTTTGCGTATTCGGCAGTTGAAACCAGATCGCCCGATTCGTCGGCTTGAAGTTCTTCTTCGGCCGGAACTTCAGGACCCGCTAGATCTTCGAGTAATGAATCTTCGCCTTCTTCGCCTTCGGCATCAGGACGACGACGTCCGTCGGTAATTTCGATTTCGTTTTCGGCGAGCAAAATCATTACTTCATCGATGTCGGCTGGCGCCACCAATTCGGGTGGTAATAATTCATGCACTTCTACGAAGGACAAAAATCCACGCTGCACCCCGAGATCGAGGAGCTTTTTGATATCTTTATGGTTCTTATTAAACTTACTCGCTAGAGCTGTCGCTTGATTTTCCTGAGACATATGAATCTTCAAAATCCTTTAATTTTCGTTGTAGGTCAAGGAATTGTTCGGATAATTCCCTAAATTTTTCAGCATCTTGCTGCGAATCTGCAGCCACCATCTCCGCCTTCACTTGTTGCGAAAATCGTGCCCAACTTCTATGGATGCCTTTTTTCAACAAACCTTGTAGTTGATTTACATCGCCCTTAACGCCTTCTTGCAGCAAACCCTCGATAATAACTGACTGTAACTCTTGTGAAATCGAACTTTGCATCAATGTCTCGGGAGCAAGCTTGAGCTTCGAGAATCCGGCTGGGTCTTGAACAATCTGCTCGACCCAGTTCTGAATTTCGGTGTCACTAAAGATGACAGAGAGTGAATCTTTTTCAGGAATTTCTTTTTTTGCCTCGAGAAAGAATCCACCGTAATCATTGAATTTAACGAGGAATTGCAGCAATTGTCGATCGTAAGATGAAATCGGACCGCGTCTTTTTGCGGGCGCTTGCGGCGCTTGAGACTGCGACACTGGGGCTCTGGTTTGTGGAGCTTGCGGTCTCTGCGCTGCCACGGGCGAGCGGGATAAATTTTGCGCAAGCACCCCAAATGCAGCCGGCGGAATCCTCCATTTTTGAATCAACTGATCGACGCGAAGCGACCTTCCTACACTATCAGTAAACTCAGTGAGCCAGACCGCGATCTGTTTAACCGCTTGCGAACGCTTTTCGATATCCTGTGCACTTTCGACCAGGGACTGTTCGATCAGGTGATCCAGAAGAGGAAACGGTTTTTGGATCCATTCCTTCATTTTGGCCAAATTTACGGTCGGATTTTCGAGTAAAAACTCGTCCGGATCGAGCTTGCTCTCGTACTGGATTCCGTAAAGCAGAACACCGGTCTTGAGACCCAGCTCCATCGCTTTGACCGTGGCCGAGATACCCGCTGCATCCTGGTCGAAAAATACGATCACTTTTTTGGTCAAGCGCGCGAGGATTTTCAGGTGCTCTTCGGTCAGCGAAGTTCCGCAAGTGGCCACCACATTCTGGATTCCCGCCTGATGAAGCGAAACGACATCGAAATATCCCTCGACGATGATCACACACTCTTCTTCACGAATGAATGGAGTGGCCTGAAACAGACCGTAGAGGTACTTCGATTTCTGAAAGAGATCGCTCTCGGCACTGTTCATGTACTTTGGTAGCTTGTTCTCAGAAGGTCTGGCATCGACCGAGGGTAGAATTCGTCCGCCAAATCCACAGATGCGACCGCGGATATCAATGAGCGGAAAGAGAAGACGTTCACGGAAAAAGTCAAAATCGCCATCCGTTTTTTGAGAAGGACGAATGAGTTTATATTCGCGGGCAATATCGAGCGGGGCTTTCTTTTGCGTGAGGAACTCGACCAGTGCATCGGCCTGCCCGCCTGCC
>CAIKYX010000113.1 GCA_903831745.1 Oligoflexia bacterium
AACGACTGAAGTCTTCGAACACCTGTTCTTTGGTCGTTTCGAAATAAACTTCGTGATAAAGACCTGGGTACACAATTGATTTCTTGTTCGTGTGTTTCATGTCTTCAAAAAACTTTTTACCGGCTTCGATATCAACGATCTCGTCTTCGCCACCAAGCTGCAGAAGCAATTTGGTATCGGCCTTGGGCTGAATTGATTTTTCAATGAGCTCGGCCATGACATCCATCATGCTAAAATAAAACGAAGGCGTCGCCTTAGAATGCACCAAACGGTCTTTAATGTAGGCTTGCACCACATGCGGGTCATGCGAAATCAATTCAGGCTTAATGCCTGTTTCCATCTGAAAGGATCCCCACACTTTAGAAAGAAATCGACCCACCAATTCTTTCACCAAGGGCACAGGCACTTTGCTCGCCACCGCAGGTCCAGAAATGATCGCGTGCTGGATTGGAAGATCCGGTCGAAAGAACAAGGTTCTGAAAGCGACTAAGCCGCCCATACTGTGCCCAAAAAGATCGAGGCGCGTATCCGCCGTCGTTTTTCGCTGCAGGACTTCGAATGCAAGCAACACATCATCAATGTATTCGTCAAACCGTTCGACGTGGCCACGAATACCTTCTGATCGCCCATGTCCACGCAAATCAACTGCGAGGATCAAATCATAAACATCATGAAGATAATGAGCAAAATGCTGATAACGGCCTCCGTGTTCGCCTAATCCGTGCACGATGAGTAATGCTCTTTTGGGCGCGACGTCCTTCTTACGAAACACGTTCATAAAAATTGCATGTTCCTTATCTAAGGATTCATGAATCTCGGTATCGTATTCAAAATCGGCTGGCAATGGCGGAAACCCTTCAGGCTGAATCATGAGATGTATCTTTCAATCGAATGTTTTGAGTCTTCAGAAATTTGAGTAAATCTAAAACTAAATCCTCGTTGGTCTTCGAGGATACGAACCAACACTCCTTCAGCAACAAACGGGCTGAGGCCTGTATCGCTCGGCGGAGTCACATTCAATCGAATCGACGTGCCTACAGGACCCGGCAAATGATCGGTCAGGACTTGCATTCCACCCACACTGATATCTCGACAAATGCCAGTGATCAGCGCTGAAAGATTGGTTGCATAAACTTGAGCTACGAGTGGCTTACGAGGCGCCGTTCGCTTGTCAGACGGCGTTTGAGATTGCGTTTGCTTTTGCGACTGGTTTTGCTCAAACGCTTTTGAAACCGGCACAGGCGGAGGCGTCGGCATTGAAGGTTTCACTTCTACTTTTAATTCATTCACTTCGTTTGCAAGTTTCCATCCTGAAAACGCTTCTTGCCACACGAAGGCGCCATCGATCACTTGCGAGCTTTGCACAAGCCTACGAAGTTCAGTCGTAGAGTAAGGACCCGTCTGCGCATCGTTTTGATAAAGAAACCATTTGATCTCATCCGCTACTGGAGGCGGAGGCGGAGCAAGATTCGGTTTTGGGCTAGGCGGAGCCGCTTGCATCGGTTTAAACACATCGTGATCAGCGACACGAATCCACTTTCCTTCTTTTTCTCGGTAAAGATAATCGATCCAGCTCAACTCTTTTGATTGAAGCTTCTGGTAAATCTCAGCGGCTTTAAATGGCCCGCGATATTTTTCACCCACGGCGTAAAACCACTCGGGCTTATCGCCTTCAAAATGAATCGTGTTTGTGTTTTCCATAAAGGTGATCATACCCCAAATGGAACCGATTTTCCTTATTTTTGAGCAGAAAAATGGAACGGATACTTAATGATGACCGGTACTCCACCCGCAGGTTGTGGAAACTGAATACGAGCCAGCACTCTTAAAATACAATTCTCGGCATTAGGACTGTTCATACTGCTCGAAGCCACCGAAAGTTGCGAGGCGCGACCTGAACCACCAATGACAAAGGCCGCAATCACCTTACCCGATAAGCTCGGATGTCCCGAGTTCACCTCGCGATTATAACAATAAAGGATCTCGTCTTGATGAGCTTTAATCGCCGCATCGATCGCATCACGATCGATGGACCCAACGACTATCGTTTCATCGCCACCGCCGGTTCGAAGTTCGATTCGGGTTTTGCCACCGACAATTCCTGATCCGGTTCCCTCAGCGCCGAGACCGGTACCAACCTTACCGCCGCCCCGCCCCTTTTCACCCAGGCCACCGAGAAGAGTGTCAGCCGTACCGCCACCCCCCTTGCCCGAGCCCTGAAGG
>CAIKYX010000114.1 GCA_903831745.1 Oligoflexia bacterium
CGGCATATTCGAAGCCGACAATCATGGTCAGTCACTGATGTTTGCTATGAGTTTGCTGACCATGCACAGCAATTCATCCACCTTGCTCGATTTTCGGTATCTAAAAGCAAGATCAAGGCGGCCTTCACGCAGATTCGCCGTAAGTACGCCACAAATGGAATTGTTGAAGTTGCGGCGATTGAACTTTTTTTCCGCCAGCTTGAAGCTGATGGGCAGATATTGCTCTTTACGAACGTAGACCAACTTTGGAAAATGTACGTATATCGATTCACTAGCCTGCACCCTGTTGCTTTAGCTTTGGTGCCAAGTCCAGAGGCTGACAAGCTCGCCGACAAACTTTTAGAAAAGGAACTTGAGCGAATTGCGGCGAAACGGCAAAATCCAGAAAAACAGGACCAACTTAAAAAAGCCCATTGAAGCCCGAAATGGAAGTGATATGTTCAATTTCCCATACATGGATTCAAAATCACGTCAAAAAGCCGCCAGAAGCCCATTTCTGGCCGAATTTAGGCCAATTGTGAGGCAGATCACAGTCATAATTCCCTGAGGAGGTAAAAATTTTGGAAATCCGCTACACACCCACCCAAGTCGCCGCCCTCTGCGGCGTCAAAGTCTCCACAGTTTACGCCTGGATCTCTCGAAGAGAAATTGCATCGGTCAAGTTTGGAAGCAGCAGGTACATCACCTATCAACAAATTCAAGAGCTATACAAAAACCGACAAACAAGCGATTTCATTGATCGCACATATGCCGATGGCCCAAAGCGCTAGTTATCATATAGCTTCACCTTGCAAGGTCATGTTTACCTGGTGTTACGCCCAGGGCAACCTATGACATAGGTTCAGTAGATGGAGTTGGATCAGTTCCGAATCGGTTGACTCCTTGAGTTCCCTTTGAGCAAAGCCAAACCAGCATGACTAATCCTCCAAATGGAATAAAAGTAATTAGCCACCACCAGCCTTTTCGATCGATATCGTGAAGTCTTCTGACAAATACAGAAATGCTTGGAATAAGAAGCGCATACCCAACAAGATTTAAGGGCAATACGTAGAGTTCGAGGCCAGGGTTGTTACTCCCCGAAACTCCCGGAAACAAGGCAGCATCGAGGACCTCCGCAACAGCAACTGATAGCCAAAAGAAGAGAACCCAGTACCAGAACTCTGATCTCTGCGCTCGCCCACGAAAATTTGCATAATTACTAAATCCTGACTTCACAGCATTTTGAAAATTCATTTTAATTCCTCCTTAAATTGATGAAGCGTGAAAAGTTGGGGATGGGCTCGGGCTCGAGTCATCATAAAACGACGAATACTCGGGATAAAAGTCTTGATCAAAAAGTCTTCCCGAATTAATCCAAGTTTTCAGATTTTTGATAACTAGCGAGGTTTCAGTTTTTTGAGTTCTGACATAGGCATTTTTTGTTGGTGAAAAGCATTCCGACTTATCGTATGCAAAGTCATAGATCCTTTGATCCGATTGGAATACATTTACAAGTGAGTTTATTAGGGAGCTACTATTACTTAAATCGTTTGGGTTTTGGAGATGGTAGCTCCAATTTGAGTGGTAATCACTCCATAAAACTTTTCCTATTTGCTCCTCTGAAAGAATCTGATGCTTCAATTTTCCACAGGAGCTAATTCCAGAGACGAAATTGGACGGAATAATATGAAGCGAGGCGCTCGCAATAAAAGCGATTGCCACCAAGCCAAGAACTGCGACTCCTTTCTTGGCTTGTGAAATTTTTATATTAATCATTAGATTCTGGCAAAGTCCGAAGGGCTGATTTCAAATTCAGAGCTTCGAAAGTCCAACTCCAATGGTTGGAGGGAAGCATGTGCACCATTCATTTCGTCACGACGTGAATGAATATTTGAATCACGATAAACTGCGACCGCTTCTTCATACTGTGCACGGAGTAAAATCTTCTTACTTTCTAGAACTTCAAGCTCAAGATCCAGCAGCTTACTTGTGTCAATGTCATGCTCTTCAAGTGAAGCGCCTGAAGCAAACTTTGCCGCATCACGTCGAGTTTGCATGCGTCGAAGCATCCAAACCTTGCGCTTTGCTTTGTGGACTGCGCTTTCGATTTCAGAATAATGCATAAATGAGATTGCAATTCCTGCCAATACGAAAGTCAGTTGGAATGCAGAATAGAAAGCCCAGAGGTAATAAAGCTTTCCAGTGGAGCTCAATCCGGTGAGATTGCCTGAACTATTAAGTGAATAACGTGCACGGACGTTTGAGAGGAAAACTATCAAAACCACAACGAAGACAGCTACACCCGAGAAGAAGCTATTGAACAGGCCTGCCTTAGGACGTGTGCGATCAAACTTTGATTTGAAAATAATTCCAAGTATGTGAGCAATACCAACCGAAAGACCGCTAGCAGCAAGGGCTATAAGCGCTGCAGTTCCTGAATGCTCACCCATTAAGAATTTGAAAGCGGGGACAGTGATGAAGTACTCACCGATAAATAGAAGAAATAGAAATGGGAGGTAAAAGCCATTCCCAATCATTCTGAATCGAGCGAACTTGGCCATTGGTACTTCGTCGGTGCCGCCATCTAATTGTGCTTGGAGGCGATTAAGTTCTACTTCTGCTCGCTCAAGATTCTTTTCCATAGCGGAAGAGCGCCCCTTTTCCTGGATCTGTGTCTTTAAGGCACCAATCTTTTGGGCTTCTCTGCCTAGTTTCATTTGTTCAAGCTCCAGGTCTAACTCACGACCCTGAGCTGCATAGTTGCGTTGCAATTGGATTAAAAACGGAACGCTATTACGTCCCCAATCTTGACGAGGTACCTGGTTCTTGCCATCTCGCTTGCCTTGCTTACGAGCCAGAGCAATTACTTCTTTATTAGTTTTTGATGTATTTTTCTTAGTCATTTTATTCTCCTTTTAGTTTTGGTGGGTTAGAAGCCTGAGAGATCAGACTGTTGATTGATGTGGTTTATTCCGATTGTGTTGAAGTAGCAGATCCAATAAGAAGCGACCTGGTTAAGCAGTGTTATTGGATATTTTGAGTTGTGCTGACCAACCAAAACAACATTTACTGATTGGTTATTGCTTGACTGTGATTGAGCATCCTTATTTGCGAGAGTGCAGGTGGAGTTGTTATCACTTCCGACTAGTCGACGTGGAAGGGAAAGAGAGACTTCATCAACCATGTCGGAAGCGATAACAAGTGTTAAGTGAGCGGAAGGAAACTCACCGTGTGCGGCTTGGAGATTGCCGTTTCATCCTGAAATTTCATGGTCAAAAAAGGAGCTTATTACAAAATTGTCCCCACCCGAAAAATTATTGCAAAGTGGAC
>CAIKYX010000115.1 GCA_903831745.1 Oligoflexia bacterium
CCTGGAGTCAGATACCCTACTTTGTGATTGTAAATCGCATTATCCAAAGCGCATTTGGTCGCATGCAGAACCGGGCGCTTGCCCTTTTCGAGATCATTCAGCAAGCGTAAGCAAAGCTCTTTGCTGACTTTAGGAATCATGCCCTGATTTTTTCCGCCTTTACGCAGAGTTGTCATCGCCATAATTATTCTTCTTCCATCTCTTTGTCTTTTGAGACTTGCGCTTCTAATTTTTCGTTCGCAACCGAAAGTTCTTTTGCTGCATCATTCGTATCGCGGCCCAATATTTTTACCAGTCCTTCGCGAGCGCGCTTCTTCTGATCTTCTTTTGCTCCGGTGATTCGCGCCAAGCCTTCGACCAGAATCGGGCAAAATTGTTCGATGTACTTTAACTTTTCTTCGAGATCATTCGCTTTATGTTCTGCACGAATGTACCGAGAAAGCTTCTGTCCAGCCTGCATCAATGCCCGGCGAATCTCTTCGACCAGCTCGTCCGACGCATCGACCGTTTCTTTCGAAGCATTTTTAAACTTAATGAACGGCGACACAACCGAGATCGCAAAGATATAAGGCCCAGAAGGCAGTGATTCTTTCGGTTGAGCAAGACCGTACGAGCGCCAATTTACAGTGGTGATTGCCTGAAACATTGCGCAGGCAGACTTGTCGAATTGAAGCGGCACACGATTCGCAAAGCGAAGTAATTGAACTGGAGAATCGGCTTCCATGTTTTTGACTTCGAGGCGCGCGATACCGACTTCGACTTGCACGGGTTTAAAATCACAAATGGTGGGTTTGCGAGTGACCACCGAAAAGAAATCGACTTTTCCGAGGCGTTGAATACTTTTTGAAAGCGAATCTTCGCCGATCGAAAGTACCGACGAAGTTGATGGCGCCTTCAGTTCGGTATTTTGAAGCGCAGAAAATAATTTTCCAAACTCGGCATCAGTCATTTGATCGACATTTTTATCGAACAACGACTTCGGAATGCCGTTTTCTTTTTTCTTGGCGATCTCGTCCATGACCATGTCGGAAACACGGCTAAAACCTTTTTTAAGCCAAGCAGAAACCTTAACGCGTCCGAATAAATGCGAGTGGGCAATGAACTCTCCGAGCTTCATCGTGTGAGGATGCGGCTCAGTTGCTTCTGGAATATTAGGAATTTCTTTAGTGACGCGTTCGACAGTTTGCCATTCTTGATCTGGCAATTTGTAATGAAGAGTGACATGCGGATTGACCAGTGTCGTACCCAATAAATAATTGAGCAAACCGGCGTCTCCATTGACCTGAATCCGTCCGTCGAAAACGAACTCAACCAGGGTTCCATTCGGACGATCCCAATCAAACGTTTCGCGGTTTTTAATCACGCCTTTATTATGCTTAATGTCGACTTCGATCATGCCGGAAACCGCTTTACGCATGTTCTTGGTCTTGGACGTAACTTTTGCACCTTGGGCACAGGTGAGCTGGGCCCAAGTGGTGGCGGCCGAAATTCCGATTCCTTGTTGACCGCGGGTACATCGCCCACGACCAAATTTTGAGGATGCGAGGTACTCTCCGAAAACCTTAGGAAGGTCGTCTTGGTCAATACCTGGGCCATTGTCTTCGACAGATACTCGAATACGTTCTGAATTCTTTAGGGAACCTGCTCCGAGCTTTTCGATTTCGACTCGAAGCTCAGGAAGGATTCCATGTTCTTCGCAAGCATCGAGAGAATTGTCGACAGCCTCTTTCAAAGTGGTTAACACCGCCTTGGTGGGACTGGAGAATCCGACTTGCTGAAGGTTTTTTGAAAAGTACTCCGCGGTGCTACTACTACTGATGCCTTTTGCCATATGCGTGACCCCAGTGTATCACGATTTAAACGCAGGACAAGTGGTTTGAAATTCGCAGTATTTGCAATTGTCTTGTCGATTAGGCTGATTTTGATCGCCCTGAGGATAATTCAAGCGTTTTAAAGCGTTTTTTGAACGTGTAAAAAGTTCCTGCACCTCAACTTCAGACACCTGGAACGCCGGCAGAGTTATTTCCTGAACGTCATTTCGAGTCAGGTGAATCAGGGAAGCCACAATCTTCTCGGGTTTGAAGCTCAGCATCTTCGAAGCAGCCCAGGCATAAAGGCGCAGCTGAAGCGCGTACTGCTCGATTAATTCAGCCGGTTTTCGAGCAGAATTCGTCCATTTATAATCGCGGATCCGAATGGTTTTTTCAGTCTCATCGACTTCGAGTCGATCCATGATTCCGACGAGCGCTTCATCTGCGCTTAATGGTATTTCAAAACCAAACTCCCGATAAACTTTTGTGCCACTTCGAGCAGTGGTTTCTAAAATTTCCTGAAGTTTTTCTGTAACTCCATCGCCCAATTCTTCGTGCAGCTCGTCCCAGGCCTCGCGCTCGATCAACCCGTGTACGCGACTCCCCTTTTCGGCAACACTTCCGTCACCACTCGGCGCGGGTTCGTTTTTTTCATCCTTCACCCAATCTCGTCCTTTGACTTCATCTTCCATCAACCCCTGAAGGTGTTTCTTTTGATAACGAAGTTCGCATTGATTTAAAAGCATCCACTCGGTCGGCGAATGTCTAGGTCGGAAGGCATTGAAGTTGTTTACGAATTCGGGACGCGTGATACGAGGGGGGCGGGCATCATTCGAAGTCTGGCCGCCAATCGCATTGGCATCTACCGACTTTAACATCCGTTCTACCGGAAGATCGGTATTCTCGATCCATGCGCGCCAGTTATCCTGCAAAAAGGGCTCATCCGATACGCTTTTTACCGAACTTTCTTTGCGCCATACCAGCAGAAGCTCTTCCTGCGCTCGCGTGAGTGCAACATAGAACAGCCGCTTACTTTCAGCGACTTTCGCCCGCTTTTCAATTTCGGCCCAGGCTATATTTTCAGGATGCTTTTTGTCTTTCTCGGCCTCGTCATCCCGATGAAAAAGATGAAGCCCCTTGCGGCGATCCCAGACAAAATCACCATCCCGATTGCTATCGCGGTGGGGCCCCCTAAAATCGAGCAAAATAACGCGTGGAAATTGAAGCCCCTTTGAACCATGAATGGTCAGAACCCGCACCATGCCCTTTTGCGCAGGCGGTGGAATCTCTTTTTCCATTTGCTGCTCGTCAATTGCCCGAGTGAAATGAAGAACCACGTCTTCGAATCGCCTGCCTTTTGAGGATAATTCTTCGGCTTTATGCCAAAGAGAAACGACCGACAGGATCATCTCTTCGTGCAGGGTTTCGAGCTGTAGCAATCGTTCAAGCAACTGGCCCGGACGAATCCACTGCTTTTCCTTATATTCTTGGGCAAAATGCCGGGCAATCGGATGCGTTGCCTCGGTGAAAAAATGCTCGAAGTAATTGTCCTTCCAACGCATCAACTCGGTATCCTGCAGCCCTATCCATGGGGCCCGAAGAGCAGCGGCCTGTGAAAGCGTGTTTTTGGGCGAAACCCAGCCCCTCAGAAACGCGACCAACTCCTGCACTCGTGGATCTTCATAAAACTGACCTCCGCTTCCGAGCAAATAAGGCACTCCCAGCTCATCCATTGCCGTCAGAAACTTTTGGGTCTGATTGCCCCGTACCGAGCGCGCAAGGATTACATATTCTGACAGGTCGACGCCAGACTGCTCTTCGCGCTTTAAAAATTGGGCCAGTAACTTTTCATCTTCGTAAACGAGGCGACTCACCCGAGGGTTTTCGCCAGACTCCTGCGCTCGTCCGGGATCGAGAGGTTCGTAGGTGAGTTCCGATGCCTCAAATGTCGGAGCGCAGGTTCGATTGACGAAATCGATGATCTCTGGCCGACTTCGATAGTTTCGATCCAAAAGGTGTTTTTTAGGTAATCTCGTCGTCAACTCGATGAACACTCCGACGTCGGCATCACGAAACCGGTAAATGGATTGCTTAGGATCGCCCACAATACACAAGTTCGAGTGCCCGGGTTTTACAAAAAGTTCGAGAATTTTTCCTTGCACCGGATTCGTATCCTGAAATTCATCCACCAACACCAACTCAAATCGCGAATGATAGTAGCTTCTGACTCGCTCGTGCTCGAGTGCTTTGAGCGCGCAAATCTCGAGATCATTGAAATCGACCACTCCATCCCTGATTTTGTAATGCTGATAACGATGATACACGGATTCGAAGACCTGCCAAAGGGCTGCGAGCTCGGGCCGCTCATCGGGCTTGGCACGGGCTCCGAAAGAAATCAGTGAACGGAGTTTTCCGAGCAGCGATTCAATTTTGTCTTTGGAATAGGTTTGAAGCAGCAAGTGAACAGCCGTGGTAATTTCGGCATTATCACTTTGGCTCCAGAGCAGATTAAGGCTTTGCCTCCAGAGTGCCCGACTCTCGTCCTCGATCAGAATCCGCTCGCCGCCTTCGAGGCCCGCCTGAATCGGAAACTCCTGGATAATGGTCGAGCACAAACCATGAATGGTTTTTACCCAATGAGCACGCCCATCGAGAGCAACGCCTTCGCCCTTAAACCCCTCATCGAGGGATTTTTTAAGGTCGCGCACTGATTTTTCAGTAAAAGAAACTGCGCAGAAACGCGCTTCTGGAAAAGTTTGAACGAGCGTCAAACATTTGGCGACCAAAGTAGTGGTTTTACCGCAACCTGCGCCGGCGATGACCGCCTGACCGACCCCAAAAGACTCCACAATCTCGCGTTGTTGC
>CAIKYX010000116.1 GCA_903831745.1 Oligoflexia bacterium
AGCAGTTCTCAATGATTTCAACGGTTTTTACGCCGCAATCGACACACTATCTATCTTAATTTCAGGCCCTAACTGTGACGAACGAGCGCGGACAGGACAAAGTCTTGATCGATTTACAATTGTGTCAGTTTTGACAATTTCACCTGATCGAAACCATTAAGTATTTAGCCCACCCTCGGTTCCAAATTCGCACTCAAAATTTTCAATTGAATCAGTGTAAAACCGACAACAAGTCCGACTTGGCATTAGGCGCAACTCCTGAATCGTTTTTTTCGAATGAGTGCACACCGCAGTACAACGTCAGAACGTAAAGGTTCAGCCCGAAACTGAATTTTATCTCGTTAAACTTTTAAACCGCTCTATCTTCAGTGAGTCGCTGTATTCTAAAAACAGCGATGGCACCCTCGAAGATCAGCCCCCCGTCTGATTCCCAAACCATCAAGAGCAATCCGGGCCGTTTCCCTACGCATTCGGCTCCTGCCTCAGCGGGGCCAAAATTTTTTAGGAATTTTCAGGAGGGTAGACATAATCTAAATCTCGAGGACTATACTCAGAATGCACGACAGATACTTGGTCTTGGCAAGAGAGGCTTGGCGAAGGAGCAGGTGGAGGGCTTCCGCAATAGGCTTGGTTCATGTAAATGATTCTTTGCATCTCATTTATAAAATCGGTGCACGATGAAGAGCAGCTGGTTTCACACTCATGAGAAAACGATTTGCTCGTTCCAGTAGTCAAGGTGGCCAGAACCAATAATAAAATTTTTACAGAATTTTTTAACATCTCCGCATTCCTCTTTTCTCGAGGCGTTGAGTATAATGGGGGTCTGAAAATGTCAAAAAAATCTAAATCCTTGAAATTCGTAGAATAACAGGCGGCATTTGCAAAGTTCTGACGAGATTCACGCATTTACCTGACCATTTCATCGAGCGCTTTATGGCATCTTGTTTACACAATAATTAAAGAGGTATTGATGAAGATGAAGAAAAGTAGTGGTGTCTTTGGCAGTGTTTTATTTACGTGCTTAAAATTCGGTTTTTTATTGACTCAAGTTTCTGTTGCGAATGCTGCGGGTATTACCGAAGGAGATGTTCAGTTAGATCGCGCAGACTATACTCGAATTGGCCAGATTGGAGCTGCATTTCACAGACGATTTGAAATAACAGCTCAGGGTATTCTCACTAAAGCCCCTTCGTTCATTTCTAACAAAATAGATACGAAAACGTTTCAAGTAATTTCAGGCGGAAACGACTGTACAGGTTATGAATACGAAACCGAAACCACTCCTGCATGTAGTGCGAATGTTCAATACTCTGATGCAAGCACTGTCCTGACCATCAAGGATTTTTACACCCATGAGGTGATCGCAAATTTAGCCATTACCTTGCCTTCGGTTCAATTCATTGGCATGTATGATCGATCAGAAAGAAGTCCGGACTGCGGTTTTGATCGACAAATCACTTTAAATGGTTCATCCCGTTTAGGCGCGAGAAGCTCAAAGCACATTACCTTCACTTCCGGCGGTGAAAAAATGGTTCTCGACCTCAGTGCATTTTCAGCAAGCTATTTAACGTCGATTAAAGGTGCAACGGTAGTGAAGAGGCCTCAGCTCAGCAGTTTAGACTTTGAATTTAAAGCATACACTTTTTCTCAAAAACGCGACCCGATGGATTATACAGAGGGCCACGTCGCACTTCACTCGTCCAATTAAAAACCCAGGTTCGACCTCGCGCTTCAAAGAGGCGATTGGTTGGTGAGTTTCAGTTTGGTAAGCGTTTTAGATTTTCTGATATCCGAAAAAGGAGTGAGAGAAGGCACTGGGCTCATGCTGGCATAAGGATAGGGCGATGCGCCCGACCGGGGCATTTCTATGCGCCCAGGAGAATTTGGAGACATCGGTGCGCTGTTCGTCTGAGGTGTCCGATTATTGATTGTGCTCTGGGGATAGGTTTGCGCCAATGCTCCTGAGTAAATGAGTCCCATTATTACGGCCAGAATTCCAAAAAAGTGTAGTTTGTTTCCTGATTTCAAATTTGTGTTCATATTTTCACCATCCATTCACTCAGCTTAATGCAGGGTTTATGCCGATATCTTGAAGCCAGTGTGTTTGAGTAATTTATTGATTTTGTCGAGAAAAAACAGGTGCTGAGAAAAATCTAATGTTTATAAAATAGTACATTGCAATATATAGTACTGTCTGGTAAATAGGTCTACATGAATCCGCAGTTCAATAAAGGTGTGATCGAAATGTGTGTGTTGGCCTTAGTCAAGCAACGAGACTATTACGGCTACGAGCTCGTCGAGTCGATTTCAGAACGAATCGAAATCTCGGAGGGCACCATTTACCCGATCTTAAGAAGACTGACCCAAGAAGGGTATTTTGAAACGTATTTGCAGGAGTCGACCGAAGGACCGCCTCGCAAATACTACCGAATGACCTCTCTCGGAAAAAAGTCTGCCGACGAAATGCTCAAGCAGTGGAAGCATTTTGTAACCGCGGTTGATTCAACCATTAACAGTAAAGGATCAAAGGCTTAACGCCACGATAAAGGAGTGCATATGACTACAAGAAAAGAATTTATTGAAAAGCTCAGACAAGAACTTTCGGGTTTGCCTCACAGCGAACGCGAAGAAATCATTCGCGACCAAGAAGAATACATCAGTGATGCGATTCAGGCCGGTCGCAATGAAGCTCAGGTTATTTCATCGTTGGGTGAACCCAAGGTATTTGCAGCTAGCCTAAATGCGACAGCTAAAATCGAAAAGGCCAGCGCGTCAGCCACCCTGAAGCAGCAGGCAGGCAATACTTTTCATGCGGTATTTGCAGTTCTAGCCCTTGCGCCTTTTAATGTAATCTTTGTGCTCGGACCGTTTATTACTCTGGTATGCCTGATCGGCGCGGGTTGGATCACCTCATGTGCTGTCACTTTTTCTTCCATCATTGCGGTGGTGGCTTTTTTGATCAAATGCATCGTTATGCCAGCAGGAGTGATTCACTTCATTTCATCGCTGCTTTTTTTGGTCGGTGTTTTCGGCTTAAGCCTGCTTGGGCTGTTTGCCATGTACTTTGTGAGTCAATTTTTCATTCGAGTTACCCTCAAGTACCTTCAATGGAACTTAAATTTTGTTACTAAATCTTAGTCGAGCTTCATCTGAAAGGACTATTTATGAAACTAGAACCCGTCATTAAAAAAATCGCACTTGCCACGGCACTTTGCTTTGGGGCTTCATTTCTACTCTCAGAAGTCGGGGGGCTGAATCGAGATCAATCTTTTCCAGTCTCTCTTGTTCGTGGATACGAAGGAAAAGACCTACCGAACCTTACGGTCAACATCGATAGGGCAATTCCGTTAGGCAAAACGAGTTCACTCACGCTTCGAAGTGTCTCAACCGATATCACATTGCTCGAAGGTCAGGGCGATCAGATCAAAGTAAATTTGGTCGGTGATTTTCCGGTCGAAAAAGCCGAGCAAGCGCTCATCTTCGAAGATCACGGCTCGGAACTCTTGATTCGCACCGAAGAGAAAGACAAGGACCACAAATGGAATGTCGATTCTCAAAAAAAGAGCCTGACCTTGATCATTCCAAAATCTATGTTTAACGATTTAAAGACTTTAACTGTCGAAACGGTTTCGGGAGTTTCAAAACTAAAGTTCTCATCTGTTCAAAACGTTTCGGCTAAATCGGTTTCTGGAGACATTACACTTAAAGGCGACGTCAAGGAACTGAGCATCGCGACAGTAAGTGGAAGTGTCGATACGGATGGAAAAGCATTAGAGGTCTCTGCAAATTCGATCTCCGGTGATTTTAACCTAAAGATCTCGAATCCTAAAACCAATGCAAAAATTCATTCGGTTTCAGGAAAAGTCGCCATCACTCTGCCTAAGAAATCACAAGTCGAGATCGAGGCCCATTCGACCAGTGGAAAAAGAGATTTTGATGCCTTAGTTCAATCAAAATTACAAGATCGCGGATTCATTTCGGTGAATACGGTGTCGGGTGACATTCGAGTTCAGTAATGGGGCGTAAGTGTGAGAGGCCAAAAACAATTCTTGGTTTTAGACCTTGATGGATATTTGCTTCGTTTTTATCAGAAGCTTTAAGCGGATGGGTGTGGCGTTCGCAATTCTAGAGTCTAAATTCTAAGGATAAAATTACGTCCGCACTGAATAAGTCCTATTCGATAAAGTCTTAAAGATGGGCTGTTCGTTCGAGTTTAGTCACAAAGTCAGTGTGTTTTCTTTCTTTGGCAATATCAATCGCATCTTTTCCATCAGGTCCTTTTTGGCTGATCCGAGCACCATGCTTAACGAGAAGCAATGCTACTTCTGTACTTCCATCTCTCGCTGCGATCATCAATGGAGAAAGGCCAGGTAATTTTGGATAGGGTGTGGCCGAAATATTTGGATCAGCATTGTGATCAAGAAGAACATTTACAACAGAAAGTGCGTTCTGATCACCCATGTGAATAGATCCAACGGCAATAGAAAGGGATGTGATTCCATCTTTACTGGCATTCACGTCTGCACCACGAGAAATCAAAAGCTTCATCATTTTTTCGTATTGTGGATCTCGTGTAGCTTTGGCTACGATATGCATTAGTGGCGTCCAGCTCATATGCTTATCTCTTTGATTCGGGTCAGCGTGTGCTTGAAGGAGTAGTTTGAGCGCTTTTTTATCGTTATGATAAACAGCCCAATAGATCGCCGGATTTCCATCGTCATCCAATTCATTCGGTGACGTGTTATTTTTTAGTGCCTCTTGGATTTTTTTTAGACTCTCGGTATCGCCATTTGAAAGTTCAACAGCATCGACCAACTTTGACCCTGCTTTAGCTAGGGAAGGTGTAAAACATACAAGCAAGGTTAAGCCCAGTACGATGTTTTCTTTCATGCGCGACTAGTTAACAAAACGGTCGTGGAACGTCAAACGCTATGATTTATCGGGCGAACATTTACTTGTAAAAGATTGGAGCGGGTCAAACGTAGAGCCCTTCGAAAATTCGTTACACTTGTCTTTAGGTGAACACTCGCTTTTGAAGTATTGCTGGGAACAATCCGCAGGCCGAGGACGTTCCTAGCAATACTTCAAAAGCGAGTATTTGGCTAAATTCAATCAGAGATGATTCGACTAGTAAAATACCTTGTTATAAAGATCCGGATGCGAAGACTTAAGTGATGCAAGTACATGAGTGACATCTTCTGCTTGCCCGACACCTTCTCTTGATTTGCAGGGTTTTCCTAGGTACGCGACACCTCCTTTTTCGATCGCGACGACTTCTCCATCTTTATTAAAAATAGGTGAACCAGATTGCCCGCCTTCTTGTTGCGTCGTGGTCGGAATACAATGCGCGATCCGGCCGTCGCCCCAAGGGTTAGATTTATAAAGATGTCCCGAAGATGCTTTTAATCCTTCGCCGTGAATGTTTCCGACCATTCCTAACCATTGGTTCATTTGAACGCCTGATTTTTCGTGGGTAAATTTTAATGGAGTGCGATTTTTTACCGGAGCAATTTTAAGAAAGCACACGTCCTGATCCGGAAGACAGGCTTCGACACCCGTGACGACGATTTGTTCGTTCGGGCTTCGTGCTTTCAGTTTCAGCCCTTGTTTGCGGATCATTTGCTCGAGCGTTTTTGGATCCATGAGTGCAGGGTTGAGTGCGGGCGATGGATGTTGGGTATAGCCCGTAATTTCTTCGAGTACATGGCGGTTGGTAACAACCACGTCTGGTGATATCAAAAACGCGGTTGCAGCTTGGTAGTAATTCGCTGCGTTGTCATAATTTACTTCGAAGGTCGATTGGGCCACTTGTTTTTCGAGCTTTGATTGAATCGGAAGGGCGACATCACCTTTATGGCAGTCTTGATCCGAACCTGGAGCCTCATCTTCTGCAAAAAGGGCATGGGGTTGAGTTTCGTGCCAGATGGCAGTGCTTTGGGCATAAGTCGCGGTAGAAAGTAGGCTCAGAAGGATACAAAGCATATGGATAATAGAGCAAGGGGTGTGCCCGAGGCCGGGGCCTTTTCTGGGCTTTGGAGCCAAGAAAGTGTCAACTTCTTAGACATTTGCCGCTTTCTGGCGGTAAATTACACTAATTTAGTTTAACAAAGAAGACTTGTTTGCTCTGAAATGATTGGATACAATGAAGAGGGTATAGTGTTGAGTTCCGGGGTATCACTATGTTGAAATTGTTTCTTATATTTGCAGTTCTTTCGGGAGATGCGGTCTTCGCTCAAGACGGCGTTGAGCATAAGTATCATCTTGACTATTACCCGCCAGGAAAAAAATTAAGCATAGCAGTGACTCTGTGTGGAGATGATGAATCCTGGCCCGGAGGCGGAGGAACACGTTCGATTAATTATCATGAAGTTTCATCTTGCGTGAATTGTGGTTGGGTCGACGACCCGAACACGGGTGGTTGCAAGCCATCTCCGGGTGAAGCATTGAGTTTGGTGAGTGGTCACAAGAGCTGTAACTATAATTCCGAAAGTAATTCACACTCGTCCAAGTTAATGGCCAACCAGCATGTGTGTGGCGAACCCGGAAAAGTCGTTCCCGAGGCCTTAGACTGTCAAAGTTGCGCGTTTCATAATACCAGCGCGGATCAACCAAAAATGGATGTGGATGACATCGAGAAATTTGTCGACGCTATTCCCGAAAAAAATTCTTATGGCATCAACACTCCAAAAGACCGCGAAGACGCTAAGGTTCGATTTCGACGGATGGCCGAAGACTATAAAATTAAGAATGTATGCAAATCAGGAGTAAAGGCCTCTGTAGTTCCGAATGGTTTGAAAATTTCGTCAGGAGCGGTTCCTAATGGAAGTTTAGCTCAGTTTAAGCAAAAACTAAATGATTACTCGGCTTATGTGGCTCAAAATTACGGATTGTTTTGTGGAAACACCGCTAATGAACCTGAAGTCATCAGCGGTCAGAGTGATCCGATACCCACTGCAATTGATCTTCCGATCGATCTGACTCAGGGTAAAGCTTTTCCATCATGCAGTTGGACCTTAGACCAAAATGATGTTTCAAAAGTAGTCGATGATGCTGTCGCGAACTTTCAAGCCCAAAATGCCAATAAGTTTCAGTGTGGGCTCGAGCTCACCGGAGTAGATGTCAGTTCCTCTGGTGATAAGCGAAGCAATCACCGCTGCCCGTCTGACGATGCCAAAGATGCGGTAAAGCTCGCGCATCACCGAAGTATGTCGATCATTGATAATGTACTCAGACCCGTTTTAGCAAAATTGGGTGTATCGATCGGTGGGGTTGCGGTTAAGCCTGTTTTGGGAGACGGCGGAACCGGAATGACGGGTGTGTGCCCCTACTTTTATAACGAGAAGACAAGAAAAATTCAATTTGATCCGGGTTATAATTCTGACCCAGCAAAAATGAAGGAAATGGCGGCCGCCCGGATTGCGAGTGCCGTCGCTCATTTTAAAACCAAGCCTTGTGGCGGAGTGGTCATGCATGACATTCCGAAACATAAGGAACTGTTCAGTGGTTCTTGTCAGAAAATTCAGTTTGAATGCGTCGGTGGAAGTTAAGCATGATCTTAAGCGCGATCCTGATTCTAATGATTTCATCCGTCCACGCTGGGCCTGTCTCTAACGGAGCAGCAAGCTATTGCAACGGTGAAGCTCCGGACATGGGAAAAATTTCGAAACTTGCGTCTTGCGGCGGCAAAGTGATGCTTAAGAATTCCTCATGCCTGAACTGCGCCGTTGCGGATCAGCCGGATAAAAGTCCCATAGCAATGGGTTCTGCTAAATCAGTAAATTTAAATAAATTCAGCAGTTTTTTTAAAAACGAGCCCATGAAGAATTCAAAAGGCGAATTAGCCAACCCCCGATCTTTGTGTCAAGAAGCGGTAATCTTTCCGAATTACGATCAGGCCGTAAAAGATATGGGCGGCGGGGTAAATCTGCAGAACTTTTTAACGGTATGCACGCTGGGCTTACAATCCCATTCTGGGTTCAGTACGATCGAGTATCCAGTTTATCTTCAGCAGATCCGAGAAAGCATTTCAAATTATAAAAAAAATAATAGTCCAGATCTTTTTCCTGGCCCGGGAGCCATGGCTTCGATTGATAAGAACGCGGGCGTATTGGTTGCTGGTCTTTCGAAAAAAGCAAGTGCTGTAGATCCAGTCGCAATGTCAGCTTTCGAGGATCAGTTAAAAGCCAAGGCTGAGAAATTTAGAATCGAACATTGTCCCACCGCAACCGTCTCAGTCAAAATGGGAAATGATTACGGGAATGGAAAGAATGATCACGGCAAACCCGCTGACATGGTAGAAGCGGGTGGGCAAATGTCGTTATCAAACTTCGGTGATAAATTAAACCGAATGGAGAATGATCAATTTGTATTTTGTGCGCCTCCATTTAGCGAAAAAGTTCACGTATACCCTGGATATGTACCTCCGAACCATTTTGCAGTGACGATCAAAACAAGCCACATTTTTAATGATAATAAGACCACACTTACTCCAGAAGATGAGGTTACGCTTCAAAAGCAATTTAATGCTGAGATAGCAAAATACAATATACCGCCTAAATGCGTTAAGGTCGATAAAATGGCGATTGAAGCGGGTGCCAATAAATTTCGAAATACTGGCACCGAATTTCAAGATTCAAAATTTGGTTATGACTTTGATGGGATTGTTCAGCTGAGACTTGAGTCACTGAAAAATTTTGCAAAAAATAATGGTGCTCTCCATGGTGGAATTCCAGATCTCAAACGATTCATGAATGATGCGGATCGCGATCCTGGAAAAAACTTATTAACGCTTCATAATCTTGGTCCGATTGGGCATTGTCCGTATTCTTTATATCCAAAAGATGACAAGGTAATCGAGAAAACGGTGGTTGCAGACATGAGTTTGAAACATCCTACCACGCGCGAAAAGCAAATCATACATGATGAAATGGAGCAAGCAAAGCAGGGCACCTTTACTCTAAATATCAGCAATACTTGTGTTAAGCCTGCGGCCAATGTTCAAACGCAAGTAAAAGAAAAGCCTTCTGACGAAATAGAATTGGTAAAAGCTGGAGGCTGTGCCAGGCCAGTCATGTCTTGTACTATGCCCACCATTTAGAGA
>CAIKYX010000117.1 GCA_903831745.1 Oligoflexia bacterium
AGCCACTTGAGGTCTTCAAGTGGCTTTCGAGTTTGGTTGCGGGGGCCAGATTTGAACTGACGACCTTTGGGTTATGAGCCCAACGAGCTACCAGGCTGCTCCACCCCGCGATATAACTGGTATAAATTTGTTCTCCAAGACTGACAAGAAAGCAGAAATCCGTCAATAAAAATCATGAGTTAATATAAAAGGCCTAAAAGCAGAGGTTTTTTGCAAAATCCTGATGTGCGATCCGTAGGCATTTTGATAAATGACCATTTCTCTCGCACATGAGCATTTTTGGCCTGCCACGTTTGCTTTTGTCACCTGAACGGGCAGCGTTGATATTTACACTGTGTTTATTTAACTTTGGGGTTGGCATCACACTTGCTGAGTGAAGGGTGTTCGCAACGAATTAACAAAGGACTCCGTATGAACACTCTCGAAACCATCGCTACCGTTCACGAATTTTCGCTCAGACCCCGCGCGAAATACCATATGCAGGAATACGCTTCGTATTATTTGCTCACATTCGATCTCGCCAGTTTCGAAAACATCGAAGTCGAGGTCGATGCGGATTGGGTTCAGCTGGTCGAAACCCGGGATGAGCTGGGCAAGCGCTCTTCTGTTTTGTTTGAATGCGAATCCTCGGGGAAAGGAGTGAGGATGTTTTATCGGGATGGCGGAATGCACGTCAAGATTCCAAAGAAAGAACTCGCCAAGGTCTATGATTTTTCGCAGCACAAGCGAATGCTTGCCTGAAAATGGTGCGGGGGATTCCCACTCGTGAAATCCCCCGGCTTTGGGAACACACCTGAAAAAACGCTTAGCGAAGCATGGCGACCCAGTCTGCTTGGTCAGTACTTCGGGCAGTCGAACACTGACTCGCGGTCAGGCTGCTCGTGTTGCTTCCGATATACGGATTCATCAGATTGGTGCTGTCACTGATGTGATAAAGCCCCATATAATGCCCGAGTTCGTGGCCCACGGTCATCGGGTTTGTGGCATATATCGAATCGACGATCGTTCCGTAAGGGCCGCCACCGGGCATTTCGGTGACTGCGATCGTCGAATTGCTGAACGGGCCTACCGCGACGACGAGAAACGTATTCGTCGTTTGAAAGGTGCTTCGAATCTGGGTTCCTTCTGTCTGCCAGTTCGGAGCATAAGAGAGTCCCTTGGTCGAAGGATCAACGGCTTGATAACCTTCGAGCTGAAAACCAATGTTACATTGGTTCCAGATTTGGTTCATGCCATCGACCAGCGTGTTGGCTGCACTTTCAGAGAGTACGGGCGTGCCGCTACTGTCGATATAAGAAACCAGGGTTAAGCCAATGCACAAGTGATTCGGATCGCTGCTCTTGCAAGTTTTGGTACCGACCGAAGTCAGTCCGGTGCCCGCTCCAGCAACCAGTGATCCGGTCAATCCGAGTGACGAGTTATTGGCGTTATTGTTATTGGCCGGGCCGCAACTCAGTGCTGCCAGGCAGGTCAGGGTTGAAACGATCAGTCGAGCTTTTCTCGAAGAAAAAACAGAAGTCAGCATGTCTACCTCTCATCCTTGAGTATTAAGTCGTACTTAATACCTAATTTATGTGTAATAACCCCTGGCGACAACTCATAATGAATTGCGTTCATGGGTCTATGAATAATGGTTCACGATTCGCCCGGTCAGGGGCCGGTTCGTTTCCTGAATGAATCATTCAGAAAACTACGTAATGATTGTGTAATTAATCGGACTCGCCTTCGGGTATACCCGTGAATTGCCCGTCTATGGTGCAAGAACAAATAAGACGGAACCGCGACTCGGCGCATAACGCGGCTAATCAATTCCACTCCTTCGTGAACCCTCTCGCTCTGCAGAGAGAGGGTTCTACGAAGGTTTGGGAGGAACGTCCGGGTTTCATCGGACGCATGGGTAATGTTTTTAAATCTCGAAAAACTAGCGGATGGCATTGTTCAGTACCTCCAGGAATGAATTTGCCGGAACCATTTCTTCTGCGAAATCCCACCAGAAGTAGCCGCCAATATAGTTCGTTGGTAATGAGGTGGTTTTAGCCATGGGATAGTACTGGTTAATGAGGTTTTGCTCATAGGTTGATCCATTTTGAATCGTGACTGAACCTAGTTCGCCAAAGCCGACTTTTGCATTCGGAAAGATGCTCGCGAGTTGGTTATAGATGCTCGTCCAATCCGGTGTGGCTTCGCCCGGACAGCCATCGGGATACCAGCTGATCAATGCATAGTTCAGTCCGAGACGGATTTTTTCGGTTTCAGCCGAGCGTTGGCTTGGACTTAAGTTCAATTGAAAATTATTGGTAATCCAACTAAACATGTCGTTGCCGGTGCCGTCGATGCAGTTGTTCGGATCGCTCGGCATGCCTTCCCAGAAGAAAGTCAGAGCCGTGGCTCCGTGGGCGGCCGAAACCGTATCGTACATTGCTTCGATTTTTTGAAGCGTATTGGTTCCTAGCCATCCGCCATTCACTTCATTGCCGATTTCCCACACATCGACGACACTGCTCATCGATTGCACGTAGCTTTGAGTGCGCGACAGAATCGAGCTTACGGTATAACCGCTCATCGACGATGAATCGGCGATTTGCCCCATGATATAGGCGCTTGCCCTCAGTTGGCTGACCGGATTCGAATAGTACGAAGGAGTCATGCCCGGATCAAAAACCACCCGCGCCGTCGGAAAGTGCGGCATCGTTTGCAGTGACGTAATCTCTGCCGCACGAACCGAATCGGCTACGTTATCGAGGGTGATTCCATAGATCGGAGAGGGAATGGCCCGACCGACTGTGGATACCGGTGTGGAGGTGGGGGTGGGGGTCGGAGAAGGAATAGGAGTCGGAGATGGAATAGGTGTCGGGGTAGGTGTCGGGGTAGGTGTTGCTGTGCCACTAGAGATGGTTTCATTCTGCGAGCCATCGACATAGTTATACGTGGCGACAATGGCTTTTTGAGTACCGGTTGCTAGTCCTTTGAAATAAAATTTCTGAGAACTCGTGCCTGCGGTCATGACGACACTGCCTACCGAAGTCAAGCAGGATGGGTCGGAGTAAAATTTAAGATTGCTACTGGAACCGGTAAAAAATACTTTTGTATTCGTAGTCACAGCTGCCGGGCGAGAGCTCGAATCTTGCGCTTGCACGGTCGTGATTGCCGAGCAACTTCCAAGAAGAACACTCTGGGGTGCGCTGACGATGACCATTTTTGTAACGCTAGCGGCTTCAGCTACGGACTGGATGCAGGCTGCCTGCAAAAACAGGTGTCCGAAATAAGTAAATATTCGGCATTTTTTGCTGTGTTTTTTATTCGTCATGAAAAATCCCCCTGTGTTAAAAACTGTTGCGCTGTCGTTAAGATATTTTCATCAGGTCGCGCAACCGTCTACGTGCGAAATGCCCCAAGTAAAGTGAAATTAAAAAAATGAGGTTGAAAAGCCTCAAAAACAGGGCTTTTATGCAAAGATGCATTTGATAATATTCAATTTTTTTTAGACGTAAGTTTTGTGTAAGGGTGTGGGATATCAAATCCGGTTTGCATTTTTTGATTTCAGGTATCCTGCCAGCGAGTAGCTCATGGAAGAGTTGCTTTTCTTTGTCCTGCTGCGGTATTTGGCGGTTTTTTAATCGGATTCATTTAATTGACTGCATCACTTTATGGGATTGATGTATGGGGTTTTTTGTGTAAATATTAAACAGTAAGATTTGAGTCATTCAGTTCGCATCGAGTGTCCGCGTCCGAGATAGCCCCCTAGGGGAGCTACCAGTGAAGATCGATAACTCCGATAAGACATTGAGTTCTGGTTCGAATCCTGCCGCAAGCAGTTGGCTTTGCATGGTGCAAACCGGTGGGCTTGGGCAAATATAGGAGTAATGATCTAAATGGGTAAACGTATTTTCGTTGGAAATCTTCCATTTTCAGCAACAGACCAAGTGTTAAGCGACACGTTCGCACAATACGGTGCAGTAGAATCAGCAAAAGTAATCACTGATCGTGCAACTGGCCGTTCAAAAGGTTTCGGGTTTGTCGAAATGGCAACGGATGCAGAAGCAGCAACTGCAATTGAAAAGTTAAATGGAGCTGAGTACGAAGGTCGTACGATCACTGTCAATGAAGCTCGCGAAATGCAGCCTCGTGAAGGTGGCGGCGGTGGTCGTCGTCCTCCAGGCGGTGGCGGCGGTGGTTACGGCGGCGGCGGAGGCGGCGGTGGACGTCGTCCAGGCGGCGGCGGTGGCTACGGTGGTGGTGGCGGCGGCGGTGGATACGGCGGCGGGGGCGGCGGCGGCGGCGGCGGCGGCGGCGGCGGCGGTGGACGCGGCGGCGATCGTGGCGGACGTTCTGGCGGCGGCGGATATCGCGGCTAATTCAGACCCTGCTTAAAGTTAAAAATTAAAGGCCTCGAGATTATTTCTCGGGGCCTTTGTTTTGTGGTTCGTTTTAGTTTTAAAGGAGTCATTGAGAACGTATATGGACCCACTCAGGTGGCAAGAGCTATTTTCTTTGATTTTAAAAACTAGGTTTTAGATTGCTGCCATATATCCGACCTTTAGTTGA
>CAIKYX010000118.1 GCA_903831745.1 Oligoflexia bacterium
CAGTGTTTTACCTCACTGATAAACCACATTCATCCGCGCTTCGATCGCCTTTTTTAGAGCGCGCCTAAATGCGACGGCGCCCTCGTCTCAAGCAAATTGTCGTTCATCGGTTCTTGCGTAATCCCAGCAGTGTCCATCGACGTGCACATTGTATTCCTCGAGGCATTCCTGGGTCTTCTTGGGAGTGGTTTGCGCAACCTATTAGCCGGTTTTGAAGTCGTTGTTGTGATGGCTTGGCAGTTTCGGAAGTGATAAAATAGACGGATGCATTTTATGAGAATTCAATTTTTAATTACCATTTTCTGTCTCGCCATTGCAGGCTGCACATCGCCTAAAAGTAGCCAAACTCCTAGTGCCGCTTTGGATACCGGTAATTCGATTGATCGTGATGCGATTGATGCTGTGATCAAAACGCACCGTTCTGATATTCATGAATGCTTAGCTAGTGCGCTTAAGATTAACCCAAAATGGAAGGGCAAGATAATCGCACAGTTCATCATTGGAATGACGGGCAAGGCTTCGCATTTAGGAATATCTGAATCATCAGTTGAAAGCGCCGAGGTCGAATTATGCGTTCTTACGGTCGTCTCGAAAATTGATTTTCCTAAGCCAACGAAAGATCCGATCACGATCAAATATCCAGTTGGCTTTCGCTAGGTCTTACTTGGGCTTTTTCGTTTTATTCTGATCAGTACCAAAATTCCAGAAAGTATCAGTGCATACGGAATGAGATGATTGGAGTTTGGAATTTGCCTACTCACTGCGAAGTCGTAGATGACCAGCATCACGAGCGTAATCAGGCTCAGCATGGTCGCTACGGTGGCGTTTAGTGCAATATATGAAAGTGTAAGCGTAATTTGGCCTAGTAAAGATGAAATGGTGACCGCGAGTAGCCAGAACCACGAAGTCTTATCAAATTGAAGCGGGTTGTTCTTAAGTGAATGCGCAGATACTGACATGGTAAGAATAGAGAGGGTCCAGACAATGAGTGCTGGTGAAAAGAGTTGAGTCGCCTGCCTGAGAGACATAAAAGCGACCCCAGTAAATGCGGCGCCCGCAAGGCCAATTGCGTACCACTGAAGACTCTCGGGGCCCGTAAGGTTCTGTTGTACCAATGCCATAACGCCTAGAATAGAGATACAGACTCCAATCAATTGGCGTTTGGTGATGGTTTCTTTAAAAAATAGAAATGAAAATATTGCTACGAAAGAGGGCGATAGGTTGACCATCGCCTTGGCTGCGGCCGCGCCACCCGTACCCGTATTAACGAAGTAACAATAGAGTCCGAGTGCTCCTGCGATTGATCTTATCCAGATCAGGGCTGCTTTTTTGTCAAATAGCTTTGGGATTTCACGCCAGACAAAAGGGCTAATGCAAAGAACTGCAGTTAGGCCTCGATAAAATAGAAGCTCTCCGATTCCAATGCTTTTCGGGGTCATCTGTACGGCAATAGGCGTAAATGAAAAAATCAGCGCGGAAAGGACTCCAAAAAAAACGCTTAAAAGTGGACTGATGCTAAAGATTTGCTTCTTGTTTTCCGGTGGTGACCAGCCCCCCGTCCGAAACCCCATAAGGGATCTCGGCCCTTGGATGCAAAATTTTTTAGGATTTGCTTGGGGGTAGTGGAGCAGGTCAGGCCAAAGAAGGATCCGATCACAATTTAATATCCATTTGGTTTTCACTAGGGCATCAGCTTCGATAGAGTCTAAACGCCTACGCGCGATCTACAGCCCACCGGTTCCTTCGTAATATAAAATTAATCGCCAGTGTTTTACCTCACTGATAAACCACATTCATCCGCGCTTCGATCGCCTTTTTTAGAGCGCGCCTAAATGCGACGGCGCCCTCGTCTCAAGCAAATTGTCGTTCATCGGTTCTTGCGTAATCCCAGCAGTGTCC
>CAIKYX010000119.1 GCA_903831745.1 Oligoflexia bacterium
ATATCCGGGCGCGCGGGTAATGAGTTTGTATTTCGATGGCTGTCCGCGATCATGCCACAGTTGGCGCGCAAATTTGACTGCAGCTTCGGTTGCCTCTGATCCTGATGCCAGCAGCGCTACCCGGAATTTGCCCAATCCCTTGGCTTTTGTCGCAAGGAGTTCGGCGCATTCTTCCATCACCGGAGTAGTAAATTGGGTGCCGTTCACGTAAGCGACTTTTTTCATCTGGTCGAAAATTTCGTTGGCGAGCTCTTCATTGCCGTGGCCAAGGCTTGCGACCAGTGCCCCGCCCGAACCATCAAAATATTTTTTGCCGGTTTCATCGAAAAGGTAGGTTCCTTTGCCATGGGTACAAATCGGATATTCTTTTTCTAGATTGCGAAGGAGTACGTGGCCTTGGGGGTATTTCATATGCCGATCATATCAAAAAGAACCGATATCTTGAACCGTAATCAAAGGAGCTGGGCTAAAGTCTCCGGAAGGCGTCGGAAATGCTATGGGAGTTGCAGTCGGTCCCTGAAAACTATTGGTAACTGTTAGAGATTGATTTGCAACCGAGCTTCCTGCGTATAAGTACTGTGCATCCACCTGAATGGGATTGACCTGAGGAAGGATCAGCCAAGTTGGAGATGAGGGTGCTGGCGCAAATTCATGAAAAATGTGGTAAACGCCGTCTGTTCCATAGAGGTAATGGGCGGCCAAAGCATTTGTATTTGCAATGCTGTAACTCCAATTGACAGCAGTAAAGTTCTTGCGTGCGTCGTCGCTAACGTAGCCGCCACTTCCTGGAGAGGGGGATGGTGTGGTTTCGGTGATGTAAGTGGATTGGGCAAACCACACGTTAAGGGGCAAACTGGTCGAGGTGTGAGCGGTCACATGTCCGTGCCCTAAGATTGAAAGTGAATGATTGATCGTGGTATCTGCATTGTGCGCGCAGGTGGCGTCTTGAAGAACGCCACTGACTACGGGTGGAAGGTAAAATGCACCGATAATTCCGACTTCTACGTCTTGGTCCTTGGGGATATCGATGGTGATCGGGCCTGAAATGGTGGTGTGGACATTCAGCCAGTCCCAATTCGTAGGCGACCCGCCAAAATTATAGTCAGTGGTCATCTGAATCGGAAATACTTCGATCGGTGCGTTTTGAGCAGATGAAGTTTTTAAACCCGCGAAAATCTGAGCCTGCACGCACTGGGGGGTACCTGGTGTAATGAGTCGATTTAGAAGCTCTTTCTGTAGATTATGAAAACCCTGTTGCCTGCCAATATTCGGAATAAGAGTGAGTCGAACTTTGCCGTTGCTGGCACCGCCACAGCTATTCAAAACGATAAAGAAGCACGCAGTCAAAAAGCACTTTTGAAATGTCGAGAGCATTTGTTTAAGTAGATCGCGAAATTCTGGCAAAATCGAGAAGAATTCACTACGCTTAAGCAAATGGCGAACTTCTATTTTATTTTCACCCTGATCGTTCTCTCGAGTCTGACGAGTTGTGGGCCTGGGGCGGGTAAAGTTCGGATTACGCTTTTGACCAATCTAGACCAGGCGAAGTCGAATTTTCATAATCTTTCGAAAGAACTTTTTCGAGGAGTAACGGTTTCGCCCGGTGCGTCGACTTGCAGTCAAAATCAAGTTTATGCAGGTTATAAATTGGCCGGAGCGGACAATTCGACGATGACCGTACAGGCGGTTCAAATGACTACGCAATATAATTATGTGGCTGCGCCTACGCCGGCTATGCCTTATAGCGAATCTGTGCTCAGCGATTTTTCTGAAATTACCGCGCCAATAGTTTTCGATGTTCCTGAGGGCAAGACGATTGATATCGGAATTCTGGGTGCATTCTACCTTCCGCCCAACGGTCCTAGTCCCACCATGGGAGTCGATGGATGTACGTTACAGGGAAACTCCTTTAATTTTCCCAGCCGAGCGCTGAATGGTCATGCTCAAATCACTGCAAAAACCAGCGGAGTGGTGCCGGTTGGAGTTTGGTCTGTGTACAGTGCAACCTTGAGCCCGACGCCCTGTCCACCGTCTACCGAACTAGCGGGCACTTGTGGCGCTGCACTTCCATATACTTGTACTAATTCAGCAGATCCTACGGCCTGTGCTTACAGAAATTTGCGGGTATTGATATTATTCCTGGAACCAATGTCGTTAACATAACAGAGATCGATTATTTGAATCCTGTTAACGGAACGGGCCATGTCACCCAAGGCTCGAGTTTGGATTTTGGAGCAGGAGTTCCGCCAAATCATCTCATTGTTCCCGACTTTTATCCGATTACCATCTATTACACTTGGGGGCCAAGTGGAGCCAATACCGGAACTTCTACTTTTACGGGTGAAAACTCGGTTACTTTGGGTGATGGCAGTATTATTATTCTGAAAGAAATGCAAAACGAGTAAGGCCAGCATTACCAATTTGAAATATCTTGTAGCTTGATCGTCGAGGCTTCGTAAGGGCTGAGCGATGGAACCGGAGTTGGAAAAGCGATGGGTGTTGCGATGCCGCTTGTAAAATCGTAAGTTTGGGGGCTTGTGGTGTCGGCATAATAGGTCGTGTGAATCGTATAAGGATACGCATACGGCAGCAAAATATTGGTGGTGGTAGATGAACCGGGTCCGTGTGGTGCGACTACTATTCGATGAGTGACGTTAGTGCCGTCGGACCCTACCGGGTATTCGGCAGAAAAATAGGTCAGACCGCCAGTGGTAGTGCTTCCGCCGATTGCAGAAGTAGTCGAAGGCTGAACCCAGCTCACGCCCACAAAATCATGAGAGGCAGCGCTGCTAACGCTAGTCGATGAAATGGTAGGAGTCTGAAGCGTATTCATATACCAAACAGGAAGCGCTACTGTAATCGGAGTCTTAGTCGAGACATGGGTGTGTCCAATCAAGGTCGCGCTAGGAAAAGGTGGGTTTGGTCCCGTTAGGCCGCCTTGTTGCGCGCACATCCCGTCGCTACTCATTCCTGCCAAGATCACGCCGTAAGGAGGTTCGTAAAAGGCTCCAATTAGACCGACTTCTACGTCTTTTCCTGCCGGAATATCGAAAGTAATCGGTGATGCAAAATAAGAAAACGTATTGAGGTAGTCGACTGTCGTTGGGCTAGAAGTGATTAAGCTGGTATTGGTAATCATGTGCACGGGCACGGGGGCACTTTCCGATCCGTCTGAAAACCTGGCAAGGGCGTAAATCTGATTTTGGGCACAAAGCGGAAAAGCGGCTCCTGAGACCACGAATCGTTGAAATAATTCGCTCTTTAAGTCGTGAAAGTTTTTGGCTGGTGCACCAATGTTGGTCACCAACGTAATTCGCACCTTGTCCGAACCCGCGCCACAGCTCGAAATCAAAACACCTGCAAGGAGAGCAAAAAAGCACTTTTTAAGTGTCGATGGCATCACTTTAAGTAAAGCGTGGATTGATTACGAAATCGAGCGAATTTTTCGAGCCGTGTAATACGCGAATACGCCAAAAAACGCCGAGAGGTAAGCGGTGTTATGAAACCCCACAAACTCGGTAGAAACTGCCGACTGGGTGACAAACCAGCCGCCCATAAAAGAAGCGGATGCCGAACCCAGTTGCTGTAGGCAGGCATTCAGGCTCATGAAACTGCCTCTACGGTTGGAGGGGATGCTCGACGAAATGATGGTCATCGCAGGCACCATCCTCGAATTCGAAAAGACGAAAAAGGCAGTAGAGATAAAAAGAGTCAACCATACGGGGGCGTGGGTGAGGTGGGTAATCAGAAAAACAGGAATTAAGAACAATACTCCGGTTTTGGTAAAAACATGCTGAGCTCCGTAACGATCGCAGAGTCTACCTACGAGTGGCCCGGTTACTGCGGTAAAGGCTCCGCCCAGCAAATATAAAAGCGGAAGTTCGCTTTCAGGAAAGTCGGTGTTTGCCACCAAGAATGCACTGATGAACGGAATGACCACGAATTGCGAAAGGACCATCAAGAACGTCGTCAAGAGTGCTTTTCTTGAGTTCGGGTCTTTGAGGTTGTCTGAAATGCCCGAGAATAAACCTGCGCGTACATTTTGAAGATGGCTTCTGACATTCGGAACAAAGGTCTGAACCAGAAGGAGTCCGATTGCCCCCATGATCGCTATCGAAATGAAAGTAGAATGCCATCCCAAGTGGTTGGCGAGGATGAGTCCGAATGGCACGCCAATGATGGCAGCGAGCGAAAACGACGTCATGAGTTTTCCGAGTGCTGTGCCTCGCTCATGAATCGAAAACAAATCGGTAATGATGGCAAAACAGATGCCAGAAAGAAGTCCGCCAAACGCACCCGCGATCGAACGCGAAATGAGCAGAAACATGTAATTGGGCGAAAATGCGCAAGACAAGGTGCCGATCAAAAAGCCGGTGTAGCAGCCAATCAAGGCATGTTTGCGATCGACCCGATCAAAAAGCAATGAGCCGATGAGCCCAAAAATTCCGGCGGTCAGAGAATAGGCTGAAACTAAAAATGAGAATTGTTGAGGCGTAATTTTAAAAAGCGAAATCAATTTTGGCCCAAGCGGCATTAGGACCATAAAATCCATCGTGTTCGTAAACATGATGAGAGCTAAGATCACGACTACCCATTTTTTTTGAATAGGATTTGCTTGAGGAGGCGTTTTCACAAATCCCTCTGTGGGTTGTAGCGTTTCATCATACATGATAGATATAGTCATTATGTCTACCCCAAAATCCGCTTTTCCAAAACCCATATTTATAGGCGCTACGACCCGAACTCCCATCGGAAAATTCGGGGGCAACCTCAAGCAGTTTCCGGCCGGTGAGCTGGCAGCACTTGCCTTAAAGGAAGCCAAACGGCGGGTTAACGAAAAGGATGGAGAAACGGCCTCTCAGAACGTCGATTGGGTGTTCCTGGGTCACGCCCGACAAGCGGGGGCTCGACCGAATCCCGCGCGTCAGGCTGTCATTTTTAGCGGCTTAGCCGAAACGATTCCCGCGATCACTTTCAATCAGGCTTGTGCTTCGGGGCTTGCTTCGATCATTTCGGGCGCCGAAAAAATTGCCTTGGGTAAAGCCCAGTCGGTTTATGCGGGCGGGGTCGAGAGCATGTCCAACACGCCTTACTTTTTAATGCAAGGCCGGTGGGGTCTTCGCTTGGGCAATGCCGAAATGGTGGATGGCATGACGCAGGACGGGTTTCATTGCCCGATGGCGAACATGCTGATGGGTGCAACTGTCGATCAATATCTTGCGGCAGAGTTGAATATCTCTCGAAAAGAACAAGATGAATATGCGCTGCAGTCGCAAGTGCGCGCCGAGCACGCCTGGAAAAGCGGCCTCTTTGCAGGCGAAACCTTCGAAATCGTAGGAACTGAAAAGAATCCAGGTTTAAAGGAAGATGATCATCGTCGGCCTCAGACCACGCTCGAGAGTCTGGCAAAGCTTCCGCCTGTTTTTGATAAAAAGTCAGGTACGGTGACAGCAGGAAACGCGAGTGGAGTAACCGATGGAGCGGCGTTTGTGCAGCTCACTTCCGACCGTCGGGCTTCGAGCGAGCTCGAGCTTCTCGATTACGAAACCATTGCACTCGATCCGAAACGCATGGGGCTTGGGCCGATCGAATCAACCCTTCGTCTGCTCAAAAGACAAGGGCTTACGGTGCAGGATTTAGAGGCGGTCGAACTCAATGAAGCATTCGCCGCCCAGGTGATTGCCTGCAATCGGGTGTTAAAGATACCAAATGAGCGCCTGAATGTGCGGGGAGGGGCGATTGCCTTGGGGCATCCCATTGGTGCAACCGGCACTCGAATTCTGGTTACGCTATCAAATGTGTTGAAAGGTAAAACAGGAGCGTTGGGAATTGCAACACTTTGTGTGAGCGGCGGCCAAGGGGTGGCCGTTTTAGTGCGTTCAATTTAAAGAATTGCCTTGCGCAGCTGGATGATCAGTGGAAATGTTATGGGATAACACCTAATTAAATAGGAAAGGAACTCATAATGAAACAAGCAATTTTAGCTTCAATGATCGTTGGTCTGTTCGCAATCACTTCTGCTCACGCAGCAGACGCTCCAGCAGCAGGTGGCGCACCTGCAGATGCTCCAGCAGCTCCAGATACTGCTAAGCCAGGCAAAAAGCACGGCAAGCACATGGGTCACCATGCAAAAGGCGAACACCACAAAAAAGGTAAAAAAGGCGCAGCTCCAGCAGCTGAAGGAACTAACTAATTTCCAATAGGAAATCGGTTGGTTAATCCAATTTTAGAAGAGAGTAGGTAGCAATACCTACTCTCTTTTTTCATTTAGATGAGGCAGCCGGGCATTCGGCTCGGCCGATGGCAAGGCATCTGAAATACAGCATTATGTCTATGACTTACCTCGGTTTTGGTGTAAAATATGCCATCTAGGAAATACGCTTATGGCAGCAAAAAAAGGGACGCCTCCCAAAAAAATACAGACTGAAGACGACCCTTTGATCGACCTTTCGAAGGCAATGCTTCCCTTGGTCTTTGAATCCATTCATGAAGACCCAAAGCGCGAGGGGTTGCAAGATACTCCCAAACGCTATGCTCGTTCGATGCAATTTCTTACGTCTGGGTATCAAACTTCAGTCAAGGAAGTGGTAGGGCGCGGAATTTTTAGTGCCGAGTCGAGCGAAATGGTCATCGTCAAGGACATCGAACTCTATTCACTTTGCGAACACCACATGCTTCCGTTTTTCGGAAAAGCGCACGTGGCCTATATTCCCAATAAAAAAATCATCGGGCTTTCAAAAATTCCCAGAATTCTTGATGTTTACGCCCGCCGCCTTCAGGTTCAAGAGCGATTGACTGCTCAGGTGGCCGACGCTTTGATGAAGTTGCTTGATCCGATCGGGGTCGCGGTGGTCATCGAAGCTGCTCATTTTTGCATGATGATGAGAGGGGTCGAAAAGCAAAATAGCAAGACCATCACGTCGGCCATGCGCGGTGATTTTTATGATAATTCAACCACCCGCAAAGAATTCTTACAGCTGATCAAATGAGATTTTCATGAATTTTATCGATCATCACTGCCATGTCTCGGACGAACGGGTTTTTGCGCGAGCGGAAATCATCGGTAAATCTGCTATTGCAGCTGGAGTGAAAACCCTAGTGCTGGCAGGAACCGAACCCGCTGAATGGAAACGACAGTTTTTAGTTCGCGACCAGTTTAAAGCCTTGGGCATCCGTGTAGTGACCAACTTCGGACTACATCCGTGGTGGGTAGAAAAATTTTCTGATGACGAAGTGGCGAGTGCTTTGCTCGAACTCAAGCGCGCACTCGAAAAACAAGCTCCGGATGGGGTCGGAGAAACCGGCCTTGATTTCGGCGCCAAACGAAAGCCAGAACGCTTTGAAGCCCAAAAGTCGGCGTTCGCAGCACAGCTCGAGTTGGCAACTCGTTTTAATAAACCGGTAGTCCTTCATGTGGTGGGTGCCCATGAGCCGGCGATCGAAATCCTGAGGCGCGCCAACGCAATCGTGCCCTTGGTGGTGCATAGTTTTTCAGGAAACATGACTCAGCTTCAGGGGTACCTCTCGATGGGGGCGATGATTTCGTACAGCGGTTCGATCGTCAAAAGTGCGCGCGGTGAAGGCTTCGAAAAGGTTCAGAAAGCACTTCTACATACACCTTCAAACCGCCTGCTCTTTGAGACGGATTCGCCCGATCAATATTGGGGCACTGGCGAGAACCAGCCCTCAAATGTGCGCGAAGTTTATGAGGCAGCCGCTAAAATATTGGGTCAACCCGTCCAGAGGCTGATCACGCAGGTAGAAGAAAACTTTAAAAAGATTTACGATAGGAAGAACCATGTCTGAAACCAATACCGAAATTTTACCTATGACCGAAGCTGAATTAGAGACTTACCGCTTGCATCGGCGCTTTGATCGCATGGGGCGTTTGGTCGGCGACCCGGTGATGGAAAAGCTTTTTCAAACCCACGTGATGATCATCGGGATGGGCGGCGTCGGTTCATTTTCTGCAGAATCGATCGTGCGTTCAGGCGTAGGAAAAGTCACGCTCGTTGACTTCGATGAAATCTGTATCACCAATTTCAATCGTCAATTGCATTCGCTGCAAGGTCTGGTCGGCGAGAAAAAAGCCGACGTGATGGCCGAGCGTTTAAAAAAGATCAATCCGCAAGCTTCGATTCTTTCGATTCCAAAATTTTATAATGCACGGTTTGCGGACGAGATTTTTGATGAAGCGCTTAAGGTTCAAGGAAAAGCTCCCGACTTCGTCATTGATGCCATCGACAGCGTTACGCCTAAATGTCATTTGCTCGAACGTTGCCGTTCTCAAGGGTTGCGAATTATTACTTCAACCGGCTCGGGCGGAAAGCTCGACCCGACTCGCATCAAGATTGCCGATCTCGCGGTAACCACCATGGATCCACTCGCCAAAGCCTTGCGCAGGATCTTGCGTGATCAGCATGGGTTTCCGCAAGAAGGCGAATTCGGAATTCCTGCGGTCTATTCGGATGAGGCACCGATGGCGCCGGTAGAACTCAAATACGATAATGGTAAAGGCTTTCGCTGCGTTTGCCCGCAGGCTGAGAATGAGTTTTTTAATTGCGATAATCGAAACGTCATTCTGGGAAACGCAAGTTTTGTTACCGGTGCGTTTGGATTGGCTTGTGCATCCGTAGTGGTGCGAGAAGTGACTCAGTCCTTGGCTTCGACTTCTTCGATGTCATAAACCACGAATTTCTGGTTCTGAATCTTCCATTTTACATCGAAGGTTTTTACTAAAAGACCAAAATCGGTTCCTTGTGCATGTTCGGCATCAGGCGGAAGCTCGCGTTTCTGAAAACCAGGACGGGGGTCGATCGTCAGTAACTGTTCGATCAAAAGTTTCAGGCCTGGCGATTTCACACGCTCAGCTTCTGCGATTTTGGTCAGCGCGAGATCCTCGAATTCAACCGGGGTACGGGTAATTTCGGCAGAGGCCCATCCCGGATTGGCATGAGGTACGGAATCGGCATACGGAATATAGGGTTTGATGTCGAGAATCGGTGTGCCATCAAGCAAATCAATTCCGCGCACATGAATCTCGGGCCCGCCTTTAGCAGCAAAATCGATGCGCTCGAGCTCGACTACCGAAAGACCAATCGGATTCGGCCGGTGGGGCGAGCGAGAAGAGAGGACTCCGACTTTTGCTTTGCCTCCCAAGCGGGGAGGGCGGATCGTTGGTTTCCATTTGTTGCCGCCATGGGCGTGAAACACAAAGATGATCCAGATGTGCGAAAACTGTTCGAGGCATTTCAGTGCATACTGAAAATCGGGGTGAGAATCCATCTTGAGAACGCCTTTAGCCTCGGGCACGAGCCCGGGTTGCCTTGGAATTCCAAAACGTTGTGTGAAGGGAGTCTGAGCAATCCCGATGGTTTTAAAGTTGAAATATTGCACTAACCTCAGAGTATCATCAAAACCGCAGGCAGCGAAGCCATGCCGGTACTTGATATTTTTAAAGTTAAATTATTTAAAAAGTACACAAAAGGCATTGACCGAAAATTGAGACGGGTTTAAAAAGGCCGAGAGCCTTTTATGAACCCGAATTGGAGTCTGTGATGAAATTTCTTATACTTGTGATCTCGCTCATTTCTTTGAATGCCGAAGCTTCTTATTTCTGTTCGACAGAAAATCAGACATCGACTTTTGCATCCAAACACATGAAAAACTTTTATTTGGATATTGCATCCGATAGCATTGCTTTCAAGGCAATGGTCTTTGGACAGATTGCCGATCCGGTAGGCGGCTGTGGAGGAAAAAACCTGCCGACTGATCCTGTCGTCGTGCCACAGACGGAGGGTAAACCACGTACGCCGGTGCTTCAGGGTATGAGCCAATACCGTCCAGACAGCAAGAACCCGATGGTTGCCAAGACCTGTTTCGCACAAGTTGCGTTTTACCTTCCGCAAGATGCCGCATCAAAAGTAAAATTCGAAATGCGCGCCACCTGGTCCGATACAGACGGAGTGTTTTCTCCTTCGGGTGGTGACGTGATTACTTGCGAGTTGGCTCCGAATTAATGAGAGTGCTGACGATGCTCAAGTAGCAATCCTGCGGGTTACTGACCGTGAGTCGGTAGATTTTTGGTCTTCCGTGGGTTGCGTTTAAAGTAGAGCCATCTGGCTTATGATATTCATGGCCGAACGTCTTGGTGTCTTCGAGCTGAATCGTTCGAGGCAGGCTTTTAATCAGCGTTTGCATTGCAGGATTTTTTGCATCATAGAAGTAGGTGTTGATCTTAAGTCCCGTCTCTGAATATCGGGCAAGTCGGCGGAGGCTCTGTACAATTTTAGTTTGTTGTAGAGGATCTGCCAATTGCTCCCAACCCGGGTGATTCATGCTGGCGCTTTTTACAAACGGAACCTTAATCTTGGTATAATCTCCGGGGAGCTCGAGCACCGTGATTTCGGTATAACCTCTTTGCTTTAGCCACTTTTTAGCGTGGGCCACCGCCAGTTTTAATCCATCGGTTTGGATATCATTCAGGTAGACTTTTCCGCGCGGTCCATACTCGGCAACCAGTTTTTCGAGTTCGTGATCGAGCACCCAAAAACGCTCCTTTGCATTCCCTTTTTTCGCTTCGTAGTTCGCGGCGCCAATTTCAAGGTGCAAGATGCCGTCATTCTTTTTCGTCTCAAGGACAAATGCCTCGGCACTTTTTGTTAAAAGTGCGATCAAGAAAAGCTGAGCGAGAATACAAATGGTCGAGCGAGTAAGCCTCTGCATACTTCCCAGTCTTATCGGCAGATTGAGGCTGGGAGTTGAACGGCAGTGTCAAATCATCAACGCTGGAGTTGGGGCTACTCCTCAATCAACGCCCGTAGCATCCAGGCAGACTTTTCATGGTACTGAATGCGCTCGGTAAGCAGGTTCGAGGTCGCTTCGTCTTTGCAGCGCTCGGTGGCTTCATAAAGTTTTCTGCTCTCGCGAGAGATGAGTTCGTGTCCTTCGGTCAGTTGGCGGATCATTTCTTTGGCAGGTGGAATCACTTCTGCGTCTTGGATCAGAGTCAGTTTTGAAAGCTCTCGGGCAGAGTGAGGTGCAAAGTGTCCGAGTGCGCGGATGCGTTCTGCCAGGGTGTCGACCGACATCCAAAGTTCGGTATACTGCTTTTCGAACATCAGATGCAAGTTGTTTGAAAGCATGCCGGTCACGTTCCAATGAAAACCATGGGTTTTTAAATAAAGCATGTAAGTGCTTGCGGTAATGCGTGCCAGGCCTTCTGCAACCACTCTGCGATCGTCGCTGTTGATTCCAATATTCATTTCATGTTGTAGTGCCATAAAAACCTCTTAAGCGAAGGATTCGCTCTTTCTGATTTTAATGGTAGTCCTGCATGAAGCCAGCAGAGTTAAATAGCAGAATGAAACGACAAGTTAGGGTGTTAGGAAAAAAGAATATTCGCACGAATCACGTAAAGTCGGTGTTATCCGTCAGATTTTTCCAAGTCGTCAATTCAGTATTATATTGATCGAGTTTTTTCATTACGCGTTGAAACGCAATTTTTCCGAGGACGAGGCGAAGCGGCGGATTCGGTGAATCCACGACCTGAAGCACGGCATTGACTAGCTTCAGCGGATCTCCTGGTTGAGTGCCTCCGATGGTTTCGTAATATTTGCGTGTGTTCGCCAATGACTCTGCATATTCAGGCATGTACTTCGCCACGAGAAGTGAACGGCCTGCGAAATCGGTACGAAATGCGCCGGGTTCGAGGAGGGTAACTTTGATGCCGAAAGGTGCGACTTCGGCCGCAAGTCCTTCGCTTAAGCCTTCGACCGCAAACTTGGTGGCAGAATAGATTCCGGCGCCTGGAAGCGCTGCCATACCTGCAACAGAAGAAAGCATAATGATGTGACCGTATTTTTGTGAGCGCATCTGAGGAAGTACTGCGCGGGTCATTTCAATCAGGCCAAAAACGTTGGTTTCGAAATTTTCACGAATGACATTTTCTGGAATTTCTTCGAGTGCGCCCATGGCACCATAACCTGCATTGTTCACCAACACATCGATTCGGCCAAAGTGTTGGATCGCCGCTTTTACGCTGGCATCAATTTGGGCACGGGAAGTGACGTCGAGCGGTTGGATCAGAAGTTGGTCCTTGGATTTTGCAAGTGACTTCAATGATTCGAGAGTTTCGGGTTTACGGGCGGTAGCGACCACGCGCTCGCCCGACTCGAGCAATTGCTCGCAGAAAAGCTTTCCGAAACCAGACGAACATCCGGTAATGAACCAGACACGATTTTTTTGCATAAGCCTACCGATTCTAAGTTGTTTTTAGAGATGTGCCGCGATCGACGGCATCAACATAATGAAGGCAAATAGCACTTCTTTTCGCATGATAATAGTCATAAGAATGAAGTGATTTTACATTGGTCGAGTAAAAGAGTCAACTCCAAGGTCGGGCCCACCTTTTTGTTTAGC
>CAIKYX010000120.1 GCA_903831745.1 Oligoflexia bacterium
ATGAGTTCGTTGACAACATGCCGGACATTTGTTTTATAAAAATCAAACGTTGTGAATTCGAAGGTATCTCCGTCATATATCATATGCTTTTTGAATAATTCTGTTATAACGGGACTTCGTTGTGTTACGATTTCATGAATATTTTTACCAGCAAACCTGGGATTTTTAAGACGTTCCTTTGTATAGAGATATTCGTGCTCGCCTCGCATGTCGGTATTCTGAAATTGATATGCGTTCATGTAGGATGGCACGTAGATGTTTTTAGGGATTGTAGAAAGGGCTGCCGAAAGTTCCTCGGCCTTATAATTGGTCCAGTAATTCACAGAATATCGTTCACGTGCTTGATTATTTAAGATAAATGACTTTGGAACCTGTTCAAGTTTCTTGAACATTATATAGGTTTCATTTTCTATTCCTAGACCCCAGTATTCTGTATCCTTCGACTTTAGTGTGTCGTAGAAATCAATATATTTTTTATGTTTTTCTTGGGATGCCTTCGAATCCATCTAAATCACACTTATAATTACATAAGATTCAAATTCATCATTCCATTCCGCCATTACGCGCATGGTTTCGCCTGTATTTCTCTTGTGTTGGAGGGTCTGACTAATAGAAAGGGTTTGAACGGCGGCGCGACCTAGGTTAGAGCCATCGGGGCCCGTAATATCGTAGACATCGGGCTTGCCTTCCACGGGTAGACATATGAAATCCCTGGGACCTGTTGTAATGACGGGAGCCTGTTGAACTTGTGGTATGACCTTTAGAAGACGGAGTTCCGCGAGATCGGGCATAAGGCAGAGAACACCTCCGTGTATATTGGCAATGGCATTACGCACATTTACCAGGGACTCCACCTGAGCCGTCTGAATTTGCCAATTCAACTGGAACTTTGGGTCATTGTAGAAAATGTTGTCTGAGAATTTTTGGACTAGATGGAAACGGTCATTGAATGGTTTAGTGGAACGGATTTGGTTACCATCTGATACAATACAATCCTCGAGTTGGATGAGTCCCTCAGATTCGTAGATGCTTATTGCGAAAATCCAGGTGCCTTGTAGTGCCTCGCGATCGAGACGCATTACCAGCACATTTGGCCTATCTGGCTGTAACTCGTCAACTATGATGGGTCTATAGCCCTTTCCTATAATAAGAAGTCCTTGCTTACCATTGTATGGCCTGGCGTAGGCGATATATTTATTTTCCTTGATACGGGAATCATCTCTTTGGGGTTTATAGGTAACGGCTGGGGCTCGCAGAATATCAGGGTAAAAATCTGGTATTGTGCCAATCCAATTACGTTCTTCGTAGGAGGGTTTTAGGAATCGAGGTTCCGTGGAAATAATCTTGGATGATCGAGGGTGCTTCGACATGTCTATATTATATAGGGCGTTTACGTTTAGACCTTTCCGAAGACTTCCTCTTCTAGATCATTCAGAATCTTATCAAGTTCATTTTTTTCTTTATTACTTAATGAGCCAGAGGATTTAATACTTAATGAGTGAGACGATTGTTTTTTAGATTCACGTATAGCTTTTTCAACCGCAGTCCTCATCTTTTGCCGAATCAAAGCCTGTGGCTCAGATAGATTTTTTTTAGTAGTTTTTCTTCTTTCAAGGCGGGGTGGCATGGGTGTCACTTTGTTCAATGTGGCCCTACGTTTATTTAGAGCTTCACGTTCTATCTTGGCTGTGATTGCCCTTGGACTTTTCGGACTCTTTATAGTATTTTTACGCGTAGTCGATGTAGTCGACAATTTACGCTTCAGCCAACCGAACATTACTAATACACTTTTTGGAAAAAAGTGAACACTTTTTGGAAAAAAAGTGTAGCAAAAACTCTTTTGGACTAGACTTTTTCCAAAAGCGCTAAAAGCGCTTGGATTTTGCTGCGCTTTTTTGAAAAGCGCTAAAAGCGCTTGGATTTTGCTGCGCTTTTTTGAAAAGCGCTAAAGCGCTTTAGAATTCAGAATACGACCCAGGTTCCCCACTATCATTCGCAAAAATTCCCTGCATAAATTCACCACCATTTTGCGC
>CAIKYX010000121.1 GCA_903831745.1 Oligoflexia bacterium
ACTCCTCAGGATATTGCCGAAGTAGTGAGCTTTTTAGCCTCTTCCGAGTCAAAATACATAACGGGACAAGTCATTGGAGTGAACGGCGGGCTTTACATTTAGAGTCATTCGAATTACAAAAGTTAAATCGTCAAATTTTTTAAAGTGTGAACACCAATAGTTGGTGTTGCGAAATAGTGCGAACACCCCAGGTGTTGCCATAAATAGGAGCCAGTCAATGTCAGCGAATACAGAAGAACGCGTCCGTACCATTATCTGCGATCAACTCGCAGTAGAAGCCGAAAAAGTAAAACCAGCCTCATCTTTCATTGAAGACCTTGGCGCAGACAGCCTCGACATCGTCGAGCTCGTCATGACCATGGAAGAAGAATTCGACATGGATATTCCAGATGAAGAAGCTGAAAAAATGAAAACCGTTGGCGATGTCATCAACTACATCAACGCTAAAGCCAGCGCGAATCACTAATTCGTCGCTCGATATTAAATTACTAAAAGAGATGCATCCATTCGATGCATCTCTTTTTTGTTTTCAATTCATCAGCCAGCGGTGATCGCGCTTTTTCTTGATCGAATTTCCTAAATTATAAAGGAATGAGACCGAGTAACTCAGCTGACCGCCCGACTGCCCGGTTTGAAAAATACCTTGCAGCGGATTACCACTGACCCCCGAAGCGTTTCCCGGAAAATAAAGCGACTCATGATCATAATAAACCCAGGTAATTTCTCCGCTTAAATCGAGATTTTCAGTGATCTGATAAGAAGCAGATAATCCAAAGGTCACACTCGAGCGATCCAGATACTTAAAGTTTGCATCGCCTTCAGCGCCCGCCGTTGCCGTAAGCTTGTCTTTAAAAATCCAATAATAATAAACTTTGGCGAATGCTCCAACGTACCTCTCCGCCAGATGATTTAAATCGTTGGGTTCATAAAGAGAGAGCGTCGTAAATTGGGGTCCCAGACGAATCGCCAACTCATGATTCTCTGTGGTCCGAAAAGGAACCAAGGTCCATTCGACTCCCACTTGGGTGTTATTCTGAAGCTTGATATTGGAACCATCATCCATTTTGGAAGTGTTCACCACAGCAATACTCCATACACCCGACTTTTTGTGCTTAACCGTATTCGCAGCATCCCGGGTCAAGGTGTAAACAAAAATCTCCTTTAACGTACTCCTCGTACTGTTTGCCGTAACCGTACCCGACTGCCCCGACACCACTTCATGGGTATAAGAGGTGTAACCCGAAACATCGACCTTGTACTGATCCCGGAAGAAGCCGATTTCTGGGCCGATCGATCCGGTACTGACCTGGTTTGCTTCGGCGCCTGATCCATTGCCGGTCTGTCCTCCTGCCGCCGCCACATCAAAATACCAGGGACTGCTTGCAAGACTTTCTTGCCAGGATGCCCTCACCGGCGTGTCCTGAGTCGGGCCCGAAAAAGTCAGCATGATTTCATCTTCATTCTTTTCACCGTCGGAATCATCAGAGGTAATATCGAGAAAAACCACCAGCCCTTTAGCCGCATTTTTTCGGATATCAGAGAGGGTCTTGGATTCATCGAGTGCGTCGACCAAGATCAGGGGATACGTAAAACTACCCATTGCCTCTTTTAAAGTGGACGTCCATTCGAAGTGATACTGAATACGGGTATTATCGATGGATTCGTCGGTCAGGTGCAGAACCAGCTCAGCCGCTTCTCGGTTGAGCTCGCGATTTACAAATTTTTTGTATTTTGAGAAAAACGCCTTCTTAAAGTCTTCGCAGTTGGTGGTAGCAGTAAAGCGAAGCTGGCAATCGATAAAGAGATTTGGTTTTCCGCGGGCAAAGGAAGCGTCGGAGCTGATCAACACAAACAGAACCAAGACAGTAAAAAGCCCAAGCCTCATCCCGCCGACACTAATCCCGAACCGCCCTGGTGTAAAATAGAATGAGCCGACTCGGTGAACAGAACTTTGATTAAACTAAATTCATCAAAGCATTCTTTCTTACCACATCTCGTGATTTAGAAACTAGAGTTTCGGAATGATGGTAGCACCTAAGGCCTCGATCTGATCCCGCACTTCAGGATCCACATATCCGCCCACATAAATGAAAACCTGAATCCGCTTTTCCATTCCGGCAAAACGGACGAGTTGCAGCTTTTCTTCTATTTGCTGCAGATACGGTTTGTGATCGTATTGTGTTCTTTCACTAAACGTTTCTCGTCTCAGATCCGCAAATTTTACTTCAACGATTCCGAGTTGGCTTCCCTCACCCGGAAGTTTTAGGGTCAAATCAAATTCATTATCTCGAATCCACTCTTCTACGTCCTGTAGAATCTTGGTATCCATCTTATTCTGTCGTCCTTTAACCAGATCATTATTCATCACCCGGGGATATTGGCTTTGAGCTTCAAGAAAGGCGGCATGAGAACGTTTGATCTGGGCCAATTTTGTTTTTATTGGATTCCACAGGTCCGCCATTTGATCCGCATAGATGGAACTCGACCGCACTCCGGGCAAGCCGACGGCAGCAGCCAGTTCTAACAACGTGCCTTCCATTTTCTTTTCGAGCTTACGTGCCAAATCCTGACAGCGATCGGTCCGTCCGATATTTTTCATTTGATTTACGAGCAGCCAATAGACCTCGTCGATTTCGCGAGAGACTCTATTTTTAATGGCATCCGCCAGGAGTGGATTCAATTTGAAGAGCGCCGATGAAAAACCATTGATGCCCTTGCGGAAGATCATCACGCGACTTTGATAAAAATCAAAATAGTCGACCGACCAAGGCTTCGCCCCATGCACCTGCTTAAACTGGTTCATGAAAACTGTCGGAGGAAGTTGAAAGTATTGAATATCCGCTAAACGATCCAAAAGTTCGGGAGCCTTGTCAGCCAATGACCCTTCATAAACCTTCACCCCCCATCCGTTGTGATGAAGGAAATGGTACGCGGAATAAGAAAGGTGGTACTCGGAATTGAGCATGGATAGGCCCCACTCACCCCAAGGCAACTGCAACTCGACTGAATCATCTTTCGGCTTCAAAGAATATCTTTTTGCCCGTTCGACCGTATAAAAAGCCTTACTCAACTTCCAATGATCTTCCTTCTTCAGTTCGGGTCCTAAAAAATCATTCGGATCCTCATGAATAGGAGCAGGTTCAGTGATTCGCACTTCCTCTACGGCCTCACTCCTTTCAGGTTCGGAGTCTGCAGAATTTTGTTCGAGTATAATCGCTGGGGCAGCTGTCGCCGATATTGCATGGGGCTCTCCCTCAGGATTTGAAGCCGTAGCCTGATCCTCATCTGAATGTTCATGGATCAAGGTTACTGCAGGCACACTGCTCTGGGGTGGCTGAACTCCAAAACCTGGTTCATCCAATACGACCGATCTCGCCCCGGGTCGCCAGCGAATTTCATTCCATCTAAAAGTGATCAATTTTCTGAGAAGACTATCGCAGTCTTTTTTTGCGGCAAAAACCGGGGAAACAAATAGGAGTGAGATCAATGCAATAGTAGTAAAT
>CAIKYX010000122.1 GCA_903831745.1 Oligoflexia bacterium
GCACTTTTCTGAAACAGAAAAGTGCGGGTCTGGGGGACGTTCAATGAAAGATGTTTATTTTCTTGCAGCCTTGATGTTTGCGCTGATTTCATTCAACGAAGCTTGGAATGCTGCAGAGTTTGCAAGCACTGAGCCTTGGCGATCGAGGCTCACGAGGAGAGTGGCGCGAGCGATTGAATCTGACTTAGGCAAGCCTTGAGACATCAACTCTGCTGATTTTGCAATGATTGATGGATCGGTTGCAATGTCTGTGTAGGTTTTCTTGACTGATTCAGCAATAGCTACTGAAAGGAGTTTCAACTCGTTAGAAGCTTGCAAGTAAACGAATTTGCGGGCTTCTGGAAGGCGATTGAATTGGTCCTGAGTAACTGCAGCACTTCCGTATTTGAATTTAGGATTGCCGATGATCGCAGATTTGACGTCGAACTTAGACATTTTAACTTTGGTGTCTGCGCTGGTAGTGGTCAATTGCTTGATTTGCTCCCACTGAGTCAGATTTGCAGTCGCGTTTTGCAGGATGGTTTTAGGATCTTGTGGTCCTGACATGCGAAGTGAGCCGTCAAGAACAGTTGCTGGGCCGTTTGTGCTCAGGGTGTAAGTGTAAGCAAAGCCGCACTGTCCTTCGCCGTTTCCGGTGGTATCAGAAACCTGATCGATTACCGTGGCACTGTTCAGGTAAGAGCCATTAGCGCTCAGATAAGTGGTCAAGTAGCTGAGTGGGCCGTAGAAAGTTGGGTTCACGAGAGTGTAGGGATAAGAAGCATTGTAATATACGTAGAAGGGATAGAGTTGTCCGAATGGAACAGTGATTCCGGTTCCGGCATCTTGAACTGAACCGTAGGTGTTGTTTTGGCTGATGGTATCCCAAACGTTGTAAGCGAAGCTCACTACGTTGTTTGCATAATAGTAGTGTCCGTCTGGAGCATTGCTATTCGACATTTGGCCGTACACGTAAGAGTTCGCGAGAACGTTTACAGTTGCGCAAAGGGTTCCTGCTTGTGGAGTGTAATCCCAGCCACTCACGCCTGGAGCCGGGGCCGTGGTGTATTGGTAAGGGCTTGATTTACATCCAGCCATTGCAATTGAAAGGGCTGCTACTCCTGCGAGTGTGCCAATTATTTTTTTATTCATGTTCTTTGTTCCTTCTGAAAATGTTTCTTGCAGATCGATGCTGCGGAAGATAGCTGAAAAAAATGAACTGTACATAAGTGTTGTGTAAGAAGTGCGAGAAAGCGTTTCGATTAGAAAATTAGCGAGCACTAAAAGAAACGAGAGAAACTCTTCTCTTTCCTATTGAATGAGGAACATTTAAAAATCAGCGGAATTCATTGTAATTTGCAGGTAAAAATAAGTTTTTCTGCATTTTGAACAGGAATTTTTTGGTGAATACTCCTCCAAACATCCTGTTTTCTCAGCTGGCCCGCAGGCCAGCATAAGCTGACCTTGACCATGGGGCTGAGAAGTCGCATTCATCAAAAAATGCCCGAAAAAATGCATATAAAATTTATTTTTAAGCGTAATGGTATGAGGTTTTTTACGGTGTTTGCGAGTCAGTGAGTGAGCTCGCGCAGGAATGATTCCGGATTTTCTGCTTCGACGATTTGAAGCGCTCTCTCGTTTTCGCTGTGTGAGTAATCCATTATGAAAAGCCCTCCTTTAAAAATGCGGATATCTCATAAAGGCTTACTTACGTAAAATCGAGTCCGAGCTTCGCCGGATTCTCGAGCAAATCCTTCAATGTCACCAGGAACGTCACGGCTTCTTTGCCATCGATGATTCGATGATCATAAGAAAGCGCCAGGTACATCATAGGGCGAACTTCGACTTTGCCGTTAATCACGATCGGGCGATCCATGATCTTGTGCATGCCTAGGATTCCGCTTTGAGGAGGGTTCAGGATCGGAGTCGACAGGAGTGATCCGTAAGTTCCGCCATTCGAAATGGTAAAAGTTCCACCCGACATGTCTTGAATCGAAAGCTTTCCGTTACGTGCCTTCAGTGCAAGATCGCCAATTCCTTTTTCGATCTCGGCAAAAGTCATTTTGTCAGCGCCACGTACGACTGGCACGACGAGACCGCGCTCGGTGCCGACGGCCACGCCAATATCGCAATAATCGTGGTAAACAAAGTCTTTGCCGTCAATTGCGGCATTAACCGCTGGCAGTTGCTTGAGAGCAAGTGTGCAAGCACGGGTAAAAAAAGACATGAAGCTCAGTTTGACGCCGAACTTCTTCTCGAACGCATCTTTGTGTTGAGTGCGAACGTCCATGACGGGTTTCATGTCGACTTCGTTGAAGGTGGTCAGGATCGCAGCGGTATGCTGGGCAAACACCAAGCGCTCTGCAATTCGCTGACGAATCATCGGCATCGGTACGCGTCGATCGCCGGGCTTGTCATTGTTCTTTGGCAGGCCGGCTTGAACTTGTTTGTCTCCGCCGTTCGCGAGGTAGGCGAAAACGTCGCCTTTGGTTAAGCGACCATCCTTACCGGTGCCGGTGATGTTTCCTGGAGTGACATTGTTTTCGACCACGGCTTTACGGACAGCAGGGCTGAGGTTTGCATCAGATGGGATAACGGGCGCTGCAGCGGGAGTCGCTGTAGGAGGCGGAGGGGGGGCTTTCGCTGCAGGGCCTACGGATGCAGTTCCGGTAGCGGCATCGTCGATGAAGCCGATCACGCTCTTGATGTTGACGCGTTCGCCTGCCTGTTTGGTGATGGTCAGCGCTCCTGAAAATTCGGCAACAATTTCTACGGTGGCTTTATCTGATTCGATTTCGAGCAGCATTTCGCCCGATTTTACCTGGGCGCCGTTCGGCTTGGCCCATTTAAGAATGCTGACTTCGGTAATCGATTCTCCGACTGCGGGGGCTAAAATATCGTGTTTCATCTTCGCTCCTAATTATCACAACCCTGGGGTTGTCCTATTCCTGAAATGCTCTGAGTAAAATTTCTTTTTGTTCTTTGTCGTGTAGTTTTTTCGACCCTACCGCAGGAGACGCGCAAATCTCGCGGCCCACATAAGTAAGATTCAATTTTGGAAAACGTGCGCCGAAATTGCCGAGTGCTCCGCCCCACATGCCCTGAAAATACATCCATGCGCCCATATTTCTGGGTTCTTCCTGCACGTAAAAGACATCCTTGATGTTCGAATATTTTTCGAAAATCCTGGCCAACTGTTGTTCGGGCCAAGGATAAAGTTGTTCCATTCTGATCAGGGCGACGTTTTCTGATTGCTGGGTGGTGCGTTCTTCGAGCAGGTCGTAGTAGATTTTTCCGGAACAGATCATCAAACGAGTAACTTTTTGAGCGGATTTGACGTCAGGATAGGCTTGGTCGTCGAGCACTTCCTGAAATAGACCGGTTGAAAGATCTCTAAGTTCAGAGACTGCTTTTGGATGTCTGAGCAGGCTCTTTGGGGTCATGACCACAAGCGGTTTTCTAAAATTACGTTTTACCTGACGACGCAATAGATGAAAAATCTGAGCCGGAGTGGTCGGGTAAGCGACGGTCATGTTATTTTTTCCGCAAAGCTGCAGAAAACGTTCGAGCCTGGCGGACGAGTGCTCGGGGCCTTGGCCTTCGAAACCGTGAGGTAAAAGTAGGGTGAGGCCGCTTGCGCGATGCCATTTGGTTTCGGAAGTGGCGATAAATTGGTCGATGATGACTTGGGCACCGTTCGCAAAGTCACCGAATTGGGCCTCCCAAATGGTCAAACTATCCGGGTCTGAGACCGACCAGCCAAACTCAAAACCCATCACTGCAGTTTCAGAAAGAAAGCTGTTGTAGATCATCAATTTCGCATGAGGATTGAGCTCATTGATCGAAATAAAGCTTTGATTGGTATTAAAATCGACAACACCTGCATGACGGTGGGTAAACGTTCCGCGTCTCACGTCCTGACCGGTCATGCGGATGTCCGTGCCTTCTTGCACCAGAGTGGCGTAGGCCATGACTTCGGCATTACCCCAATCAATTCCTTTTCCTTGGGCAATGGCCTGAATGCGACCTTCGAACAAGCGTTCGAGTTTGGGATGAATCTTAAAGCCAGCTGGAAAACGATTGATCTTCTGAGAAAGGTCGATCAGGTCGTTAGCGCTCACTGCGGTATTGATGGGCTGATGCAGGTCTTCGTCGTGAGCGCCATGGTATTTCGACCAGTGCGGGCCTGAATATTCAGTGTGAAAAGGCTCGGGCTTTTCGGCGCGAACTTTCTCTAGCATCGCGCTCATTTTGTCGATTTGTGCCTGTTGGTAGCTCTTGGCGTCTTCGTCACTGACGATGTTTTCCTCTAATAATCGTTTTGCGTACACGTCTTTCGGGCTCGTGTGCGTAGCAATGATCTTATAGAGTTCGGGCTGGGTGAAAGAAGGTTCGTCGCCCTCGTTGTGGCCGTAGCGGCGATAGCAAACGAGATCAATAATGACGTCTTTCTTGAATTGATAACGGTATTCGGTTGCGACTTTCATCATCAGCCAAAGTGCTTCTGGGTCGTCGCCATTGACATGAAAAATCGGGCAATCGAGCATGCGTGCCAAATCGGTGCAATAGCGGGTCGAGCGGGCATCACCCGGATCGGTGGTAAAGCCCACCTGATTATTCGAAACGATATGTACCGTTCCGCCGATATTGTATCCTTCGAGTCTTGAAGCCTGCAGGGTTTCGTAAACTACGCCTTGACCGGCAAAAGCTGCGTCACCGTGAATCGAAACGCACATTACTTTTTCGTGTTTTTCATCGTTTCGCTGGTGTTGCTTTGCTTTCGTCATTCCCATGGCTACGGGGTTGATGAATTCGAGATGTGAAGGATTGAAACCGAGAGAAAGGTGTACCGCTTTTTGTTGTCTGGTATTGAAATCGTATGAAAAGCCCTTGTGGTATTTGACGTCGCCTTCGCCATGATCGGTCGAAAGACGGTAATTGTCGTCGAATTCGGTGAAAAGATATTCGGGGCTCTTTCCGAAAACATTCACCATGACGTTCAATCGTCCGCGATGGGCCATGCCCATGACGATTTCTTCGGCGCCCAGTGCGCACGCGGTTTCGATTGCGCAATCCAGCGCTGGAATCAGTGCCTCGCCGCCTTCGATCGAAAAGCGTTTCTGGGCCACGTAACGAGTGTGAATGAAACGCTCGAGGGTTTCGCTATCGGTCAGGCGTTTCAGGATAAACTTCTTGTCGTCGGTAGAAACGGTATAATTACCGCGCAATCCTTCGATTTTCTTTTCGATCCACGAGCGCTCGTATGAGTTTTGAATCTGCAGTAGTTCGATGCCTACGGTCGAGCTATAGATCTTCTTTAGGTGCGCGATGATTTGTGAAAGCGAGCAGGGTTCGAGACCTAGGAATTTCGCCGAAGAAAAAGTTTGCGACAAGTTTGTTTCGTTCAGTTCGAACAAGGAAAGATCGAGTTCCGGTGCTTGCGCCGGGGCTGCATGCAAAGGATTGGTGTTGGCGACCAGATGGCCATAATTCCGATAGGCTTGAATGAGACGGAAGACCTTCAGCTCTTCGCTGAGCGGGCCTGTTCCTGCTTGCGGAGCGAGGTCGGTCGTAATTTCTTGTGCGAGTACGCTGGCTTCACCGAGGTAAATGCCGTCGAAAAAATAACGCCAGCTCGGATCGATCGAATCCGGAGCTTCTATATATTTTGTGTAAAGCTCGTCAATGTATTCCGCATTGATACTTTTCAGGTAATCAAAATGATGCACATTGAAATGAGTCTGTTGATTCGATTGTAGTTCTGGTTCCAAGCTCACCGGTTACGTTCACTTTCCTTCTTAAAAAATGCTTTAATTACACCGTAATTCTTGTAAACATTTCCGTCAATCGGTAGAGTGATAAGATATGAGCGAAAAAAGCAACTCGACTGTCACTCGGACCACCCGCACCCACACGTGTGGGGAGCTCGGAATCAATCATTTGAATTTAAGTGTGAACCTTTGTGGGTGGGTTTCAAAGCGAAGAGATCATGGTGGACTCATTTTCATCGATCTTCGTGACCGATATGGTTTAACGCAAATTGTCTTTGATCCGGCGACCAGCAGTATCAATGAAGGCTTTGCTACCGCCGAGCGCCTTCGTTCTGAATACGTGGTTTGGGTGAAGGGTACCGTCCGTTCGCGTCCTCAGGGAATGGAAAACGCCAATTTGGTGACAGGAAAAATCGAAGTCCTTTGCAGTGATGTGGTCATCCTGTCTGAAGCCAAGACTCCTCCGTTTCCGATCGAGGACGATGTCGATGTGGCGGAACAGCTCCGTCTCGAATACCGATACCTTGATTTGCGCAGACCCTACCTTCAAAAAAATCTGATCACCCGACACAAGATGCTTCAAATTGTTCGTCAGCATCTTGACGAGAATCAGTTCATCGAAGTCGAAACCCCGATCCTTTACAAGAGTACTCCCGAAGGTGCGCGCGATTTCATTGTTCCATCACGACTCAATCCCGGAACCTTTTACGCACTTCCACAATCTCCGCAAACCCTCAAGCAACTGTTGATGATTTCCGGCATGGATCGTTATTTTCAGATTGCCCGATGTTTTCGAGATGAAGATCTACGTGCGGATCGGCAGCCCGAGTTTTCGCAAATCGACATCGAAACTTCGTTCATGGACGAAGAAGCGCTTTTTCCGATTCTCGAGACCATGATTCAAAAATTGTGGAAGCAGCTTCTGAATGTCGACATTCCTCGTCCGTTTCCAAAAATGGCGTATTCAGAAGCCATGAACCGTTTCGGCAGTGACAAACCGGATGTTCGTTTTGGGCTCGAACTTCAGGATATTTCTTCGATCTTCGCGACCTCTACTTTTCAGGTGTTTTCGAATGCGCTTGCGCCGAATGCCCGCGGCATCAAGGGTTCGATTCGTGCAATCGTTGTTCACGAGCTTGCTGAAAAATTCTCGAGAAAAGATCTCGATGATTTGACCAAGCATGTGGCCGGCTATGGCGCAAAGGGTTTGCTTTGGATCAAGATCCAACCCGACGGCGAAATGCAATCACCGGCCGCAAAGTTTTTTACTCCTGAAGAAAAGGCGAATCTCAATGCCGCGCTAAAGCTCAAGCCCGGATCTCTGGTCATGATTGTCGCCGATAAGAACAAGGTGGTTTACGACTCTTTGGGCGCACTTCGTCTCGAATTGGGTGCTAAATTGGGTTTGATTCCGAAGCCCGAGGAAAAGAAATTTTCTTTCTTGTGGGTGGTTAATTTTCCACTCCTCGAGTTTGATGATAAAGAAGGACGTTATTTTGCCTGCCATCATCCGTTTACTTCGCCAAGACCTGAGTTTTTTGAAGACTTCATTCAGGGTAAGAATATGGATGCTATCGAAGCCTCTGCCTATGACATGGTTCTAAACGGAGTAGAGGTCGGGGGCGGAAGCCTTCGAATTTACCGATCCGATGTGCAGTCAGCGATGTTCAAACTTTTGGGAATCACCCCGGAAGAAGCGAAGCATAAGTTCGGCTTTTTTCTTGAAGCGCTTCAGTATGGAACACCTCCTCACGGTGGGCTCGCATTTGGGGTCGACCGCCTGGCAGCTCTGATCTGTGGCGTGGGCCCGATCCGGGATGTAATGGCTTTTCCAAAAACCCAAAAAGGACACGATCTCATGGCGAGTACGCCTTCTGAAGTCACGAAGGAGCAGTTGCAAGAGCTCAGCGTCATGGTGGTTAAACCGCAAAAAGCGACTTCATGAGCTTAAACGAAGAGTTCTCCTTTCAAACGCGACTTCAAAATATCGAGCGACTGAAAAAGGATGAATTCGACTTCTTGGTCATTGGTGGAGGAATTACGGGTGCGGGCGTTGCATGGGATGCGTCTTCGCGCGGCTACAAGGTAGCACTGGTTGAAATGGATGATTTCGCCCACGGAACCTCTTCGCGGAGTTCAAAACTCGTGCATGGAGGTCTTCGGTACCTCGAGAATTACGAGTTTCCGCTCGTTTTTGAAGCCTTAAGTGAGCGCGCTTACTTGATGCAAGCCAGTCCGCATCTGGTTCGCCCGATGCCGTTTTATATGCCCGTTTACGAGGACAGTCCGCATTCGAGCTATTTGCTGAGCGCGGGCATGTGGTTTTACGATGTGCTTTCGCTTTTCCGTGCGCCCGGGCTTCATCAACGAATCTCGGCCGGAAGTTCTATCCGCATGATTCCAGGAATCAAGGACGAAGGCCTGATTTGTTCCTTTAAGTATTTTGATGCTTCGATGTGGGATGACGCGCTCGTGATCGATGTTTTAAAGAAGGCGAGTTCGCTCGGAGCCTGCGTTGCGTCCCGAATCAAAGCGGTTTCGCCTGTTTCAGTAAAGGGTGAAGGCTCGATTACCCGCATGAAGTTACAGGATCAGTTTACCAAGCAGGAATTCGAAGTGAACTTCAAAAAATTGATTGTTTGCGCCGGGGTCTGGACGGATCAAGTGGGTAAGTCTCTCGATCCGAAGAATTGGCAGAACTGGCTTGCGCCCAGTCGGGGTCTTCATCTCGTGTTTGATTGGAAGCGTTTTCCGGTTCCGGGCGCGGTAACCATGCAAATCGAAGATGGAAGGATCGCATTTGCGATACCGAGGCATGATTATGGACAAGGAATTACCATCGTCGGAACTACGGACGGGCCCGTCACTCTTTCGCCTGATAAAATCGAAGAAGAGACGCAGGCAATTGCCGAGGACCGCGCGTACCTTCTTGATTTGCTCAGCAAATACTTTCCAAAGTTGAATCTTAAAGATGAGGACGTGATCAATCATTATATTGGTATTCGACCGCTCGTCAGCCCGGATCGAGGAAAGCATCAGGGAAGTAAGGGAAACCTTCAAAAAGTATCTCGAGAGCACACGATTGATCATGGGCCGGGCGAATCCGTAGTCGTTGCCGGCGGCAAATACACCACTTTTAGAAAAATGGCAGAAGAGATCGTCGATTTTGCACAAAAGGACTGGAATGAAAAGCGCGAGCCAGAGACCAACGACTCCTTGTTCTTGCCGGCTCAGCCTGCCGAAATCGCGCGCGCGCGCGAAGTTGCCCGGGCAAAAGGGTGGGCGGTGCCCGAAAAACTGTACGAACGTTACGGGGCCGATGCGCTTTTGATCTATCAGATTGATGAGGAGAGCTGCAAAAAAGGCACTCCAGACCCTGAAGGATTTCCATTGATCGAAGCCCAGTTTCGCTATTCAGTTCGACGACAGATGGCGCTGACGGTGGATGATTTTGTCCGTCGACGACAACCATTGTACCTTTGCAGGCGTGATCACGGCGGGCCCTGGCTCGAAGTACTGCAAAAAGCACTTGTAGAAGAGCTCGCTCGGTAACTATTATAGAGACAATGAAGAATCATCGAATCGGATCTGTTGGGATGCTGTTTGTCGTGCTGTCCTTGGTAGGAACCTCAGTCGCATTTGGGTCGGCAAATGATGAGGCTAAAGTTTCAGGTAATAAAACTGTTTCTGCAAAACCAGCAGTGAGTGCTCCAGCGCCAACTCCAGCCAAAGCTTATCCGGTGAAGTCAGCTCAAACGACTTCGAATAATCCTTATAAGAATGATACCGAGCTCGATGAAGACAATGCACCAAGGCCTGTGCACGAAAGTCCTTGGTATATCTTTGGTGGAATCGATCTTGGATTCTCGGCTTACTCATCTAACTCTGCGGGGTCAGATGCTTCTCGTTCGGGCTTTCAAGGAGGCGTTCGTGGTTTGTTCTCGCACTATTGGACTGACTTTGTGGTCGATGCCGGTTTGGGTTGGCAGCTGATTACCAATAAAGGAACCGAGATCAATGGCTCGACCGACAAAGTGGTGAGTCGTCTCGGTCACTTTGATTTTGCTGGACGCTATCGTCTGGATCGCCATTGGCAAATTGGTCCTGAGCTCGAGTTTTATCTCAGTTCTGATCAGGGTTTGAATTCGGATATTACTTCTCGCATCTCGAACAACGGTTTGCTCGGGGGATTGCAAGGTTTATATGAGTGGAATGATCCCAAGAAATTGCGTCTGGGTGCCCGCTGGTTAACTGCAATGAATGGTGATGCTCGTACCGTAAATGTTTTTCAGGTTTTCTTTGAGTTTGGTTTTCCGATTTTTGATTCGCATAGTGATGATGAAGAAGTGGCTCCGACTCCACAACGTCGTCGTGCCATCGAACAAGTAAATGCACGCGATCTCGAAAAAGCAGATGACTATGTTCCATCCGGTGATCCGCTTCCGGTAGCGACTCCAGGACCGATTGCTCAAGAACCTGCTACCGAAGTCGATGATGCAATTGAAGTTCAGGCGAATCAGCATAAGGTCATTCTGACTCTCGATGTGAATGCACTTCCATTCGCCTTTGATAATGCAAAACTTCCGGCAGCGAATGCCGAGAAGGTACGTGAGATCGGCCGTTTTCTAGCTGAGCATCAGGAGAACTGGAAGAAAATGGTGGTGGCCGGTCATACGGATGAACGCGGCAAGGCCAAGTATAACGAAAAGCTTTCACTCTCTCGTGCAAAAACAGTACGTCAGCTTTTGGTCGACGGTGGGGCTCCTGGAAAGCGCATTACCATCGTGGGTTACGGCAAGCGCCATCCGAAGGACAAAGGCCATAATGAAAAAGCCTGGGCTAAAAATCGACGGGTCGAGCTCGAGTTTCAAGGCGTAAAAGACGTCATGATTCTGAAGTCAGGACTTAAGTCGAAGCACTAAACGGCGGGTGCGACACTTTCGAAAGTAAATTTCAGGATTTTCATTAGTTCACCCACGGTCATGATCAGGGTGTCGTCTGATGGCTCTGTGTCGCTGCCTCTCGAGCACGAAAGGTTGCCAGTAAAATGAATCGAAACGTCTTGGGTGCCGATCGATGCATCTGCGAATGAGACCACACCGGTAAAATCTATTTTTAGCTGTAGTTTTCGATCGACCAATTTAAAATTGATCGATGCCGGATAATCAGGTCCACCTTGTTTTAGAAATGATGCGGGCCTAGGGAGTCGTACGCTTTTTGCGCCAGCACTGAGCAGAAGTTTTGAAAGCGGAATGGCGTAATCAGACACCGAACAAAACGGAATGTTTTTTTGAACTTCAGACGCTTCATTTATGATTTTTCCGCCTTGAATATAGACGGCGCCGGTTTTTCCGGATGCAGGAACAGGAAGGTCGATAGTGGCAAAAGCACCCGTCGTCGCAAAACCATAGCTGGGAATCGAACCTAGTTTCAGATTCGGATCGGGTTTGCATCCCACTGCTGCGAGACAAATTAATGCAAGAAACGTAAGTGAAGTGGTTGGGGTTTTCATTAGCTCGCCTCCAGTTAATTAAACAACAAGAGTTTAATATATCAGAAAGGCATAAGGGTCAATGAAATAAGTGAAGTGTCGATTACTGCGACCAAGTGATGATCGCTCGTCCGTTTGCACCATTTGCGCCTGCGCCGCCGCCAGCACCTGCACCGCTGTTATCCGGGTCTCCGCTATTTCCTGCGGTTGCGCCAGATCCAGCAGTAGTGCTTGAACTCGCAAATCCTTTCCAGCCTTATTGATCGAGAGATTCGAAGCGCTTGAGGTTCCCGCAGAAGTCGATCCCGGAGCGCCCGATAGTGTTCCTGACGATGGATTAGTTCCGATGGCCAGAGTCACTGCCGTGGTGTAATTGGTATCGATGTTTCCGTTTGCATCTTTGGCATACACAACGACTGCAGGCGAAATGCTTGCTGCTGCAACAGCATCAGAAGGTTGCACATTAAACACGAGTTGGGTGGCAGCGGCTGGAGTAATGTTAAAGGTACTTGAGGTCGCACTCGTTAATGAACCGGATGAAGCAACGAGTGTATACCCTGTGCCCACTTTATTGATTGAAAGATTGCTCGCGGTCGCGATTCCTGCAGAAGTCGAACCGGCAGATCCCGAGAGTGTGCCTGAACCAGGATTGGTGCCAATGGCAAGAGTAACTGCGGTAGTGTAGTTCGGATCAATATTGCCGTTTGCATCTTCGGCATAAACCACCACCGAAGGCGAAATGCTTGATCCTGCGACCGCGTTCGTGGGTTGCGTGTGAAACACCAGTTGGGTTGCAGATCCCCCAGTGATATTGAACGAACTTGATGTTTTAGATGGAAGAGAGCCGGATGTCGCGGTAAGGGTGTAGCCATTTCCGGCTTTATCAATCGAGAGATTTGAAGCGGTTGAGGTTCCTGCAGAAGTAGATCCCGGAGCGCCCGAAAGCGTACCTGACGAAGGATTGGTGCCGATGGCGAGAGTTACAGCAGTGGTGTAATTGGTATCGATGTTTCCGTTTGCGTCTTCGGCATAAACCACAACTGCTGGCGAAATGCTTGCTGCTGCAACAGCATTAGACGGTTGAACGTTAAACACGAGTTGGGTGGCAGCGGCTGGAGTAATGTTAAAAGTGCTTGATGTTGCACTCGTGAGTGACCCAGATGAAGCCGTGAGTGTGTAACCCGTGCCCACTTTATTGATTGAAAGATTGCTTGCGGTTGCAATTCCGGCAGAGGACGAACCCGCAGAGCCAGAGAGTGTGCCCGAGCCAGGATTGGTGCCAATCGCAAGAGTGACTGCAGAAGTATAAGTAGTGTCAATGTTGCCGTTTGCATCTTCTGCATAAACCACAACAGCAGGCGAAATACTCGATCCGGCGACTGTATTCGTGGGTTGGGTATGAAACACCAGTTGGGTTGCAGTTGCTGCATTTACGGTCAACGATGCAGCCGTAGAAGTAATCGGTGTGAGCGACGCACTGACTGTTAAATTCGCACCGACCGTTAAGTTGCCTGAGTGTAAACCGGTCAGGGTAGCGGTATACACGGTATTGCCAGAAACCGAGCCTAGAGTACCAGTTACAGTAGAGGGAGTTACTGTTCCGCCCGTGACCGGAGTTTGATACACCTGAACCGGAGTGTAACTGCCGCTCGGATTAAAATTATCAAACTGATCTTTAGGAACCACGGTGGCAGTTACTGTCGCGCCAGAGTTCACAGTAGAATTATTCAGAGTGATCAGGCTGTGCGATAAACTGTATGCGCCTGGACTAAGTGAGATGGCCTGGCACGAGTAAGTCAGTATCCCGCCATCTGTTACTTTGATGGATCGAATCGCAGTTGATTTTGGCCAGACATTGGTAAAGGTTCCAGTGGGTGAATTGGTTACCGGAGTCACTGCGGCATAGGTGTTTGACCCCTGAGAAACGAGGCCGCTCGAACAGTCGTTCGAAGTGTAAAACGCTAGCGTCACGCTTCCGGTATAAGAAGAAACGGTATTTCCGTCGGCATCGGTAACCGCGAACGAAACAGAACTAGGAAGTACAGAGTCGACACTCGCTCCTGCAGTAGGCGCAGCGGTGTAAGTGATTTTCGCAATATTACCCGCCTGAACGACGACAGAAACTGAATTGCCAGAGCCACCAATTGTACTCGCACCCATGGTTGCAGAAAGATGAGCAGTTCCTGCGAGTGCACCCAATCCTGTAGTCGAGAGACCAGCTCCACTTGGATTAGCCATGACAGAAGCTGTATCAGAGGCATAAGAAATTGCGCCGATTCCACTACTTGGACTCGTATTGCCGAATTGATCTTTAGGGGTAACGGTGATGGTAGAGGTGGCACCTGATGCGATCGGTGACGTTGCAGAAAGAGATGAGGCTGCGGCACTCATTGCACCCGGAGTCATGGTCACGGCAAAATTTGCAGGAGTAAGTACGGGTGATGAAATAGCGCACACGTAAGAATTACCGGTCTTGGTTGCAGAAATAGCATTGAAGGTGGCGCGACCCGTAGAAGCATTTAATGCAGTGGGAGTAGGCGCGCCTGAACCATCGAAGAGACCCGCAGTATTATTAGGGCTATTCTCGAGACCGGCCAGAACACAAGTCGAAGATGAACTGAGAAAGAGAGTAACGGTGGCAGTAGAGCCTGTGGCATTGCCGTTTGCATCTTGAGCCTGAACCGTAAGGTTGCCTAAAGCGGAATCGACACTTCTACCGGAAGGAGGAGCAACGAAGGCGAGTTGAGTGGCTGTGCCTGAAGTAACGGTGACGGCGACGCAGGCAGAAGTCAGTGAACCCGAATCGGTCGCTTGAATCGATTGGACTGCGATGCTTTTGATCACGACGCCAGAGAAAGTGGCAATACCGCCTGCGCTGACAGAATGTGTGTTTGAACTGATGAGCGAGGTGCTCAAGTTGGTGCCCGAGGCGCAGTTGTTCGAAGAAAAAGGCGTTAAAGTAATGGTGTGGCCAGAACTGCCGGAACCGGTGACATTGCCAGAAGGATCTTCAGTGCTGATTTGCGGTTGAGTCGACAGGGTATCGGTTGTTCCTGCCGGCGTTTGGGTAAAAACTAAGTGGTTGGCGTTTGCAGGAGTTACTGTAACTAGCGGTGTGCCCGACACTGCTACTGACGAAATCGTAGCACCCAAATCGAGAGTGCCCGTGGTTACGCCTGTAACCGGAACTGAATACGTTTCGCTGCTTGAATCGTAAGTAATGGTGCCAAAACTAACGGTACCGCTCGCAATCAGGGTCTGACTGAAAGCCACGTCTGTTATTGCTGGTAGGCTTGGTGGAAGTGGGGCCACTGGGTTTGAATTTCCGTACGCATCTTTGAGTGTCAAAGTTGCAGTGATGCTTATGTAATTGACTATTTTTGTCAATTATTAACAAATTCGAACGATTTACATAAGTGCTTGAAGTGATGGAGTTAATTAAAGGTTAAGGGATGTCTCAGGGAGAGGGGCAGACGCGCAAAAGCCGGAATCAAGATTAACTCAAGATTCCGGCTCATTGAAAATGATTGAAAATTGACTACTCAACTACACGATTAACGGATTGGCCATTCATTGAACGGATATGAAAAAGGGTAGCAGGGGTTTTAAGCGGGCTATCGAGTTTGAAAGTAGATTCGAACGGAATCGGTGCAAACATGACTGCACACGGTTTAGTTTGATCGAGATCGACAATCGGCAGAACGGTTACGACATCGGCTTTATTTCTCTCGAGTCGAACTTCCTTGATGTACATGCAGCTGATTCCAAAACTTCCAGAAAGGGTAACGCTCGGAGTTCCGGTAGAATCATTTCTGATCATGGCGCTATTCACATATGCATACAGATGATCATCGATGGATTGGGAGATGGAAGTGGCGACAGGAAAATTTCCAAAGTTCATCAGCTCAGTACCTGATTTTTGAAATACGACCGGAAAGTTTCCGGCTGGAAGAACTCCTGCCGATACGGTCGTCATCCAAGGTACGATCATCTTGATGCAATTGCCTTCTGTTTCCATGTACGCAGAGTTTTTGACCAGGATTTTTCCATCGCTGAAGGTCGCAGTCGCTGCTCCGGCGTGAAAACAGGTATTTGGAAAATGGCCATAAAGAACCATTTCAGTGTGATCGTTACTGTCGAATCCATCCGGAATGAACACGTTTTCTGGAATTTGTACGACTTCCTGAATTGCCGCAAAACCTGCGGTAGGTGCAGTCAGTGCCAGTGCCATCAATAATACGCTCGTATGCTTTTTCATCGAAACTCTCCTTAGTTTTCTGTGGTTTGGTAATCTTTAAAAAGCACGAACCATGCCACCTTAATGTCGGTTTTGGTTTAGATGAAGAAAATTAACGCAGAAGCGTTAGACTTTTTTTGTCACTCAGATAGGTCACTTCGGCCCACGGTCGGCCGAGTTGAATAATCATTTCGGGCGGGGTATGGTTTACTCATGTTAAAATCCATGCTCCGCCCCCGTGTTGAAGGTTTTTTTGTATCGATCGGCTTGTTGGCCATTCGCCTCGTCGCAGGTGCTGCTTTCATGCATCATGGTCTTCCTAAAATTCAAAACCCGTTTAACTGGATGCCTGGCTCTTCGATGCCTTCGATCTTGATTGCCCTAGCGGCAGTTGCCGAATTTTTCGGTGGTATCTCTTGGGTGCTCGGATTATTTACTCCGCTATTTTCACTCATGATCGCCTGCACGATGGGGGTTGCGGTTTCTACCCATCTCGGACACGGAGATCCGTTTATCGGACACGCCGGACCCTCTTACGAGATCGCAGCGCTTTACCTTGCTATTGCTGTGAATTTTTTGTTTTCTGGTCCTGGAAAGTTCTCGCTCGATGCCTGGTTATTTGGCAAAAAATAATCCGATTCGTTGACAACTGGTGCGTTTCATATGAAAACCCTCCTGCCTAAAAAGGAGTGCGCGTGAAACATTTTTTTTTGATCATTGCCCTGTTGACGAGTGTTCCGTCGTTCGCAACCACCTGGGTGCGGGGTAGTTCTCATGAAAATAAAAAAGGTTCACCCGCAGGCGGACTCCTCGTTCATCATGGCGGTCCGGTCATTCAAAACATCAAGGTTGATGCTGTCATGTGGGGGCCTACTGTCGATTCGGTAACCCAATCCGACATCGGTGGCATGATTTCGGCAACTTTGAACAGCAGTTATTTTGATCTGCTCACTCAGTACAGTACTTCAAGCCAAAAAATTGGACAGGGTACCTTCGAAAAGACGATCGTCATTGTGCCGGAAAACCAGAAACTCGATGTTACCGATCGAGAGGTTGCACTCGAGATCGAGCATCAGGTTAAAATCGGAGTCTTATCGAAACCGGATGAAAACACAGTTTATTCGGTATTTTTTCCTAAAGGAATTACCGTCATTCTGAATTCTCAGGGCATGTATCCGGCCCGAACTTGCGAACAAGTCTGCGGTTTTCATTGGGCGTACCGATCCAAGGATTATGGGCCGATCATTTACACCGCCATTCCTGATTTAAGTGGTACCTGTAGCTTGGGCTGTGGGGGTACCAGACGCACTTTTGATTCTGTAACGACGGTCGAGTCACACGAACTGGCAGAGACGATTACCAATCCGGCAAGCGAGTTAACCAAGCCAGAGCCTGAGCTTTTATCTTGGACAGATATTGATGGTCATCAGGAGATCGGTGATTTCTGTAATCTTGAAATGACGCAGCTTAAGCTTCAGAACGGAACCACTTATACCGTTCAAGATCTTTATTCGAACGCCGAGAAGGGGTGTACGACCGCTACTTTTGAAAGTCCGGTACATCCTGAATTGCTTTCACGTGCCACCCCCATGCCTTGGCCGATGAGCACTCCTGGGCCGCAGCCGCGGGTAAGTATTTCGGATGCGATTCAAATCCTGCCTCGCATCGAGGATCAGAAGCCCTCATTTACATTTTTTTACTCCGCACTCACCGATAACATCGGTTCTTTTCACTTCACGCTGTCGGTCGAGAGAACGGCTTTGGGCAATCCGGCAGAATTGAAAGAGGTATCCATGGCTCTCTATGACATGAAAATGGAAACCTTGGTCACCCCATTTAAAACGGCATTGTATTACGAAAATCCGAATTATCTGTTTTTTAGCATGAGTCAGAATCTTGATTTATCAAAGCGAATGGAGTCCTTGAGAAGCCTTGTATTGCTCTTTTCAGTAAACCCAAAAGCGGGTCAATCAATTCCCCCAGTAACTCACTCCCTGCATCTGGGGGCGTATTGTAATTCAAATCCAGACCGGTTTCTGAATCTGGATTATGACCCGAGTCCAAAGCCCGGATGTTTTTAGGGTATCGCCTAACGGATGAGTTTGCCAATTCGCTCGGGGCGAAACGACCATTGTGAATCGTGAAGTGAGATACGGTACGAGAGCCAAATCACAAAAGCTTTTCCGCGAATCGCGTTAAATGGAATGACTCCGAACACGCGGCTGTCTCTCGTGTCGTCGCGATTGTCGCCCAACACAAAATAATTGTCTGGCGGTACGATGATTTCTTGCGGCGAACGGCTGGCTTCGAAAGAATCATCTTCAAGAATCGAATAGGTGCGGTTACCCAGGGTTTCTTTAAAGACGTGAAGCTTTTCAACCCGATAGCGCTCCTCCGGATCAAAGCCCTTGTTTTTCAAAATGTCATCACGCTCGGTGCCGGTGACTTCAACGCGCGGAATTCTTTGTTCCATCAAAAAAAACTGTTTTCCTTCGAAGCTGATCTTGTCTCCTGGCAGGCCTACAATCCGTTTGATGTAGAGATTTTCCTGGCCGGCTTCGGGAGGAGTGAAGATGACGACGTCGCCGCGCTCGGGAGAGCGGGTCGCCGAAATATAAAGAGGCGAATTGGTAAGCCACTCGCTGAAAGGCAAGTGCAGCCCGTAATAGAATTTATTGGCAAAGAGAAAGTCGCCCATCATCAGGCCGGGCAACATCGAGCGGGTCGGAATGCGAAACGGCTCGATGATGGAAGAGCGGATCCCCAGAATGACGATAATGACGATGACGAGTACGGGGATTTGCTTCTTGAACTGCATCATGTAATTTTAATCAGAAAATCTTAACTTTCACACCCTCTTTTTGGAGGAATGCCCGGATTCGTTCGCCATCGACGGGTTCAAGTCGCCACAGAATATCATGCAGCAGTTTGAGTGTTTTTTGACCCTCAGGAGTTCTCGCGTTTTTGGTCACTTCATGAACGTCTGAGGTCACTTCCATCAGGTTCGTAATGAGTTGTGCCAGATCGCGTGAAAGAATCTTGCTTTGGTCAACTTTCTCGAGAGTTCGGTTCGGGTTGTAGCTGAGCTTATAGAGGAGTTCGATCGAGCGGGTCAGGTCGCCCTTGTTTCGTTCGATGATCTCTTGAATCTTTCCTGCAAGATTGAAACTTTGAGAAATCAACTGATCAATGCGTGGAGGGTCTACTCCCGCAGTGGTATCGCCCGGCTGCAATTGGGGTGAGTCGATGGTTCCGGCAGTGATTTCGATATAGCGCTCACCGATCAGGCCGGCGAGGTTGATATAAAAGTTCGAGTTCTTGCGAATTCCAGGAAGTGCTGCCTTCTTGACTGAGATCTTCAAGCGAACCGGAGTATAGGCCAGATTGGCTTCTTGATCTGCGCTGCCTGCATCTTTGACTGATATCTTTTGATTGGTGTCGGGAGCGAAGAAGGCAATCTCTTCGACTTTGCCGACCTTGATGCCGGAAAGACGAACCGGAGACCCGAGGTCGATTCCGCCTGCAAAATTATAAGTGACGTAAAAATAGTTTTGGTCGGTAAACGGATTTTTGAATCCGAGAAGCCATGCAAAGCCCAGAGCAATCACGATCGTGCTGGTGACGAGTGCGCCAACCTTGGCCTCATTTGTCCATTTCATTCAAGTAAAGCCTAACAAACTCGTTATAGAAGTGCACTAAAAAATGCCGTCAGCACGAAATCAAGGGCGATGACCACGAGTGTGGCGGTTACAACGGCATCCGTAGTGGCCTGACCGACACCTTGTGCTCCACCTTCGCATTTCAGGCCGTAAGCACATGAAATCGGGGGAATCACCATTCCAAAAACAGTCGCCTTGGTCACCGCGCAGAGGAGATCGGTGGTGGTGACAAATTGGGCGAGGGTATTAAAATACTCCTGTGAATTAAAATGATATTTCGTGACTGCCGTAAACATCGCGATGAGCAGGGTAATGGTGATCGAAATCAGAGTCAGGCAAACGGTCGATATCGTACAGGCGGCCCATCTCGGAAAGATATGATAAGAAACCGTATCGATCTTCAGCAACTTATAGGCATCGAGCTGTTCGGTGATCTTCATGCTCGCTAGTTCAGCGGTCATTGATGCTCCGACTTTCGAAACGATCAGCAGCGCCGGAATCGCGATGCCCAGTTCGCGGAGTACAAACTGCCCGGTAAAACCCGGAATCATCGAAACATTGCTGAGTGCAAAATCCATATGCCAGGCAATCTCGTTGGTCATCACGAGGCCGGTAAACGCAGTGGCAATCGAAATGATCGGCAAGCTTCCGACCCCGATTGATTCGAGCGAGGCCAGGATCAGCTCCTTGCGATGCGGACCTTTCGAAACTTGCTCGAACATTCGGCGCAAGAGTTCTCCTGCCAGATAAAGCGTGCGCATGTGATGAAAGAAATATCGAAATGGGTTCACAACAGCACCTTCTCGAGCAGATTTACCACCCAATAGAATCCGTCATGAATCCATTCGAGAATCGAGCTCGAAATGAAATTGGCGATGACAATATAGACATTGATGTAAATCGCTGAAGCGGTCACTGCTTTGCCGACGCCTTGCGCACCGCCACTGGCGGTATAGCCCTTGAATGTCGAAACTGTTGCGACAATCGTGCTGAAAAGTACCGAACGTACGAGACCTTCAAAAACGGTCCAGCCGCCGGCAAAACGCGGAATCGAGGCGATATACTGATAAAGATTCATGCCGCAAAAGGTATCGGCGATGAACAGGGCACCGAGAACGCTGACCGATAAGCCTATGGCGAGCAAAACTACGGATGAAAATACGATTGCAAAAAAGCGGGGTATAATCAGGTACTGAATCGAATTGGTACCCAGGCACTCGATGGCATCAATCTGTTCGGTAACTCGCATGTTCGCCAGTTCGGCAGTGGTGTAGGCTCCGATCTTACCCGCGAGAAGAAACGAAATGATCAGAGGGCCGACTTCACGGATCGTGGCCGAAGTATTCAAACCACCGAGCAGCGATTCAGCATCAAACCGTCGAAGCATGACATCGAATTGCAGGACGAGAATGGCGCCGACAAAAATACCGGCAAATACGACGGTACCAATGGTTCTCGTCGAAACTTCTGCAATTTGTTGGACGATTGCCCGACGGTGGCCAGAGGTTCTTCGGTAAGTTCTGAGTACCCGTAGGTAGAACATCCAGGCTCCGCCCAACTCATGAAACAAATTGATGAACCAATTCGGAAATGAAATCATGACAGACTCCAATTCGGTGGCAGCAATTCCTTGGTTTCCTTGAAAAAATCCTGAACGAGCGGAATTGTGCTCTTCATGACTTCACCGGGAGTTGCCATGAGCAGGATTTTTCCTTGGTCGAGAAACAGAATCTGATCGGCGATTGAAAGCGCGCAAGCCATATCGTGTGAAACGATAATGCTCGTTACTTTTAACTTTCTCGACAACTCGAAGATGAGTTCATTAATCGAGCTGATACTCAGCGGATCAAGGCCGGTCGTTGGCTCATCAAAGAGCAGATAGGCGGGTTCTGGCGCGAGGGTGCGGGCCATCGACACTCGCTTCTGAACGCCATAAGAAACTTCAAATGGAAAAAGCTGAAGGATCTCGGGATTCAGATGCACCAATGCAAGTTTGTCATGCACGATATCCGAAATCATTTCCTCGGTAACTTCGGATTTCATCTTTTCCTGATATTGCTGCGTACGCAGGCCGAAGGCAATGTTCTCGAAAATGGTCAGTGAATCGATCAAGGCCGGATGCTGAAACACCATGCCGCATTTCTGCCTAACCTGATCGAGCTGATCCCGCATTACTCCTTGCATCGAGCTCACGACCATCGAGTCAACAGTGATTTTTCCGGCATCGGGTGCGAGCACACCGATGATGTGCTTCAGGGTAACCGATTTTCCCATGCCGCTTTTGCCGAGGATGAACAGGATTTCGCCTGGTTTTACCTTGAAGGACACATCGTCTAGAACAATTTTATCGCCGAAGCGTTTGTAAACGTTTTCGAAAAGAATGCTCATCAGTGAGTTCCTTTCGAACGTAAGTTCAGCGCATTTGAATAAATAAAATGCTGAATTTCTGGATCCGATGTCGATTTAACCTCATCCGGTGTTCCCAGTAATCGGAGTGATTTTTCTGAACAAAAAGCGAGTGAATCACAGACCTGATACGCGCGTTGTAAATCGTTCGTTACCATGACGAGTGTGGTTCGGTTCGCGCGATGAAGTCTAAGGATCAGGTCCGCAATCGAGCGGCCGGTAATCGGGTCGAGGCCTGCTGTCGGTTCGTCGTAAAGAATGACTTCGGGGTCGACGCTCAGGGCGCGGGCAATTCCCAGACGTTTTTGCATTCCACCCGAGATTTCGTCAGGCATTTGGTGGGCCGATTGTTCGAGACCTACTGCGGTCAGTAGCTCCATTGCCCGCACTCGGGCTGCTTCGAGTTCGACTCCCATGGTTTCACAAAGCGGCAGGGTAAGATTCTCGAGTAAGCTTAATGAATCAAAGAGCGCATTTTTTTGAAAGAGCATGCTCACGCGGGCCGAATCGACGTGGACGGTGCCTTCAGTGGGGGGCACAATTTCCGCGATCATCTTCAGCAGCAGGCTTTTTCCGGCACCGCTCGGACCGATGATGCCCAAGGCGGAATGTGCGGGTACCGAGAGTGAAATGTTTTCGAGAATATTTCGGGTTTTAAAACTTTTGCTGAGGTTTCTCAGTTGAATCACGAAAGAATGGTTTCCAAGAGAGGGATGAGAATGTCCTGGGCCAGGAGTTTTGCGTTCAGGGTCAACGCTACCAGTTTTCGTTTTTCAGCGATTGCCTCGAGCACATGAATGATCTTGGTATGGGTCAGCGATTTTTTCTCGGACCATTGAATCAGAAACTCCCGTTGGTCCTCGTGTGCCCACTCGTTTTGGCCGCCTTGAACCTGAAATTGAAGTAAATCATGAAACACGGATTCAATCAGGTCGAGTCCCATAAACATTACGCGCTGGCTGCTCGAGAGCTTTTCGACGAGTGGCAACCATTCACTTGCCGGATTGGTCAGGCAACCCAAAATGAGTTCGCGAAGATCCCAGACTTCGGGCTCGAGAAAGTGAACGGCTCGAGAAAGACTGCCTTGGGCCGCTCGCGACGCAAACTTCGAGCGATCCGAGTTGAATTCGCTCGCCTTGATTTCCTTGAGCGCCGAAAAAATCTGCTCGGGTTGCAAGGGATTCAATCTGATCTCCATGCATCTCGAAAGAATGGTGGGGAGCAAGCGCGAAGAGTCGGCCGCAGTGAGAATAAAAACCCAATTGGGTGGCGGCTCTTCGAGCGTTTTTAAAATCGAATTTGAAGACTGCGGAGTCATGCGGTCGGCTTCCGTGATGACCACCACTTTGAAGGGTTCTTCCATCGGTCCCATGCCGAGCTTACTTTTGATCTCGCGGAAGGTTTCGATTTTGTGATGGCCCAATTTGGTTTCGTCGGTGCCGGTTTCGGGTTCGAGCCAGAATAAGTCGAGCCATTGGTTCTGCAGCGAGCGTTTGCATGATTTGCAGAGGCCGCACGGTTCGAATCCATTCGGTTGATCACAAAACAGATACTGAATGAAGTGCAAGGTCAGGCTTTTCTTGCCGGTGCCTTCGAGACCCGTGATGAGAAGGGTCGGGTGCAATTTCTGATCTCGTTTTTGTCTCTCGAGTAAGGGTAGAAACCGCGACCAATGGGCTTCGAGAAGAGAGGGAAGCGTCGGAAGTTGCGGCTTCATTTACGCCCCTTTGAGCGGAGACGCATCTGCGCTAGAACTTCATCCGCAAGTTGGTCTGGCGTTTTCTTTGCCACTTTCAGGACACGCCATCGACGAGGATGCTTTTTGATCGAATAAAGAAAACCTCTGCGAACTGTTTTTTGAAATGCGAGTCCCTCGTTTTCAAAACGATTGGGGTTGGTCGCACGGGCTAGTCCTTGCTCGACGGGAATGTCCAAAAAGAACGTCAGGTCGGGTGCCCGTGAATGCGTGGCGATTTTGTTCAGCTGATCAATCAGTTTCAGGTTTAGTTTTCGTGCAAATCCTTGGTACGCAATGGTTGAGTCGGTAAAACGGTCGCATAAAACAATTTGCTTCTTCTTGAGGGCGGGCAGGACTGTTTTTTCAAAATGCTCGGCCCGGGCGGCTTCGTATAGAAAAAGCTCGGTCAGTGAGCCCATCTCGTGGTCGAGAATGACTTTTCTGATCCCTTCCGCTACGGAAGTGCCACCCGGTTCGCGAGTGGTAATGTGATCGATTCCGGCGAGAGTCAGTTTTTCAGAAAGGGTGCGAATCAGGGTCGATTTACCCGACCCTTCCGTTCCTTCAAAGGTGATGAACATACCCTTTGGTTTCTCAAGAATCCGTGTACTTCGTCAAGGTTATTGGCTGTTATAGGTGGGCTGGTTTTGCTGCTCGTTTGCAGGAGGAGCCTGATAGTCGTTTTGGTATGAATTGGCCGCATTTTCGTCCATCACCGGATTCTCGGGCAATTGAGGGTTCTTCAGTTCTTCCTTAAGCGCCCGCATTTCCTGCAGCTCTCGTTTGAGGTCCTTCATTTCCTGAGTTTCTTTGTCCAGCAAGGGGGCCACTTCTTTTTTCTGTGTCGGCACCTTGGCTCGAATCGTAAGTTTCTCGTCTTTTCTTTCGATGACTTCAGTTGCAACCGTAGGCTCAGGTGAGACCGAAGGTTTTGCCTGTGCAACTACCTCAGGTTTCGGCTCTGATAATTTTGAACTGTTTTGAAACATCTGACCTAGAAAAAATCCACCCAGGGTGACTGCTACCAGGAAGCCAACGAATTTAAGGTTCTTCGCGTTTTGAGCTGATGCCGGAACATAATCCTTTTCAGCACTCTCAACTGCTTCTTTTTGAGAATTGATTTCACGCTTGGCTTTCTTCGCCTGAATCAAATCGAACATTTCAGCGGTAGGATCTCGTCTGCCGGGTTGATTTGCGGGTTTGTCCGTGAGGCTGACGTCGATGACCGAAGGAGAAGCATCTTTAGTGGTAAGCTTGAGTGTGAACGGCGGTTGCGAAGGTTTGGGTTCCTCGACTGCTTCCATGAGCTCGGCTTTGATTTCCTGAAAATCTGAAATTTCGTTTTCTTCGTGTGGAATATCGGTTTCGAGCGGAGGGGCTTCGTCTTTTCGGCTTTGATTCAAACGCCAATCGAGAATCGTAATCCAATTCTGATCTTTTAACCCTGTAGATATACGGTGATGCGGAAGGATCTCTCCTTCGGCAACCAGACTCAAGACTTCAGGTGTTTGGTAGGGTCCCGATCTTACGCCATCCAGATCGAGAAACCACTGTTCCGTGGGTAACGGCATACTAAAATGGTAACATGCTCTGTGATCGCCGCAAAAAAAAACACCCGCTGTGAAAGATCCACAGCGGGTGTTTAAAATTTGACGGACCAACCTAGGGAGCCAAGGTCTATTCTTAGAGAACAGTTCCGATCACGTAGAGGTTGAATTGCATGTTTTTATCTAAGCGGGCCTGATCGATTCCTTGTGCTTCGGTCGCAATGTAAGGAGCGATCTGCCATCCTTTAGCCACTTCGATATAAGTTCCGAAATCGACTTCATTGCTGGTGGCATGCAGTGGTTGGCTGGTGCGGGCATTGGCGTCGAATTCCGGCCAGTAAGCGGCGAATGCCTGAAATTTAGGGCTGATTTGATAATCCACTTCGGCCCAAGGTTGTTCCATTGCTGTCAGGGCGTTTGCATAGTCTTTTCCTGAAGCATTGTTTCCGTAAAAACCTTGCATGTAGGCGTTTCCGATTTGTCCCGAGAAGCGAGAGTCTTTCGGAGCGATGTCCATAGTGGCAATCAGCTCTGGGCTAGGAAGCATGGCTGATTGATGGGCTGATTTTGAAGTAGGAAGATCGAGCCTTGGGGTTAACGACAGGGTTACGATATCGTTTTTGTAAACGTTTTTGAAGTTTGCAGACAACCGATAATTGCCGTTATCGACGTGGATATTGTCTGGAGCAAAAATGGCTTTAAAGCGAGGTTGAAAACCCAGGCTCATATTTTCGTTCAGATTGTAGTTCAATCCAACACGATTCTCGATCGACATCGGATCATTGGTATTGTTTGAAGCTTGATGGCTTCCGCTCATTTCGAGTCCGACCCCGCTCATGATTCCGAGATAGGAAACTTTCATGGCAGCAGCGCCATCGCTTTGCTTCGAAAGATCGGTAGTCGAAGTGCTGGCATTGGTTTCGGTAGCTGGAAGTGTTGCAGAAGTCGTGGTTTGAGCAAAAGCGCTCAACGCTGCGAGATTGCTGAGTGCAATCAGAGTCGTCAGTGCATATTTTTTATTATTCATTTTCAGTAACCCCCCTTTAAGGTTGCTTTCGACACTGTAGAACTGCATTTCTTTAGTCAAAAAGAAAAAACAGAAAGTTGACGCAGGAAAAAACCTGTTCGCTACGCGCACTTGATGCTTTGCAGTAAAAAAATATTTATCTTTTATGTAATATAAAAGTTTAAAAACGCTGTTTTTGGTATCAAATTGGCTCCTTTTTGTAAGTTTTACAGAAAGGTGTTTTTTTAAAAATAACTTATCGCGTTATTTATTTAAATATCCGGGCAAGTGGCTAGCGTCTTTCGAGCGGGATAATTTTTTTGCAAGTGCGATGACTTCTTTAAAATCAGACTTGCTGTGAAGAGGGCGATCGAGATTGAAACGAAAAAATGCCGCCCATTGAAACTCAAAAAAAGGAATATCCTGTTTCTTGATCACGCCGGCGTTCAGCATTTCCCAGGTTAGGCTTCGAAATGGGTCATCCGCAAGGCAGCGGATATCGCTCGGCAAGGCCTGAGGAGAATGGGGGCCCACTCCGAATTGGTCATTCAGGTAAACCCAACCTTCGCGCACCATGAAGTTCCAGAAATCCTTTTCATTCTTGCTTTGCAGGTTCTTAATGACCTTGATCGAGTAGGTGTCGACCTGGGTCTCGTAACAGGCTCGGGCAAAATGATGGTGGTCGATCAGAAAAGGTTCGCCCTTGGGCCCAATGACCACCGGAATTTGATGATCATCGCAATAGTCTTGCAGCTCGGCTTTGGAAAATTTCTCGATTTTAGCAATTTTGAATTCAATCTCGCGCATTCCGAGTACGAATTGGGTCGGTCGAAGGTCAAGTAAGCCGGGCTTTTTCATGGGATTCTCTCTCTCCCTGAAAGTGTATCAATGTGAGGGTGTCAGGGGCAAGGTCAGATAGAGTGGATAATGGTCCGATCCGGCGAGTGGCAATACTGCGGCAAAACCAACCGGTGTATTGGGCGACACAAAAGCATGATCGATCTGCGCATCAAGAAAATGCTTGGCCTCTACAGAATCATTTGACGGAAAACTGGGCTCATTTTCGGTGATTGCGTTTTTCAGACCGCTTTCAAGGGTCTGAAAAGCCAGGGTAGGAGTGTAGATATGGTCGAACGAATTGGGCGTGTTGAAATCGCCAAAGAGCACCATCCCCGCCGGAAAAAGCGGGGTTGCGGTCTTTTCGCGAACTTTTCTCTTATAGTTCTCGATCTGAAACCAAAGTGGATTGTGGGTGCCGGTCAGGATCTCTCGCAGGGTTTCTTCTTTTGCCGCCAGTCGATCGAGTTTCGAAGTGCCTCGGGTGTGCAGTTTCTCAAACGCTCTCCAGCAATCGAAGAGATGGGTGGGTACCAATGTGAATTCTTGCTCCTTGCCCTCGTAGAGGTGCTTCATTTTCAGGATGATTAAGGGGCGATCACAATGGTTTTGTCCGCCACACCATTTTTTGCGGTAGGCATTTTGCGCGGATGCTGTCGTCAGGTTTGACGGAGTGTAATCAAGAGGTTCGATGGGCTGGGCCTCGAACGCATCTTTGCTATAGAGCATGACTCCATAATCCTTTTTTTCGTCATAACGCACGAACAATTGATGAGGGTAAAGTGAATTCAGTTGGGCCAGATCAGTACTTTGAAAGGCTTCCTCTCCGTATTCAGCAAATGCCATGAAGTCGGGTGCAAGATTCGAATCAATTAACGCGCGCACGTTTTTGCTCAAGGTGTAGCTACGGGGAAGTGCGAGATTCGCTTCGCCATCATGGATATTCCACCAGAAAATGCGAAGTGCAGAGTGAGCATCAAAGGCCGAGTGCTCTTTCTGAAGTTGATGAGTGGTGGCAAGAGGAACGGATTTGTCCCACGTCAGATTCGGCCACGAAAGAAACAAGGAGAAAAGGATTGGAAAGTGCATCGGAGCCGGAGCTTATCAGAAGTTTTTGATTCGATAAACTCGAGATCGAAATGCAACGAGAACCATTTTAAAATCGATCAGGCGTCAAGCGCTTTGTTGGGTCTGCGAAGTTTGAGATTTTTCATGGGCTTGAATCCGGCCTTCTCGTAACCGACTCGAGCTCTCGCGTTCGCCGGAGTGACCTCGAGCTCGAAAACGACGGGCATTCCCGGCCAGAGTGGATTTTTATCTTTTTGTTCGATCAACATGCGAAGAAGTTCGTGGCCGTGCCCTTGACTACGATGTGCTGGTTTTACGTAGCCCTCATCCAGGTGGCAGACTTCGCCCCCCAATTCATTCGACCAAAACGAGATTAAAAAGCTATAGCCCACGATGTGGCCGTCGATTTCGAGAACAACAGCACGCCCGCGCACGGGTTCTGCTCTGAGTGTCTTCAAGGTCTTCTGAATATTCTTGGCTGTGGGTTCATGCGGGCTCGGATCCTCGCGGTAAAGCGCGAGGCTCATTTCTATGATTTCCGAATCGTGGGATTCATCTGCAAGTTTCCACATAGCGCTCTCCGTTTCTAAAGTTTATCAAATTCTAAAAAATGTTGGCTTTTCCTAAAGCTCCTGGCGCGAAGTAGGCAAAGCCATCATTTTTAAGAAAGCGTAAACTTTAGACTGGGGCTTGAGTGCTGCAACTCAGCGAAGACTATCGTCGTCCGCCGCGGTCACCACCGCCGCCGCCACGGTTTCCACCGCGGTCGCCACCGAATCCACGTCCGCCGCCGCCGCGATCACGATCGCCAGCTGGGCGAGGTTCGCGTGGTGGAGGGGGTACATAACCTTCTGGAAGCGGAAGAAGTGCTTTGCGTGAAAGGCGGATCTTGCCTTGTTGGTCGACGTCGAGAACCTTCACTTCAACCATGTCGCCTTCTTTCATGAAGTCGGTGACATTGTTCACGCGCTCGTGCGCGATTTCAGAAATGTGCAGGAGTCCGTCTTGGCTTGGAAGTACGCCGATGAAGGCACCGAAATCGGTAATCTTCTTGACCGGACCTTTATAAGTCTTGCCGACTTCGACTACGGCGATGATGTTCATGATCATCTCAACTGCTTTGCGGGCAGCTTCGCTGTCGTTAGAAGCGACGCTACAAGTTCCGTCGTCTTCGATATTCACTTTGGCACCGGTTTTCGCGATGATGTCCTTGATCACTTTACCGCTTGGTCCGATGACTGCGCCGATTTGATCGACTGGTACTTTTACAGTGGTGATGCGTGGAGCATTCTTGTTCATTTCAGAACGCGGCTCGGTGATCGCTTTTTCCATTTCCTTCAGGATATGAAGGCGGCCTTCGCGGGCCTGAGCGAGAGCGGTTTTCATGATGCTTCCGTCAACGCCTTCGATCTTGATATCCATTTGAATTCCGGTAACGCCATCTTTAGTTCCGGCAACTTTGAAATCCATATCGCCGAGATGATCTTCATCGCCGAGGATGTCAGAAAGAATTGCTGTGCGTGCACCTTCTTTGATCAAGCCCATCGCAATACCTGCGACTGGTTTCAGGTAAGGAACACCTGCGTCCATGAGTGACATCGAAGTCGAGCACACAGAGCCCATAGAAGAGGATCCGTTAGACTCGAGGGTTTCGCACACGATACGAACCGTGTACGGAAACTGATCGTGTGTCGGCATGGTAGCGTAGATTGAACGCTCAGCAAGTGCTCCGTGTCCGATTTCGCGGCGTGAAGTTCCGCCGAATCGACCGGCTTCACCGACGCTGTAAGGAGGGAAGTTGTAGTGGAGCATGAATTTTTTCATGCTGTTCTGAAAAATGGTGTCGACGATTTGTTCGTCATCGGCGGTTCCGAGAGTCGTGATCGAAAGAACCTGGGTCTCGCCGCGGGTAAAAAGCGCACTTCCGTGAGCTTTAGGCAACAAGCCGACTTCTACTGAAATCGGACGGATGGTTTTCGTGTCGCGTCCATCGATACGGATCTTGTCGCTCAAAATCATTTCGCGCATCAGATTGTACTGAAGCAGTTCGAACAGGCGTTTTACTTCTTTTTCTTTTGCGCCGGCAGCAACTGGATCGGCTTCTTTCATTGCGGTCGTTACGAGTGATTCGAGAACCGCTTTTTTACAGTCTTTGACCATTTGATAACGGGTTTGTTTTTCTTTGGTCTTCAGTGACTTGTTCAAGGTCTCTTTGGCAAGACCTTCGATTTGTTTCATCAGGTCGGCAGGAGTGGTCAGCGGAGTGAAATCACGCTTAGGCTTGCCGGCTTTTTTGCGAAGCTCTTCGATCATGGCGCAAACTTTTTTGACTTCTTCGTGGCCGAGCATGATTGCTTCTAGAACTTGTTCTTCAGGAACTTCTCGTGCTCCGCCTTCGACCATCATGATCGCGTTTGCAGTTCCTGCAACCACGATTTCGAGGTCGGTTTCAGTTTGCATTTGGTTCCAAGTTGGATTGATGATCCATTTTCCGTCGATGCGGCCTACGCGTACGGTTGCAGTCGGACCTGCAAATGGAATGTCTGAAATATGAAGAGCCGCACCTGCGCCAATTGAGGCACACATTTCGACATCTGAATCGAGGTCTGTCGATAGAATGGTCGCGATGACCTGAGTGTCATAATAGTAGCCTTCAGGAAACAGTGGGCGATTCGGACGGTCGATGATTCGTGCCGCGAGAGTCGCTTCGGTAGTTGGGCGGGCTTCACGTTTGTGAAAGCTTCCAGGAATTTTTCCGGCAGAGTAAAAACGCTCTGCGAACTCTACAGTGAGGGGCATGAAGTCGATGCCTGGTTTTGGTTCTTTGTTTGATACTGCCGTAACGAGAACTCGGCTATCGCCGTAAGAAACGAGAATCGAAGCATCGGTTTGCTTGGCAAGTCTTCCGGTTTCGAGGGTCAGGGTTTTGCCGCCAAGTTGCATGGAGACGGTTTGAATGTTCATAAGTTTGTCCTTAAGTTTGGAGCACTCTTAAGGCGCTCTCAATTGATTTGTTGTAATTCTGTTTTGGATACACGTCGCCTAATAGCGAAGCAAGTCAGTGCCAAGCGCGTCGTGTACCGGCGATTGTTTTCTATTTGCGAAGTTCTAATTGGCCAAGAATTTCGTTGTACTTGGACTCGTTTTTCGCTTTCAGATAGTTCAGAAGGCGGCGGCGTTGACCAACGAGTTTCAGAAGACCGCGACGTGAGTGGTGATCTTTAACGTGCGTTTGAAAATGTGGATTCAAAGTATTGATACGATCCGTGATCAGGGCGATTTGAGATTCTGTTGATCCGGTGTTCTTGTCAGTTTTTCCGAAAGTCTTTACGATAGTAGCAGTTTTTTCTTTGCGTTCGGTTTTACGTGGTTTGCCCATTTGCATGTTTGGTATTTCCTTAATTTTACACAGGGTCTGAGATCCGAGGGCCTATCCCCCAGATTGCTGAACGGCCAACTTTAGCGTTGGACCGTTTTTAGACCTATATTCCTATATTTATTTCAGTATTGAGGTAACACGATTTTGGGAAATCTGTAAAGCAAGAATTTTCTGATAGGATTGATCGGCTTTACTTCAAAACGGGGGTCAACTGGGTTCGTAGTTTTTCGATAATTCGGGCTTCGATCTGTCGAACCCGCTCTCGGGTCAATCCGAACTCATCGGCCACCTCTTGCAGGGTTTTAGGCTCTTCCGCCAGGATCCGGTGGTCCAGAACCATCTGTTCCTTGTCGTTCAAGGTGCTTCTAAATGCCGGCAGTTCGCGAGCAAGAATTTGAAGCCATTCATCCCGCTCGAGACTCACGTCTGCACTCTCCTTAGGGTCGAGGAGAAAGTTGATCAAGCTGCTTTTTGGGTCTTCTGAATGCGAGGGGGCGTCGAGAGAGGTTTCGGCTCCTGGGCTCAATAGCCGCATCTGCATTTCGACGACGTCCTTCTCTTTTACGTTTAGATTTTGGGCGAGGAGCGCGGGTGCGGCAGTGATGCCCTGGGCTTCGAGACGCTGCTTTTCACGCATCAGATGGTAAAAAAGCTTCTTCTGCGCCTGCGACGTACCTACACGGACCAGTCTGAAATTGTCGAGTAAATACTTGAGGATATACGAGCGAATCCACCAGGTGGCGTAGTAACCCAGTCGGGCACCTTTGGTGGGGTCGAATTTCGAAACGGCCTTCATCAGGCCGACGTTGCCTTCCTGGATGAGGTCGAGCAGGTTGTGGTACATCGATCGGTATTCGTAAGCGATGCGAACCACGAGTTTGAGGTTGGCCGAGACCAAAAGTTTGGCTGCCTGCACATCGCCCGCCTCGATCATGCGTTTAACCAGTGCTTGTTCTTGTTCGGGTGTTAGGGTGGGGGTTCGCTTGATTTCCTGAAGGTATCGTTTCAGCGGATCCGATGAGGTAATGCCGGTTTCGTCGACCGGCTCGTCTGGCAACTCGGCAACGGATTCCTTGGCCAGCCCGTAGGGATCATAAACGACAGGCATTGAGGAATCATTCGATAGATCTTCTTCTCTATCCTCGAGTGATTCATCGTCTTCTGCCAAAAGCGGTTTTGAAACCGGTTTCGTGGCAAGCGCCTTTGTTTTTTCCTTTGTAGAGCGGGATTTGGCCATTATTTTTCCTTGTCACGGAAACTTTATCATAGATAGTGAAACTTGGAATGAGGCAAGAACCTAAAAAGCATATCTACCCGAACGGACTCACACTTTTAGTTGATGAGGCGCCACAGCTGCGTTCGGTTTCGATAGCGGCCTGGGTTAAAACCGGTTCTCGAAATGAAGATTTATCATCAGCAGGTTTGTGTCATTTTCTCGAACATATGTTGTTCAAGGGCAGTAAGCGCAAGGGGCCGCTCGAAATTGCCAAGGCGGTAGACCGGGTGGGAGGCGATTTTAATGCCTTTACGAGTCGCGAGCACACCTGTTTTCATTTCTTCCTTCCTGCAAAAGAGCTGCAGCTTGGCTCGACACTTCTAAAAGAAATTCTGTTCAGACCTATGTTCGAGAAAAAAGAAATCGAACGCGAGCGCCAGGTCATCTTGCAAGAGATTGCCATGTCGAAAGAGTCGCCAGAAGAAGAAGCGTTTGATCGATTTCTCGAAAAATATTTCGGCAAACATCCACTCGGGCGGCAGATTCTGGGCACTGAAAAAACCGTTTCTGCATTTACGCGGGCCAGGCTTTTTCATTTTTTCTATCAGCACTATTGTCCCGAAAACATGGTCATTTCGGTTTCGGGTGCGATTCGCTTCGATAAAGTCAGGCGCGAATTCGCGGCATTGGGCGAGGGCCTTTGGCCGAATCGCAAGAAGTCGGATCCGACCAAAGCGCAATGGGGAGTCGATCCTCCGCAAACGATTGAAAGTGGTTTTTGGTGGATTCCGTCCGACACCGAACAATCGCATGTGGTCATGGGGCTTCCTGCTCCGATCGAAAATTCAAACGAGCGCATGGCTTCGATCGTCCTTCAGCAATATTTGGGGGGCGGCATGAGTTCGGTGCTCTTTAATGAGATTCGCGAAAAGAAAGGGTGGGCTTATACCGTGTATGCGAATGCCCTTCATTTTCTGGATACTTCTCTTTTCATGATCTATGCCGGTGTAAAGCTCGATCGCATTCAAGACACAATTGCGATCATTCATCGCGAACTCAAGAAAGTTTCGCGCGAAGGAATTCCGCTCGCCGATTTGAAGCGAATTCAGGAGAGCTTTCTCTGTACCTTCGATCTTTCGCTCGAAACTTCCGAATCGCGAGTGATGGCCGTTTCGCAAGCCGAGTTGTTTTTTAAGAAACAGATTTCGTACAAGGATTATAAAACGCTGGTATTAGGGGTTCAAAGCTCGCATATTCAGGCATTGGTGCAAAAGTGGATGAGCACCGTAGACTTCAGCGTCCTCGTTCTGTCTGAGAAAATAGATTCAAAGAAAGCGCAAAAGGACATGCAAAAGCTTGCCCAGCGCATTACTCATAGCGAAATTCAGTTTTTAAAATCGTAACAAAATTCAGGCGCAGGCCAGAGCAGGGTTATTCCGCGCAGGTATTTTCTTCGAAAACCTCGCCGTTCGGCGCTACGGCAATCATCAGATCCTTGATCTTTTTGTATTTGTAGATTGCCTTGCCGGTGTCGTGATTCACGCCGGTAGCAAACTTGGTTTTGAAAGTGACTTTGAAATACTTTCCGGTAGGAAGGCATGGGCTTGCTTCTTTGTTTTCGAGTTCGGTAAATTGAGGATAAATGTGGGTCAAAATAGAATGGTTCACTGCTTTGGTCACGACAGCAGGGCGCTCAGCAGGTGCAGTTGTACGAGGGGTGGCATCGCCCGCTTCTACGAGATCTTCCATGGCGAATGTACAGGAAGGTTTTTGCAGGATTTCTCGTGCCTGTTCCGTCTTTAACGACCAAGAGCATTTGACGTGTCCATAATCGCCGTAAACGGTTCCCATGGCCCCTTCCCAAGGAGTCAGTTGTTCTTTGGATAGTTTTGAATCGATGTTTTTCTTCAGCACTTCACTTAAATTTACAGCCTCACCCAGGCCCCCTTCGACGGGAGTAGAAATCCGCATCGGATCGCCAAAACCACAATAAGGATCCTGGTCTGAATCGCAGGAATGGCCGTTCGCATGCGCCAGAACCAGATGTGCGATGTCGATCGTACGACTGCCTTTGGTGATGGTCGGAAGAAAACCGCTTTCAACCAGGGCGTGAGACGTCGCCAGAGACTCGGCTTCATTCAAAGTAATGGTTTTAGAGGCTGCGAAACTTTGATTCGAGAAGAAGGTGAGTGCGATCAAACTGAGAGTGGCGAAGGGTGTATTCATGTTCATTCCTTTTGGTAAGTACGTTGTCTCGAACGAGTCGTAACCTATAGGGTGTGATCTTCTAGTTCAAATGGTTTCTTCAGGAATCGCGCGGATGAAAGCGGAGTTGTGTATTTTTTAAATACTTTAAGTTTAATCAAAGAAGGGATGGGGTTGAAGGTCTGCAAGAAGCTTTTGTTTTTCTTTATAAATTGACTTATTTGATCTACTACTGTAGCTTTGCGACCAAATGAAGTCCTTTGCCCTCCTTAATTTTTGCGCATTTTTTATGCTGAATTCTTTTTTCAGTGTGTCGGCGCATGCGCAGGACTTCAGTCGTTCAGAGCAAAAGATTGTCAATCACGCAACCGACGAAGTGTTGGATATGCTGGTCAATCGACAGACAAAGCTTTATCAAGAACAGTACAAAAGTTTTCATCAGTGTTACGTGCTCTATCAAAAAGCATTCGGCGAAGACCATGCCGATGTGAATGACTTCTATCTGGTGGTTTCAGTGAATAACGGTTTTAATCCCGACATTCAAACCTTCGATCAGTTTATTGATGCAAAATTTGATCATGAAGCCCAAAAAAC
>CAIKYX010000123.1 GCA_903831745.1 Oligoflexia bacterium
CTGTGCAATGCGGCCAGTGACGGCGAGCTTCTGCAGGAATCGACCAAGTATCGCTTTGTCTTTCTGCGGTAATTACGCCCGACTCGTCTGTTTGTTCGCACTCCATATAGAAGTACACAATTTGAGATTTGTCGGCAGTGGCTGCGACTCCGGTAAATGGCTTTGAATAACCGTAGTAGGTTGCCATGTCAGCTAATGCGGTCGGCGCGACGGAGACCTCGCCAATGAAAGTGAATTTCGTGATGTCCTGGCTCTGGCAATCATCCTGAGATTGAGGCTGGCAACTTGCGTATTGAAAATACGGGCGCAGGGTCAGATGAACCGGGGTATAGCAATAAGCCGGATTGTTCTTGGTAGATTGCAAACCCAGTTCGTTAATCTGAATGCTTTTAAAAATACTGTTGCCTGTATTTACTAATCCGTCCGGGGTGTATTTAAAACGGAAAGTCATGTCGGGTTCGCTATAGAAATCGTCTCTAAAAGCGTCGTGAGTGGTGCAACTCCAGTATTGTCCGAACTCAAAACCGTCTTTGGGATAGGTGAGGAGTGACTGTTCGAAGCGGTCGCGCAGGTCTTTTACTTTTGCATCCTGATCGGGTGTGCCAGCAAACGCAGAGGCCGATAGGATGAAAACACAGGCAATGGATACAATAGCGCTCATTTTAGACATAGACCCTCACTTTTTTACTTAGTAATTATTCCGGCAGGGGCATTCCCGTCAATCGAAAACGTTGATTTTTCTGGGGGTCTGGCTCACGTAGCACGTGCAAGTTTAAAAGAGTTCTGACAAAATTAAGCCATGCCAAACGAAGCCAAAACCTACCAGACCCTTGCCCTCGAAACCTTGATTCCGGGCATTCTCACCATCTCCCTGAATCGCCCCGATATTCGAAATGCCTTTAATGAGGTGATGATCGATGAATTGGCGAGGGTTTTTAGAAATGAAGCCTTGGCGCCGGAAGTGCGTGCAGTAGTGCTAAAAGGAAATGGCGCGGTTTTTTGTGCAGGCGGCGACCTCAATTGGATGAAGCGATCCATCCATCTTACCCTTGAAGAGAATTTAACCGATACATTGACCCTCACCAACATGTTTGCTCTTTTAAATGAATTTTCGAAGCCGGTAATCGGTGTCATTCACGGGGCTGCTATTGGCGGCGGAGTGGGTTTGGTCGCGATTTGTGATATCGTCCTTGCCGAAAAAGAAACGGTCTTTAGCTTAAGCGAGGTCCGTTTAGGTGTGGTTCCTGCTTGCATCGGTCCTTTTGTCGAATCCAAGATCGGGGCATCTCACTGCCGGGCCCTGTTCTTAAGTGCAGAACGTTTTAAGGCGCAAAAGGCTAAAGATGTGGGTCTGATTCACGAGGTTTTCGATACCCGTGCTCAACTCGACGAGCATTTGTCGACTCTCTGTAAGAACCTTCTCGAATGTGGGCCAATAGCCATGGCAGTTGCCAAACGCTTGGTGCTCGATCTGAGTTGGCCAGAGCGGCGCTCGAGGGTTCCGGATTGCATCGAATATGTAGCCAGAACACTTGCAGAACTTCGCATCGGACCCGAGGCCCAAGAAGGGGTGTCCGCCTTTCTCGAAAAGCGCAAACCTAACTGGATTCAAAAGACATGAAGACTACGCATAAACTCCTGATGGCCAATCGATCCGAAATCGCTTGCCGTGTATTTCAAGGCGCTTTCGAATTAGGAATTCCTACTGTGGCGGTTTACGCTCCCGGTGACGAAGGGGCCAGGCATGTGACGATGGCTGACGAAGTTGCCGAGATTCCAGGGTACCTCGATGCAAAAGCCATCATCGAAGTGGCTAAACGCTTGGGAGTAACCCTGATTCATCCCGGATATGGTTTTTTGTCTGAGCGATCGCACTTCGCAAAAGCAGTAGAAGAAGCCGGGATTCAGTTTCTGGGGCCAAAGGCCGAAACCATGGATCAAATGGGTGGCAAGATCGCGGCCAAGGAAATTGCCGAAAAAATAGGTGTGCCGACTGTGCCTTGGGCGAAACTCGATATCTCGAAAAGTACGGATGCTGAATTGAAACAAGCTGCCGACAAAGTGGGTTATCCGATCCTGATCAAAGCGCACGCGGGCGGCGGCGGAAAAGGAATGAGGCGGGTCGATCGCTTTGAAGAATTGAAGTCGCAAGCCGAAATTGCAGCGCGCGAAGCCTTGAACGCGTTCGGTGATGGCACTCTGTTTTTCGAACGCTATGTTCAAAATCCACGGCACATCGAAGTGCAGATGTTCGGAAACGGCACGGGGCAGGGAATTCATCTGTTTGAACGCGAATGTTCCTTGCAAAGACGCCATCAAAAAGTCTGGGAAGAAGCTCCGGCGCCATTTTTGCCGGAAGCTACGAGGCAAGGCCTTTTCGAAAGCTCACTAAAGTTGATCGAACACACGAAGTACCGGAGTGCCGGTACCATCGAATACCTGGTCGATCAGAGTGGTGAATATTTTTTCATCGAAATGAATACGCGCCTTCAGGTCGAGCATCCGGTAACCGAAGCGATTACCGGAATTGATCTCGTCCACGAGCAGATCAAGCTCGCCACTCAAGGCAAAAAGTACCAATTGCCGGAACTCACTGGCGTCCGCGGGCACGCAATCGAAGTGCGGGTTTATGCGGAAGACCCATCTCAAGAATTCATTCCTTCAACCGGAGTGGTCAATCACTTGATCTGGCCAAGTGGACCCGGTATCCGCGTAGACCGCGGTATCGAAGTCGGGCAAGAAATGGGCACTAGTTTTGATGCCATGTGCGCAAAACTGATCGTGTCCGCCCCGTCTCGCGAAATGGCGGTCAAGCGCATGCAGTTTGCGCTTCACGAAACTGTGGTGAGCGGCATCGGCACCAATCTCGAGTATTTGAACGTGATCGCCCATCATCCGAAAGTGATCGAAGGTAAAGTAACCACTCATCTACTCGATCATGAAATGAAAGATTTTTCACCAAAGCCGAGCGAGTTCGATTGGCAATTGCTTTCGGCATTCGAACATTCCAAAGCGTTTCAAAATGCAGAAATCAGCGCGCCTCAGGGGGCGGCTACTTCTTTAGCGAGTTCGGCTGATTTGTGGACATCTGTTTCGAAGGAGCTTTTATGAAACATCAAGCAAAGCTCTCAGGAAAAAAACAGGAGTGGCTAGAAGCCACGACCGAGCAAAAACAAGAATGGTCTTTCGAGCGGCGCCCCGGCGGCTGGATCATTGCCACGCGAAAAGTGGGCGAGAAGATAGGGCGCATTCGTTTTTTCTATGCCCGAAAAAAGCAACAGTTCTGGGCCAAGATGAATACCCTCGCATTTAATGGAACCGATTTTTACGGCGAGAAAATTCCGGTAAACCGTACTGGAGCCAAGTCGGAATCAGCCTCTGACTTTACCGCGCAATTTCCGGGCAAGGTTCGGAAAATTTTGGTCACTGAGAATCAAGAAGTAGAAGAGAATACGCC
>CAIKYX010000124.1 GCA_903831745.1 Oligoflexia bacterium
ACCTTTCGCTTCCCTACCCCTTCGAAATTCCGAAAAAAATTTGGGCCCAAGGGCCGGGATTGCTTATGATGGTTGCGGATTCGGACGGGCCGCTGAGTTGCCCAGCACTCACGTGGGTCCGGGCCATTGGTTCGAGCAGCCCAAACACTATATGCGAATTGGTTACGGTTGGCCTACCGACGAAGCCCTTTCAAAAGGCCTTAGAAACATCGAATCGGCGATACGCGCGCAGCTTTAGTCTTCGTCAAGTTACTGTCGCAAGCATTCAAGACAATCTAAAGGAAATCAGCATTTTTTCCGAGACGATTGTTGTGAGATCTTTCGTCTACACCTGGATGATTTGCATTACCTTCTTCATTGCACTGCCGAGGCAGCAAGCACGTGCAAACCCGTGCGACTTCGGACCATTCATTGCAAAGCTCCTTCATTCAGAACCGAGTTTCATGACTGGCATGATCGCCAAACTCGAAGACGGCCGTGTTGTTTTTACTCATGGAACCATTTTTGATCCACATCTCGCGCTTCTCGATTTTACCAAAAAGAACAACGGAAAAGTAAAAGAAATCCTCTGGGTGGGCGAAATGCTGGGCCAAGATGGGAAACTAAAAGTGGCAAATGCAACTGCGGGCACGATGCAAAACAAACCGGAATATTCGCCTGAAAGCCTAGGAATTGAGAGCAAAGAAACCAACATTGAAACCTTGAAAAAACTACTAGAAGAACACCCCGACTTGAAAAAGCAAATCACCGAACAAACCCAATGGATCGCATGGGATGAACATGCCCCCATCGAGGAGATGCACATTGCTCCCGATTTAAAGAGAATTCAAGACCTCAGACATGACTTCAGAGGGGCCGTAGGTAATTTTAAAACCATCGGCGAAATGATTCATGATTTCAGTCCGGAAGATCAAATTAAAACTCAGGGATTGATCAAAGAGCAGGCAACCAAACTGTTAAAAGACGTACGGACAATGGGCACTTATAATTTCAAATCGTTGAATCCACCTCTCGGAAAAAAAGAGGTTCTCATACTCATCGAGAAAGTCAAAAAATATGCAGAACACGGAGTGCCTATGGATTTGGAAGAACTCAACCACGATATCACCTTCATGGATCAGTTTGTTCAAGTCCTTGAAGATGGCACAGGTTTTGTACACTCTTTGGATTTGCACATCGCCCATTAATGGAGTCATGCCAGCAACTGAGAAAGCTTTCTCACCCACTGACTTTCAAACTGCGAGCGTGAAATTCCGGTCAGCGTACGAAGTCCGCCTTCGCGAAGTTCTTTTCGAATCACGGGCGGTACCAGAGCCTCAAGGTCTTCACGTCCTCGCGGCAATGCTTTCATGATTCCACAAAGCGCACGCGAATAGCCCTGCGAGGTATAAATCGATTTTGGATTGAGTTTTTTCCACCCTAGAACGAGAGCTTCGACGATATCTCGAAAATCGCCCTCGGAGAATACTCCCGTATTCACGCCGTCTTCTACAATCATGGCTCCCCAATCATCAAAGAACGGACCGTAGCCCAATAAAAACTTCGAAGATCGTCTCAACCCCTTCGGCTCACGAAGCGCAAAATGACGATGATTTTCGCTCGCCAGCATAGCCTGATAAACTTCGCCCGCTTTTAAAAATGCGGGGCTTGGATTTTTTGCATCTTCATGACCCGAACGATACACCCTTCGCTTGAGAACGTCGGTATCTTCGATTTCCCACGCATCAATCATGCGATCGAGATCTCCGAGATTGTGTGCTACCGATGCGACACCATCAAAACATGCACGAGCGGTAACAATTGTAGGCGCCGTCGTAAACGCAGTCTGAAGTTCGATGAGTGCTGCTTCATGTTCTTTAACCAATGCTTCGATCTGACCGCGAATTTCAGGAACAAAATCGGGAGCAACCTTAAGTGAAGTCCCGTACGCGCCCATCGCAATGCTAAACCACTCGCCTTGATGACCACTTAATTTTTTTCCGGTTGGAGTCACCACAAAGCGCTTCGAAACCAAAGATTCATCCCACCGTGCAAATTCCTGCACGTGGTTCCAAAGAGGCGCAATCCGCCTATCGTGGTGCACGCCTTTCCAGAGGCGCTGGCGAATCGCGACATCGACATCCGTTGGCACAAACGTTCCCACGGTCGCAAAATGGGCGCTTAAGCAAAGTTGATAAAACTCCGGAAACTCAGTTGTCCATTCGACGGTGGTGGCTTCAATCGCCGCTTGATTTAAAATTTCGATATATCGAAAGAGCTTAGGAGAAACAAGCCACCTTTCGCTTCCCTACCCCTTCGAAATTCCGAAAAAAATTTGGGCCCAAGGGCCGGGATTGCTTATGATGGTTGCGGATTCGGACGGGCCGCTGAGTTGCCCATCCTAAAACAAAGGGGTAGTCTACTTTTCGGGCTAGGTACTGAGTGATTTTGGATAGAACTCTCCATTGGATGAGCCAGCTTGGATCACGAATGTTAGTTTTGGTCTGCTTGGATTTCGATCCTTTTATTCGGGGGTCGGACTGAGTCCGGCAGCAGTTAGAGTCTCCAGAATTTCTGCTTTTTTCAAAACCACTTTTTGAAATTTCACCACTCCACCACAGATGATGCACACGCTCATGTCGATTTTAAACGTCCGCTTCAAAAGCTCAGCCCAACTCGTTTTCCTATGCCTTGGTTTTGGCGTTTCAAATAATTCGCTTTGAACTGGTTTCTCAGCATTTGCCGGAACCACCTTTTTTCGATCAGAAGCACTCGGGGCAAGTACCCCGTGAAAACGTACCTGATGGATTCTGGGTGGCGGGATAATCGCGATTAGTTTTTCGATGAACTCATGCGGGCTAAATCTGACGGCGTAGGTACCATCACTCCATTCGGTTTTTAGTTTTAGCCCTACATCTCCATTTTGAAAACGACTGAGTCTACTCTCTGAAACCGGGGGCCTAAGTAAATATTTACAAAGGGTCTCAAGGCGCTCTTGGTCTTCCGCCCGCACACATGTTGCGGCGTGAAGTGAAAATCCGGCAAGAGTTGCTCCCATGGGGCCTGACTTAAATGCATGCTCTCCCTCGTAGCCAAAACTCCCAACACGCCTGACTTTTTTTCCTTTATTCTCGCCTGATCCGATTTTTCCTAAGATTGATGAGCCGATAAGTTCATCGAGTAAGGTGGCTTCTTCGTTTTGATCAGGAATAGGATCGTTTTCGTATTTTGATAGTAGTCCGCGTTTGATCAAATGTCTTACCATTCGTTTTTGTATGATTTTAAGCACTTTTTCGACATCTTCATGACTCTGAGAGTAGTGCGGGATAAAGATCGGGGTACCACTCTCATCTTTTTTTGAAAAATACACTCCATCTAAACAAAGCGTATGAAAATGGATATTCGCATTTAGCGCTCCACCGAATCTTTGAACCACCGTGATTGCTCCGGTTTGAACCTTATGGGCGACAGCCCCGCACTTCAGATACCCGATAAACCTGCTTATCGTGAAAACCCCTTACAAAACCATCCATTTACGGTCGTGTCTACTGAAGTGGGGAACCCACAGAAGCTTCCTGTGGCCCTTTGAAAATCCTAAGCTCAGGATGAGGCGGCTTGAATATTTAAAATGGTAAAAATGTGAAAAAAGCTAAAATATCGTTTCGAGTAATTGGTGATTCCGGTCCACTGTCAATTTCATGGTTTGATGGAGCAAAAGGCGACGCAGTTGAAGCAAAGAATG
>CAIKYX010000125.1 GCA_903831745.1 Oligoflexia bacterium
ATCTAGCGATGCGTCTAACGCAGCTGCTGAACAAAAAGGTGGGCCCGACCTTTGTAACGATTAAGATTTAAATCATGTAGCCCGCGTATGGGTTATACCCCATGCCGCCGTACATGTTCGCGCCGAAGTTCAACTGCGCGCCACTGGCGAATGGACTGTATCCACCCATTGGATTGTAGGTGCTTGCGCCGAAGTTCAGGCCCCCACCGAATCCACTACCCCATGGATTACTATATCCGCCGATCCCCGCATTGAAACCCATTCCGCCGCCACCATACATATTGCCCATTCCGCCGTACATGTTACCCATGCCGCCGTTCATACCGTAGTAAGGCATGCCCATTCCGTATTGGCCGCCCATTCCGTAAGGACTTCCCATGGCCTGCTGAAGGATCATGTTCTGACCGCCCATTTGGCCCATGCGCATTTGAGCATCATACATCTGCTGTTGCACAGTCATCATGTTACCCATCATGCCCTGTCCGCCCATTCCAGCGAGACCATTCATGCCCATTCCCATGCCGGGGCCGCCCATTCCTGGATAACCCATGCCAGGCATACCCATGTTCATGCCCATGCCCATCCCCATTCCTGGAGGATAGCCACCGGTTCCCATTGGATTCGGATAGCCCATTCCCATTCCGCCGCCCATTCCCATTCCCATTCCCATTCCCATGCCCATACCACCGGGATAACCCATGCCGCCCATTCCAGCTGGAAATCCGCCGGCCATTCCTTGTAAGCCCATTCCAAATCCACCCATTCCGCCGCCCGCACCGCAACCGGTTTGAGCAGGTGGAATCATCGGCGTATTCGGAGTGACTCCGATATGGCGATCGATATTCAAATAGTTATTATAGTTGGCCGAGTACGTTCCGTAGAGGCCGTTGTACGAATTTTGTGAGGCCAAACACGCAGCCAGACTCGATTTGTACATCGACATATTCATCAGGCCACCGCCGAGACCGAGCAGGGTCGGACTAAGTGCGCCTAGAATTTGCGCAGCCTTGCTGACTCCGCAATTTCCGCCGTAGCCGCAGTTTTGGCCGCCACCACCGTTACAGGTTGGACAGTAACCCCCACCACTGACTTGCGCGCGAGCCATCGCATCCGACAATGCTGCCGGACAATTGCGAAGGGCTTCATCGAGACAATCCGGGCTACACGTATCCCATTTTGAACTGTTTGCGTTTGAAGCGGTCAGTTTACAGTAAGAAGAAGAACCTGTTTTAAAGGCATCGACTGCTGCATCCGCATCGTCGAAATCGTCTGAGGCTTTTTTGTAGGCCGCAACCGCTTCGAGCCAATCTTTTCCTTCAGAACAACCCGAAAGCACTCCGCTGTCTTTTTCCATTTCGGCAAGACAGGCGTCTTTGGATTGAATCGCTTTACAAACCGCATCGTCTACACCGTCATTTTTGATAATTTGTTGATACACCGGGCTGCGATCGCCGCCTGGATGACTCTCTTCAAGCAATGAATGCAAAGTACCGTCTTGCATCATCTTGATGTCTGGAAACAACACCGATAATTTGGTGATCAACGATGGATCATTAAAATCATCCTTGTAAACCATCTTCACGAGCACATTGGCTTTCAGTTTACAGGCAGAAGTATTGATCGCCGCATCGAGACACTGACTGCGACAGGCGCTTGCCATTTTATCGAACGCGGTAGCGCGCGCTTTCTTGGCAGCCTTTTTATCACTCAAGGCATCTTCACGATCAGACTTCACATCTTCAAATCGTTTGGTCAGATCTTCGACCGCTGCTGATGGATCAGAACATTTATTTTGAAGGTCGAGCAAATCCTGGGCGCCGCGACTGTATCCACCGCCGCCATGTCGGGCTTCGCGTCTGAAGCGGCGACGAAGCTGGCGTCGTTCTTTTTTAGAAAGCTTATAATCCGAGCTCGAACTTCGACTGTCTTCCGAGCCGACGTAATCTTCTTCTTCATCGAGACGCTTGTCATCACTTTCGTCATCCGCCGACGAGCGCGTGTATTTTACCGCTTCTTCATTCGATGCTTTGGCGTCGTGGGTTTTGATAACCAGGGGAGAAACGAGAAAAGATAAACTGAGAACTAACGTTAGCATCTTGCTCTTCATAACTTTCAACATGGGATTCGGCTCCTCGAATGTTTGCTGTTCCGAAATTCCTTTTTCGGAAGGTACCAGCTAAAAGTCTATCGGACTTTAAACGTAAAACAAATCAAAAGTAGCTTATTTTTGGCATAAATCGCAGGCATTTTCTTGGCACCCCGGCCTCATACACTATATATATGTACTAAATCGCCAGATTTCCGTCAGTTCCTTGGCGTTTTAGACCCAATTTGTAAGTCTCCCCCGTCTGATATAGGATCAGGTCAATGTTTTCACCTGCCAGCTCCCTTTATTTTCACTTTCCATTTTGCGAATCCAAGTGCCATTACTGCGATTTCTACTCGCTGGGACGCGAAAAAACCGAGGCAGGCGACGCCGATCGCTTCGAAGTAGCGCTCATTCGCGAGATCGAACTCAGAGGCAAACGGGGCGAAATCGCGAAGGTTCCGGATACGATTTTTCTCGGCGGAGGCACCCCGAGCATGACCCCACCCGAAAGCATGGAGCGTATTTTTCGTGCATTGTCGGAGTTTTGTTCTCCGAACGAAAATACCGAATGGACGATGGAGGCTAATCCCTCATCGATCTCGCTTGAGCAATTCAAAGCCTACCGAGGGCTTGGAATCAACCGCGTGAGCATGGGGGTTCAGAGCCTAAAGAACGATCATTTGCTGAAATTGGGCCGGGTTCATAACGAAAATGCTGCATTGACCGCGCTCGACACCCTGTTTTCAGCCGGAATGACGAATGTTTCGACCGATTTGCTGTGTGGAGTTCCGGGGCAAACCACAGATGATTTAAAAGACCATCTCGAGCGCCTGACGAATTTTCCGATCAAGCATTTAAGCATTTACCTGCTCACCCTTCCGTCGCACCACAAGATGTATCCCGATTTGCCGAAAGATGACGAGCAACTCAAACACTTGCTCTTTATCGATGAATTCATGCGCAAAAAAGGGTTCGAACATTACGAGATCTCGAACTTTGCAAAGCCCGGTTTTCGAGCCAGGCACAATCTCGCGTATTGGACCGGCAGTTCTTATTTGGGATTCGGCCCTTCTGCCCATTCTTATTCGGCAGAAGCGCGCGCCCGATTCAAGAATCTTTCGTCGCTTCACCGCTGGGCCGATCGCTTGCTCGTTGAAAACGAATTACCGGTGGAGTGGACCGAGGAGTTAAATGACGAACAACTCGACCTCGAGAAATGGATGCTGGCCCTAAGGCTCGAAACCGGTTTTCCGGTCGAGTGGCTGAAAACCCCGCGCCAACTCGAAAAATCAAAACACCTGTTATTGGAAGGGCTCATCGAGCGTCACCCCGCGCATGCCGATCGCTTTCGGGCCACGCCTCGGGGATTTGCACTCAGTGATACTTTAATTCGCGAACTCAGCTAAGGGTTGGTCCCTCTCCCTGTTTTTGTATTTATGTTCAGAACGTCCTCGGCCTTGCGGCCTGCGGATGGTTCCGAACATAAATACAAAAACAGGAAAAGGGAACACCACTGAGGGCGTAGCATAGCGAAGACAACTCCCCATTCGCTGCGGCGCGGGCGAACGCGCATGAATGCCAGCTTTGCTTCCATGATCTTTGGGCCATATTCTGGATATTAAATGAACGGCCGGAACCATCCGCAGGCCGCAAGCCGAGATGACTTCTAGAAAACTCTTGATGGTCTCGTGCTGAAATCGCGCAACTCGCACGGATTTATCCGTGACATCGAGCCCGACCACCAAATCAGGGCGTTGTGTGGCGATTCCGGTTGGACATTTGTTTGAATTGCAGCGAAGGGCTTGAATACAACCCAAAGAAAACAACATCCCTCTTGCTGAATTACAAAGATCAGCACCAATCGCGATCTTACTGGCGATATGAAAACCCGTCGTCACTTTACCGGACGCAATGATCTTGATGCGATCTCGCAAGCCACTTCCGACCAATGCATTGTGCACAAAAATAATTCCGTCATTGAGCGGAGTTCCGATCGAGTTACTGAATTCGAGTGGGGCCGCCCCCGTTCCACCCTCTCCACCATCCACGGTGATAAAATCCGGAGTAATTCCGGTTTTGATCATGGCTTTTACAATCGAGAAAAACTCTCGCCGTTTGCCCACGCACAACTTAAAACCCACGGGCTTGCCCCCCGAAAGCTCGCGCAACTTTTGAATGAACAGCAACATTTCGAGCGGAGTACTGAACGCCGAATGCGCGGGCGGAGAAATAACATCCTTACCCATTTCGACGCCCCGAATTTTAGAAATCTCTTCGGTTACTTTTGCCGCTGGCAGGATTCCGCCGTGACCAGGTTTTGCTCCCTGAGAAAGCTTGATCTCGATCATTTTCACCTGATCGAGACTAGCGCGTTCCTGAAATAGTTTCGGATCAAAACTTCCATCCTTGTTTCGGCAACTAAAATACCCCGTACCGATTTGCCAAGTCAGGTCGCCTCCATTTTGCTGATGGTACGGAGTCAGCCCGCCTTCACCGGTGTTGTGATAAAAGCTTCCCATCTGAGCTCCCTGATTTAGCGCCAAGACGGCAGCATGGCTCAGAGATCCGTAGCTCATGGCAGAAACATTGAGGTGCGCGGCCATATAAGGCTTTTTGCAATCCGGGCCACCGATTCGAACTCGTGGATCTTCCGTCAGAGTCTTTTTGGGCGCAAGACTGTGATTGATCCATTCGTAACCTACCGAATAGACATCATGCTGGGTTCCAAACGGCAAGGTATCCAGCGCCCCCTTTGCACGTTGATAAACTACGGAACGCGCTTCGCGCGAGAATGGCATGCCGTCTGAATTGTTCTCGACAAAATACTGCTGAATCTCGGGACGGACTTCTTCAAATAGGTATCGAAAATGCCCGAGTATCGGAAAATTTCGACGAATCGCCTGCTTCTTCTGGGTCATATCGAGAACCCCCAGTAAAAAAAGTGGAATCACAATGATCAGTGCGAGCAGAAAATGTGGCCAAAAAAACCCAAGACCAAAAACGACTGCAAAAACACAGACCGACACGAGCATGAAGATATTTCGCATTTCATAAAAATCTCATGATCATTGAATAAACAAAACTCAATTCAAACCGTTGGATTCCTTAAACCCCACTTTATTTTCGATCGTCCCTTGCCAAATACCTGAACATTCCCATATTGGTTTTACTATGACTCACAACACGGACCCCCAAACTGAAGCTGCTGATAATGCTGCATTAAATACTGCCGCCCCGTCTCCAGCACCATCACCGGCAACAGACGAGATCGAAAAACTGAAAGAGAAGCTCAAAGAACAAGAGCAGAAATACGTCTATCTCTATGCCGAATTTGATAATTTTAAAAAACGGGCATTCAAAGAACGTCAGGACATCGTAAAATTCGGATGGGAAAACGTAGCCAGTGAATTACTGCTCGTTTTGGACACTTTTGAAATGGCCCTTTTGCATGCCAAACCCGACACGGACGCGAGCCTGCTCAGCGGCTTGAAGATGCTGGCCCAACAATTTAAATCTACTCTCGAAAAACAAGGTGTTGCCATTATTCCTACGGAAAATCAGCAATTTAATCCTGAATTGCACGAGGCCGTCAGTCAGGCCGCCAGCGAAAAAGCAGCCGGAATCATCGTTCAGGAACACCAAAAGGGCTATACCCTGCACGGACGATTGTTACGCCCTAGCAGAGTCGTGGTCAGTAGCGGTCCTTGACAAAGGACGAATCAAACCCATTTTAATAACATGGCTGAATGGCCGAAATTTACGAATTAAGTTGAATACCCAACCCCGGTTGGAAAAGGAAAGTCCAGCCTCAGGCTGGCATAGGAAATAGGAGATCAGGTTATGGCAAAAATCATCGGAATTGACTTAGGAACAACGAACTCATGTGTGTCGGTACTCGAAGGCGGCGAGCCCAAGGTCATCGCCAACGCCGAAGGCGCAAACACCACTCCATCGGTAATTGGTTTTCTCGCAAATGGCGAAAAGATTGCCGGACAAGGCGCTAAACGCCAGGCCGTTACCAATCCGGATAAAACCCTTTATGAAGTAAAGCGTCTGATCGGCCGTAAATTCAATTCAAAAGAAATTGCCGAGTTCATGAAAGTGGCCCCTTTCAAAGTGGTAGAAGCAAAGAACGGCGATGCGTGGGTACGCGTCGGTGACCGCGATTATGCTCCACAAGAAATTTCTGCCATGGTTCTTCAGAAAATGAAGAAAACCGCTGAAGACTATTTGGGCGAAACCGTTACCGAAGCCGTCATCACCGTGCCTGCTTATTTTAACGATGCCCAACGCCAAGCGACTAAAGATGCCGGTCGAATTGCCGGACTCGAAGTAAAACGAATCATTAACGAGCCCACCGCAGCCGCACTTGCATATGGTCTCGATAAACAAGGCAAGAACATGACCATCGCAGTATTCGATTTGGGTGGCGGTACGTTCGACGTATCGGTACTCGAACTCGGAGATGGCGTTTTCGAAGTAAAATCGACCAACGGAGACACTTTCCTGGGCGGCGGTAACTTCGACCAGAAGATCATCGACTGGCTTGCCGACGAATTCAAAAAAGAAAATGCAATCGACCTCCGCAACGACAAGATGGCGCTGCAACGCCTGAAAGAAGCTGCCGAGAAAGCGAAGCACGAACTTTCTTCAATGAACGAAACCGACATCAACCTTCCGTTCATTACTGCGGATGCTTCAGGCCCTAAGCACATGAGTTACAAACTCACGCGTGCGAAGCTCGAGCAATTGGTCGATTCACTGATTCAAGGCCTAGCAGGTCCGTGCGAAATGGCGCTTAAGGATGCCGGTCTCAAGAAAGAACAGATTGATGAAGTCATTCTGGTCGGCGGGATGACCCGCATGCCGCGCGTTCAATCCAAAGTAAAAGAAATCTTCGGTAAAGAGCCGCATAAAGGCGTGAACCCGGATGAAGTCGTAGCCGTAGGTGCTGCGATTCAAGGGGGAGTTCTTCGTGGTGAAGTCAAAGACGTACTCCTTCTCGACGTCACTCCGCTTTCTCTCGGAATCGAAACGCTCGGCGGTGTTTTCACCAAGTTGATCGACAAGAACACCACTATTCCTTCCAAGAAGTCACAAACCTTCTCTACTGCAGCAGACAACCAAACTGCAGTGACCATTCACGTACTGCAAGGTGAGCGCGATTTCGCAGAACATAACAAATCACTGGGCCGTTTCGACCTCGTTGGAATTCCAGCAGCTCCTCGTGGAATGCCACAAGTTGAAGTTACTTTCGACATCGACGCGAACGGAATCGTTCATGTTGGCGCGAAAGACCTCGGTACCGGCAAAGAGCAGTCGATCAAGATCACTGCTTCGGGTGGTTTGACCGAAGAAGAAATTAAAAAAATGCAGCGCGAAGCTGAAGAGCATCGCGGCGAAGACGAAAAGCGCAAGCAAGTCGTCAATGCCCGCAATACTCTCGATGGCTTGATCTACTCGATCGAAAAAACCGTTAAAGAAAGCGGCGATAAGATCGAAGCAACTGAAAAAGCCAACGTCGAAGCGGCGCTGACTGAAGCCCGCAAACACGTCACCAGCAATGAGATTGCCGAGCTCGAAAAAGCAACTCAAGATCTGACTGCTGCATCGAACAAGATGGCAGAGCAGCTCTATAAAAACGCTGGCGCAAATGCTCAGGGAGCCCCAGGAGCAGAAGCTTCTGCAGACGGAGCTGCCCACACTGACGGAGCCCCGACTCACGAGAAAAAGCCGGGCGATGACTCGATTGACGCTGATTTCAAACAAGTTTAATAGAAATCAGGGAACATGGCAGATAAGAAAGATTTCTACGAACTATTGGGCGTGGCCAAAAGTGCAAGTGCGGATGAGCTGAAAAAAGCTTATCGGAAGCTTGCCGTGCAATTTCATCCGGACAAAAATCCGGGCGATAAAAAAGCAGAAGAGAAGTTCAAGGAGATCAACGAAGCCTACGAAAATCTCTCTGACCCCCAGAAGCGAAAAATGTACGACCAGTTCGGCCATGCGGCTTCGCAAATGGGTGGCGGAGGCCAAGGACCTTTTGGTGGTGGTGGTTTCGGCGGATTCAGCGGTAACGCTGATTTCGGCGGCGCTTCGATCAATGATATTTTTGGCGACATTTTTGGTGACATGTTCGGAGGCGGTGGCGGTCGCGGAGGGCAACGCAGAGGCGGTGGACGCCGTGCGCGTGCCGGCGCTGATCTCGAAACCCAAGTGGATGTAACTTTCGAAGAAGCCTTCAAAGGCGTCGAGAAAGTCATCACCATTCACAAACGGGCAGAGTGCGAAACCTGTCATGGATCGGGTGCAAAAGCCGGAACTTCTCCAGAAACTTGTAAGGTCTGTAACGGCCGAGGTGAAGTTACTTTTCAACAAGGATTCTTCGCGGTTTCGCGCCCGTGCACGCACTGCCACGGCACCGGACAAGTCATTGCGAATCCGTGCCCGCCTTGTAAAGGCGCAGGCAAAATCAGAAAGTCATCCCAACTTTCGGTGACCATCCCTGCAGGGATCGACACCGGTCAAAGATTAAAACTGACGAACGAAGGCGAAGCCGGAGATAGCGGCGGCCCTCCAGGCGATCTGTACATTGTCATTCGGGTTCTCGAACATGATTTCTTTAAACGCGATGGCGCAGAAATTACCTGCGATGTTCCGATCACTTTTGTTCAGGCTGCCATGGGCGCCGAAATCAATATCCCTACCCTCGATGGCATGGTGGCGATGAAAATTCCGGCCGGCACCCAGTCTCATAAGGTATTCAGGCTGAAAGCCAAAGGCTTGCCCCACTTGGGACGAGGCGGTCGCGGCGACCAACACGTTCGAGTCATGGTCGAAGTGCCTTCCCGACTCTCGGGCGAGCAAATGGAATTACTGAAGAAGTTCGAAGAACTGTCAAAAAAAGATGACCGAACTCATCCACTGCATCATGGTTTCTTCGAACGCGTAAAACGCATCTTCGAATAGACCGCAGAAAAGTGCAAATCTGTTGCGATGAACCTAGACCAGAAGTATCCTGAGTCTCATGCGAAACGCTAAAAACTACCGCTCATTTTGGGCCGCTTGCTGTCTGGCACTGACCCTGGGAGCCTGCGCGCAGGAACCCATTCGTAAGACCCATTCGCCTTTTCAGAATGCCGAAGTAAAACCCACTGTGCGTGAAAGCGTCATTCAAGAAGTTCAAGATCTTTATCAAAAGGGCGAGTACGCCGAAGCTCTGGCCAAACTTGATGCCACACCCGAAAACAAAGTGCATCCGATGGATCGCGCCGAATACAACAACATCCACGGACTGATCCTGCTTGCTCAAAAGAAGCCTGCCGAAGCCGAAGGGTATTTTAAAACAGCCAATCACGAAAACCTGATGCCCGAATACCGCGGTTATTATCAGTACAATCTTGCGACCGCACTCTTCGAGTCCGGAAAAACCAACGAAGCGGAAACGGCGCTGAATTCTATTGATCCGGATCGAGTCGACGTCGCCCAAAAGAAAAAAATCGCAAGTTTGCACGATAAGATCGAGAGCAAAAAAGTTCAGTCTGGAAATCTTCCAGCGCCTAAAACTTCGGCAGTAGCACCCATTGCGCCTGTGACCATCAACCAGCCCGCCGGAGCGAGCGCTTCGCCTACACCGTTTCGCGAAACCTATCATGGTCCGGTAAATAAAATGAGAATCGGATTATTATTGCCTCTGAGCGGAAAATACGAAAGCTTCGGCAAAAAGGTTCAACGCGCAATCGAGCTCGCGTTTCAACACAGCACCGATTCGAACGCAAAAGAGTACGAACTGGTCGCAGAAGATGTGGGCGAAACGGTTCCTACCTTGCTGATGGCGACCCAAAAACTGGTTGAAGAACATCAGGTCGTGGCCATCATCGGCCCGATCTTAAGCAAAGGCTTGGCCGATCTGGCGGACAAGGCCGACTACTATCAAGTACCGGTCATCTCAGTCGCCCAAGCTCAGGGCGCAATGGGATCACACCTTTACTCGTGTGCAATATCGAGCCGCGACCAGGCGTCTCGTATTGTCGACTATGCCATGAGAATCAAGGGCTATAGTAAATTTGCAATCCTTGCGCCAAGCAATAAAGCAGGCGAAGAAATGTCCCACGCTTTCTGGGACGAAG
>CAIKYX010000126.1 GCA_903831745.1 Oligoflexia bacterium
CCAAGGTAAAAATAGGGTGACCCAACCAAGTGTTGCTTTAAATCCACCTTTTAAGTATTTATTTTCTCCAAGCCAATGCAATGCTGATCCCGCAAAAAAAACCGGGAGCCATGAAAGTAAGTCAAAACCAAAATGCATGCCAAGCCAGATTGAAATCGCCACTGCTACTAATGCGACGGCAAATGAGGTCGAGGATCTCTTGAACACAAATCCAGCGAATACCATTACTAGTAGGGAGAAAAATATTTCATATCGCATTGACCATAAACTCGAATTGAGCCAATCGGTGCCGTCTAAAACCCAGAGGTTCTTAAAAAGCGAGGTAAAAGTAAAGGGAATGGCATGGGCATTTAGCCACCAACTACCGTTTACTTGCTTTTGATGATCAACAACTCTTATAAGTACACCAGCAAGGGATACCGCGACAATAATCGGTGCATAGAGGCGCATCAATCGCGCACGAACGTATTTTGGTAGTGATTGTTTGTTTACGGGGTTGATGAGAACGAAACCACTTAAAACAAAGAAGATAACTACCGCTTCGGTGCCGCCATAGAAAATGTGGAGCGGTGTGTATTCGAACAGATTATGAATAGAAAATGTGAAATAGCCTTTTGGACCTAATAGTCCTAATCCAATGCGATCTGCAAACCAAGATTGAGTAAGCAATAAATGATGAAAAACAACTACTAGCGCCGCAATTCCACGGAGACCGTCCAAACTATGAACACGAGAACTGAACTTCTCTGGAACTTCCTTCGGAGTCATCCCCGTAAGTTCCCCTCCGCTAACCGCTCCGCCAGCGAAGGTGCCGCAGCATCCTTCGGTGATAAACGTAGCTCGCTAATAGGCAGCCCCCACTCAATCCCAATCTCCGGATCCAGCGGATTAATCTCGAATTCTTCCTTCGGAGAAAACGGCGATGTAATTAAATATGCCACCGTTGTGTCATCCTCTAACGCCACAAATCCGTGCCCCAAACCTTCGCCGATCAATACTGCTTTGCCCGATGCGCCTGACAACTCGATAACAATGGACTTTCCATACGTCGGTGAAGCGGGGCGAATATCAACAATCACGTCGCGAATTGATCCACTCACACACGTAACCCACTTTGCCTGCCCACCTTCAGCAAGACTGTAATGAATACCGCGCAAAGTCCCACGAGCCGATGAAGAAATATTTGCCTGCGCGACAGAAAAATCGCGCCCCGCAATCCTTGAAATTTCCTCCGCCTTAAACCACTCGCGAAAAAAACCGCGCTCATCACTCCACACAGGTGACTCAGCCACCCATGCTCCTTCAATACTAAGCGGTGTTAAATTCATAAACCTATCCTTCCGCCTTCATGGCAGAAACAATCGCAGGCATGGCCTCTGCCAATGCAGTTTTCCAATCGCGCATCTCGTCAATGCCAGATCCAACCCACTTGTCATGCCCCAACACCGAATAGGCCGGCCTCTTCGCTGGACGAGGAAATGCATCCGAACCCACAGGCTTCACACGCACAACATCTGCACCCGCTAAACAAAAGATCTCTTGCGCAAACTCAAACCATGAAGCTTGTCCGCTGTTAGTTCCGTGATAAATACCAAAAGGAATTTCATTCACAATTGAATCTACAATCTGCGTAGCTAAATCTCCAGCAAACGTTGGTTGTCCGACCTGATCAGTAACGACAGAAACATCTGCCTCATCACGCAACGCCAACTTCACCATCGTTTTCGCAAAGTTCTTCCCGTAGGCGCTATACAACCAAGCGGTCCGAAAAATATATGCCCTTCCGGGATAAATCTTTGAAATCAAATCCTCGGCCGCGGCCTTGGTTCGCCCATATGCAGACAACGGATTCCTTTCACCGCTTTCACTCCACGGCACATCCCCAAAGCCAGAAAAGACATAATCCGTAGATACGTGCGCAAACACAGCTCCACATTCCTTCGCCGCTGCCGCCAGATACCCAACAGCATCAGCATTAACTAACCGCGCACTCGCTTCATCACTTTCGGCGCCATCTACATCAGTCCAAGCTGCGCAATTAACAATTACTTTAGGCTTAATTTGCCCGACGTAACCTGAAACAAAACTCTCTACAGAAATACTGCCTTGCTCGCGATTCCACCCAACAAACACAATTCCACGCGAATCCAATACATCAC
>CAIKYX010000127.1 GCA_903831745.1 Oligoflexia bacterium
AGGCTCTACCTCAAATTAGGGGGCATGAACGCTTTTTGTTAACATTGTTTTGTCTAGAAACAGTTGTTTAACGAAAGGATGCGCCCATGCCCGATGATCAGGCTATCATTGGTTTACCAGGTTTTAAAATATTGAGTGTTCAGAAGCCTAACCCATTAATTTTTGAGGTGTATTGCGAGATCAAGCCTCGGTGTCCGCACTGTCAGTCGGAACAATACAGGATCAAGGATACGTTTTTACGTAAGCTTAGACATGAGAGTTTTGGTGCTCGAGTAAGCAGGCTTGAAGTGAAGGTACATAAGTACCATTGCTTGGGCTGTAAGCGTTACTTCAATGAACGATTGCCCGGGGTAATGCCTCATGCGCGGGCCACGGAGTCATTTAAAAAAGAAGTGTGCTTGAAGCACCAGCAAGGCATCTCACAGCGAACTCTGCAGAAGGAACTGTTTATTGGTAATGCCACGGTAGAGCGTTGGTACCACAAGTTCGTTGATCTTAAGTCACGTGAGTTGATGGGGCGAAGTTGTCCGCAGGTCTTAGGGATTGATGAGCATTTTTTTACGAAGAAGCAAGGGTATGCGACGACCTTTGTGGACTTAAAATCGCACCGAGTGTTTGATGTGGTATTAGGTCGTTCTGAAGCCAGTTTGCGGGGTTTTTTAACTAAATTAAAAGGCCGAGATCAGGTTCGAGTCGTCGTGATGGATCTTTCTGAAACATACCGATCGATCATCAGAAAGTACTTCCCAAATGCGATGATCGTTGCGGATCGGTTTCACGTAATCAGACTGATTAATCATCACTTTTTGAAAGCCTGGAGTCAGTTTGATGAAGTGGGGAGAAAAAACCGTGGGCTGCTATCGCTCATGAGACGACATGAGTGGAACTTAAAGGAGGATCAGCGGGTGCGACTCAAAGAGTATTTAACCAAGGAGTATCCGGTGATGGGGGCAATCTATGATTTTAAGCAGGATCTTTGTAAATTCATGCTTCTGAAGAGCATCACCCAAAAAGGGGTAGAGAAGTACGCACACCCATTTATAAGCAGGTTAAACGAGCTTAAAGATCATCCAGTTGAAGCGCTGCGAACATTAGGAGAGACGTTGAGGTCGTGGCTGAGTGAGGTAGTGAGAATGTGGCGATTTACCAAGACAAATTCAATCACAGAGGGATTACATACCCGAATGGAGGAGATCAGTAGACGTGCCTATGGATTTAGAAATTTTAAAAATTATCGATTAAGAGTTATAGTGATGTGTAGTTAGCAAAAGTGACCATGCCCCTCTCATTGGGGAAGAGCCTGACTTTGATTCGACTGTTTTTAAATGGCGGAGAGAGAGAGATTCGAACTCTCGAGGGAATTTCTTCCCTGCACCCTTAGCAAGGGTGTGCCTTCGACCACTCGGCCATCTCTCCGCAAGATGTTTTGGACTCGGTCGTACCAATGAATATCAGTTCTCAGGTGTATCAAAGGATTTCCGGTTGCGCAAGTTCGGCTTGCCTCATTAGAATGAGAGCATGGGTCCGATTTCGTTGATTTTACAGAATCTTAGGTCTGAGGTGCTTCAGAAGGGTGTATTCGTGCGGCAAGCAATCATTTTAAATGAATGGCAGGGGCAAAGATGATTACTTCATTGGTCCTTCAAACCGCCGAAGAACTGAAACTGCTGCCGCCCGATATGACCGTGTTTATTTTTCCAAGCGGAGGGGTAGAGCAGCATGGTCCTCATCTTCCTCTGGGCGTAAAACTCTACGAAGCCGAGTCGATGACCCGGGCTCTGGCCGAACGACTTCAGGAAAAAATGCCGCATTGGAATTTCATCCTGATGCCGATCATTCCATTCACTGTCGATACGGTCACCACTTCGGCGGCGTTGTCTGTGCGGCCTCATGTCGTAAGAGATGCCCTGGTCGATCAGTGCGAAGGTCTAAAGCGTCTGGGGTTCGAAAGTTTTCTCGCGGTGTCGTCACACGTCACTCCAAGGCAGCTCACTGCAATCGAAGATGCCGGAAAAATCATTGCACGTAAAAAATGGCTGTTTTTCGGTAAGAAATCGATTTTCCTTTCGATCTCATCGGCGCTGGTTGCCGCGAATGAAGTCTGGGCATCACCCATGATCGGAATTCCAAAAGAGCATGGCGGCGCATTTGAAACCGGATGGATGCTCGAACTGTTGCCTCAAGCGGTTTCGAAGTCCTATGTCGAGATGGAAGACCATCCTAGGCCCAAGGCAGATATTTCGCGATTCATTGATTACTTTCGCCATGAGATCGGCGGCTATTGGGGAAGCCCCAAAGCGGCAAGCGTGCAAAATTTTAAAATCGAGTTTGATTCATGGATCGAAAGCCTGGCGACGAAGGTTCAGCCGGTGCTCGAAAAGGGTCAGGGGGAGAGCTATTTTCGTTCCGGTTATCGGTTGTTTCCGCTAAACGGAAGTTTCTTTAAGGCCTATATTCTCGCGTCCGCATTTTTCGTGCTGATGCTCGTTTGGACCATATGGAGTATGCGCGATGTATTTGATCCCTCTTAGTCTCATTTTTCTGGTTCTGTCGGGTTGCAGCACTCCTAAGCCTCAACGGGTGCTGACGATTTCAGAGCAAATCGCCGAAGATACCGAAACCGCGCAGAACCTGTTCATGGATTACCAAAAGAAGGTCAATTTTGTGAGTTTTCCTTCGGGTGAAAGGTTTTTAAACGGACTGGCGATGAAAATTGCGACTACGCCGAATGGCCTTTCAAAAGAGAAAGTCAAAGTTAGGATTCACCGAGACGACGGTAACAAGAATTTGGCGCGTTTTTTCTCGTTTCCGGGAACGACCATTTCGATTCCATTGAGTTTTTTAAAAGAGGTCGAATACGAGAATCAATTGGCCGCTGCCATTGCCTTTGAGATCGCAAACGTGATGAACCGGCATCTGGCTAAGAAAATGGATCAAACCGAAAATCGCGAATTATTCGGCGAAAAAAGCCTTTTTTCTCTCGATCGGACGGCACGCCAGGAGTCGATCGAAATCGGCACCCGCTTGCTTTATTTTTCTGGTTATGACCTCAGAGGGTTGGCGTCACTTTTTCAACGCTACCCCGATTACGTGCTGAATGCCCAAACCGCATCAAATGAAGGGTTGGAATCTCCCCAAAAAGAAGTAGAATTTAACCTGAGAGAGGCGCAGCGTGCTAAGAGCGAATATTTGCCTTCGCTGCAGCCGATTGTTCGAAGTGCTGAATTCATCACAATGAAAAAAGGGCTGAAACGATTATGAAGATCAGTTTTGGTCCGGATACACTGGACGAGGTAAGAAGGGCCATGGAAGCAAGACTGTTGGAAGAGCAAGGAATGCAATCGTTCATCGAACGATCAAGACAGATTCAGAGCATTGAAAAAATTCCGGGTGATGCGAGTACGCGTCGTTATTATCGGGTTCGTGCGCAGTCCTCGACCGAGGGACTGAAAACTCTGATCGTCATGGTCATGGAGCCTTTCGAAGATAAAGGCGATAAAATCAACTTTCTTACGATTCAAAAACACTTGCGTACCTGTGGTGTCGATGTGCCGCAAATTCTGGATTTTGACCCGAAGAACGGGTTCATCATGCTCGAAGATCTAGGTGACATTACCTTGCTTCGTCGCCTGCAGAATGTGTCGAGTGTCGAAGTAGAGCGCGACTATTTCGAGCGCACGATCGATGCATTGGTCACACTTCACACCCAGACCGGACCCGGCAAGACTACCGAAGATATCGAAGGCTTTCACTTGCGTTTTGATTGTGAAAAGTTGATGTGGGAAGTGAACTTCACCATGGAGCACTTTTACCAAAAGCACCTTCAGCGTAAGATTTCGGATGTCGATCTGAAAGTGATTCAGGATGGGTTTACTCAGATTTGCACCGAACTCGCCAATGAGCCTACGGTTTTTACCCATCGCGATTACCATAGCAGAAACGTGATGGTTACCGACGAGCCAAACTCGCGTTTTGTCATGATTGATTTTCAGGATGCGCGCATGGGGCCTTGTCAGTACGATTTGGCATCATTGCTTCGTGATAGTTATTACCAGCTGGATGAAAAGCAGATCCAACACCTCACTCGATACTATATTGATCGCAGAAATGCGGCTGGCGCCGAAATCAAGGATCTGGCTCATTTTGAACGCATGTTTGATTTCATGGCGGTGCAACGCAACTTTAAGGCCATCGGCAGTTTCGCTTCGTTCTTGAATCGTCGAGGTAACCCCGGCTATCTCAAATTCATAGGCAACACGTTCGAGAATATTAGAAGAAACCTGTTAAAATATCCTGAATTCAAGGATCTCAGAGAGGTTTTGTTTCATTACTACTATTTTTGAGGCGATGGTATTGGGCGCGGGGCTTGGTACCCGGTTAAAGCCCTTTTCGGACCGATTTCCCAAGCCGCTTATTCCGGTGCTCGGAGTTCCCTGCATTGAATTCTCTCTCTTGATGCTTGAAAACGTCGGAGTGAAAAAGACGGTGGTCAACCTGCACGCGCATGCGGGTCAGGTGCGCGAGTATCTGGCAAAACGCAAAGATTCCGGCATGAAGGTTCTCGAAAGTGATGAAAGCGCTACTTTGCTCGGAAGCGCTGGCGGTTTCAGAAAAGCACTTTCGTTGCTGGGACGAGAAGTGTTTTTTTCGATGAACGGTGATGTGGTCACGGATGTCGATCTGCAGGCGCTGGCGAGACGTCATTTCGAACTTCAGGCAAAACATGACGTGTGGATGACCCTTTCATTGATTCGCGGAAAGACCCTTGAAAACACGGCAGGAAGTTACCGGGAGTTGTTTACGGATGAGTCGACGGGGCTCATTACCGGTTTTGGCGAGAAAAAAAGCAAGGTTCCGTTTTACTCGGGAGTAGCCGTGTTCGATCCCCGCTGTTTTCAGTCGCTTCCGCTCGGACAAGTGGCGGAATTTGTGCCTTCAGTGCTCGAGCCCCTGATTCGCGCCAATAAGGTCGGCTTTCAGTGGTCGGATAACCTATGGTTTGATGTTGGCTCGCCCGAACTTTGGTGGCAGACTCATTTTGATCTAAGAAGGGAATACGAAGCCGGAAATCTTCCGCATTCGTGGCAGCAGGTTCTCGATCAACGAGCGTCCGGGGTTTATGTTTCCGAATCCCAAGGCGTCGTGGATTATGACCAGGCTCGTTCCCCGGGCAAAAATTATATTCAACTGGAGAATATCCGTTATGAGATCAAGGGTGTGGGGAGTTCCGCTTAGTCAGCTGTCATTGATTTCTCTGATTCCATTACTGCTATGGGTTTTATTTCGCGGAACGGAGCCCGCACATTTGCGTTGGCCGGTCTTTATTCATTTCTATCAAAAACCTTTGTTTTTTTGCGTTTCCTTTTATTTTCTTCTGACTGTTGCCTGGGTGCAATTCTTCAGGCGGGGGTGGTTCTCGTCGCGCTGGGTCTTATATGTGCTTTCTTTAGGCGAGATTCTCTATGAATTCTACACTTCCGTAAATGAACGCGATTTCTTTCGCATGAGCTTTAGTCTGGGCACGCTGATCGGCCTTGCTTTCTTTTTCTATCGTTGGCTCGAAAAGAAGGTGTGGTCGGCGAGTCTTAATCCGGGAGTTCATTGGTACGAAGGTATTCCTCGCGGAATTTCGCATATTACCGCATCCATAGAGATCAATCAGATCTGGTATACTGCTCAACTGAAGAAAATCGACCACCAGGGTTTGTTTCTGTTTCTGCAAAATGACAAGGCATCAACCTTTTCAAATGAGTTACAGGAGTTGGTTCCTTTTAAAATCGGATATTCATCCGAAAGAATTGAGGGGGAGGGGCGCTCTGCGGCTTTTTTCTACGATCCCCAGTGCCCGGGTTATTTTGGAATAGGGCTTCAGTTTTTGCCTAAAAATCTGTATCATTTCAGTGAATACACAGGTTTAGTCGAAAAGCTGAAGGGCAGCGGGCTCATCGGCAACTAAGGAGCGAGTAATGATGCGGTCAAAATGGGTGATGATGATTCTGGTCGGAGCGATTCATCTCAGTGGTTGTACCGAACGAACACTCGATAATAGTCCTTCGAAAGTTCTCGAAAATTATATCAAGACCAGTTTCAGTGTGACCGGAATTCAGGACAAGCATAAAATGGAAGACCTGCTGACCGGAGACACTAAGTCGCGTCTGATGTCCTGGAGCGATGAGCAGTTCCTGAAAGCTTTTGTTGAAGTAAAGCGCACCTTTCAATCCTTAAAAATTCTCGAAACTAAAAAAGTAAATGATCAGGAAGTGGCGCTGACGTACGAACTTTCCTATCAAGAAGGTCCGGCAGACAAGTTGACCCAGGTTTCACAAAGAAAGCTTTGTACTGTGGTAGAGGCCGAAGGCAGCTGGAAGATCAAGGAAGTGCGAAGCATTCGTGAGTCGATTGAATATTTGAAGGAGCTGAGTCTCCCTTGATCCGATTGTTCATCATTTTATTTGCTGTCATTGCTTTTCCGCTCTTTTGTATCGCACTGGGATTTACTTCACTTACGCTTGCCCTTGTTTTTCTCGTATTTTCAATTCTTCTGATTCTGTTGTTTCTGTTCAATGCCAAGCAAATTTTTATCCGTGGACACGAAGCCAAGCCTTTGCCTGTGGATCATCCGTTTCGGATTACGATGGATGGGTTGGTTCGCAAAAAAGGAGTCGAGAAAACCGAATATTACTATTGGCTGATTCCGGCATCGGAACCTGGAATTCTCGTTTGGGCCCCTCGTTCAGGCAGAGTGGATTTGTTCTTCAGTCGCGGAGCGCTCGTTTCGGTCAATGAGGCCCAGTTGGTGGCGTTTTTAGACTCAGTCCGCAATGCATCTCATTTAGCCAACGAAAACTATCTGGAAGCACTCAGGTTCTACCTGGATCATTTGAAGGGGCCTTCCCAGCGGTTTCGTTATTGGTTCATCTCGTTTTTTCTCTATCCTCTTGAGCATGCCCTAAAAATTGCTAAGATCTAGGCCATGAGCTTACCTAAGTTGGATCTGACCACTTTTTTTCTCTCTATTTCTGCGGCCGCAATGCAATCGCTGCAGGCAAGTCCTCCTGACAAAGCCATGGCAAAGCACAATATTGATTTGCTCGAAATGCTTCAGGAGAAGACCCGTGGCAACCGCACTGAAGAAGAGGAGCAGCTGATCGGTCATTTGTTGTTTCAACTCAGAATGAGTTTTGTGCAGGTCGAAGAAAAAAAATAAATCAAAAAAATTCAAATTTTCATGGGCTTGACATTAAAAATGCTGAACCCATAAGTTGCAAAAAAAGGAGCTGATGATGAAATTTTCTAGTCAATTTTTTGTCCTGATTGCTTTTGGTCTCGGGCTTTCTGCTCTCGCTGATACTCCCGAAAAAGGTTACGTCGACCTGGTAAAAAAGGTCGGCCCCGGTGTCGTCAACATTTCTACATTTGCCCGTCCCAAGATTCCACAAGGCGGGATGTACGGAAATGATATGGCTCGACGGTTTTTTGAAGAATTTTTTGGCGGAAGAATGCCGCCTGAGTTGCAAGGGCCGGATGACGAGCAGGAAGGTCCTAAGCGACCCGCACCTCGAAAAGGAAAGTCGCAACCCCTGGCCCTCGGAACCGGCTTTGTCATTGATGCAAGCGAAGGCCTGATTCTGACCAATTTTCATGTCATCAATGGGTCTGAAGAAGTTAAAATTCAGTTTGTCGAAGACGACGACGAGCTTGTACCGGCCGACATCATCGGACGCGATCCCGAGCTCGATGTCGCGCTCCTGAAGGTAAAGACCAAGAAGAAGCTGACAGCGATACCGCTCGGAGATTCTGAAAAATCCGAAGTGGGTGAGTTGTTGATCGCAATCGGAAATCCATTGGGATACGGTCATACGGTTTCGCACGGAATTCTGTCTGCGAAAGGTCGAAAGAATCCTGAGTTCAGGTTGGGGCGCTATCTGCAAACCGATGCTTCGATCAATCCGGGTAACAGCGGTGGACCGCTCGTTAACATGAAGGGCGAAGTCATCGGTATCAACAACGCCATCGATGCGCGTGGACAAGGGATTGGATTTGCGATTCCAATCAATCTGGTAAAGTCGGCCATTCCGGATTTGAAAGCAAAAGGATCTGTGAGTCGGGGTTATCTCGGAGTCAGTGCGATCGATCTGACTCCCGAAATTGCCGAGCAGCTGAAAATACCGAGCGGCCAGAAAGGCGTTTTGGTTGCGGATATTGGTCGTGATACCCCAGCCGAAAAGGCCGGAATCAAGCCTTATGATTTGATTACCATGATCAATAATCAGAAAGTTCTGGATGCCCAGGATCTGACTGCAAAAATTACTTCAGTGCCAGTCGGAGGCACCGCTGATATCAAGTTCTCGCGCAAGGGCAAGGAAATGCTCGTGCGAGCCACGATCAGCGAGCGACCTACTGGCCAAGTCGCTAAGGGGCGAGGCGGACCAAGACATCCCGAGCCTAAAGTCGAGTCATCGGTGACTTTCGAAGACTTTGGATTCAGTGTTCAAGAAGTGGGAGAGCGTGAAGGGGCGTCATTGAATATTCCCCCTCCTGCATTCAGGAATGGCAAAGTGCTGGCAGTTACCGAAATCGAAAACGGTAAGTCTGCTGAAGGCGCAGGCTTGAACGTGGGCGATGTCCTGATGGATGTATCCGGTAAGCCGGTAAAATCGGCCAGTGAAGTCGCCAAGGCCTTTAAGGCGGTCACAGGAAAGTCCATCCTCTTACGGGTAAAACGATTTAATCCACAGGGTGGTGAATTTGTAAGTGTCGTGGTATTAACTCGCTAAAATTAACGGAAAGGCTCTGTGGGTGTAAAGCGTGAGTAATAAAGTAGAACTTCCTAAGACAGGTACATCGTATGGTCAGGTATTCGAGCAGCTCGAGAAGGCTCATTCGGGTGATACCCGATGGTCGGATGGACGAGTGTTCAGTCTGGTTTACCATGCGGGCGATGAGCATACGGAGTTTCTAAAAAAGGTCTACACGCTTTATTTTCATGAGAATGGACTCAATCCCGGGGCCTTTCCTTCCTTAAAAAAATATGAAGCCGAAGTATGCTCGATGGTCGCCCATTTGTTTCAGGGCGAAACTGCAGCGGGAACCATGACTTCGGGTGGTTCTGAAAGCATTATGATGGCGGTAAAAACCTATCGCGATTGGGCTTTCGCCACGAAAGGAATTAAAACACCGGAAGTCATCATGCCTTCGACCGTACATCCGGCGTTTGATAAAGCGGCCCATTATTTTGGAGTAAAAGCCATCAAGGTACCGATAGATCAGCATCAACGTGCCGATCTCGTGGCGACAAAGGCTGCGATCAACGAGAATACGATTTTGATCGTGGGCTCGGCACCGCAATATCCTCACGGGGTGATGGATCCGATCGAAGGGCTTGCTGCACTGGCGAAAGCTCATGGCTGTGGAATGCATGTCGATGCTTGTGTGGGCGGTTTCATGCTGCCATTTTTAAAAGCGAACGGTCAGGACATTCCGGCATTTGATTTCAGTGTGCCCGGAGTGACTTCGATTTCTGCCGATTTGCATAAATATGGATTTGCTGCAAAAGGTGCATCGATTGTGCTTTATCGTGATCAGGATTTGCGAAGGTACCAATTCTTCGTATCGAAAGATTGGCCGGGCGGAATGTTTGCGTCTCCATCGATGACCGGTACTCGCCCTGGCGGCTCGATTGCTGCTGCATGGGCGACGCTGAATTATTTTGGACTAGAAGGTTATAAAAAACTGTACGGTGAGCTGTTCAGCACGACTCAGAAGTTTCAAAAGGGAGTGACGGAACTTGGGTTTAAAATTGTCGGAAATCCAATAGGAACTCTCTTTGCGTTTGAGTCCGGCTCTACTGGCGCATCCATTTTCGTCATTGCTGATTTACTCGAGAAAAAAGGTTGGTATGTCGATCGCCAAATGAATCCCGATTCGATTCACCTGACGGTTACTCCTGCTCATGCGGCTGCATTCGAGCGTTATGTCGCGGACTTAAAAGAGGCGCGTGATTACGCCAAGGATCATCCAGAGCTTGCAAAAGAGGGAATGGCCGCCATGTACGGCATGTGTGCGACGATTCCCGATCCGACGATGGTTCATCAGTTTTTGTATCAATATATGGATCAGCGCTACGAAACCAGTTGACAAGCTGCGTAAACGCGCGATACACGCCCTCTAGTCAATTTTTGAGGAGGGTATATGAAAACAAATTTAATGGGCTTAACGCTCAGTAGTGTCCTGGTTATGATTCTGTGTTCTGCTTGTGGCTCAAGTGAGTCTAAGACTGCGGCACCAGCCGCCGTTCCACCGAGCAATAATCAATTCGGAGGTCCTACGCCTCCGCAGAAAGGGCAACCGTCTTCTACCATTCAAGGCATGATTGGTATTTGGATTTCGGGCTGCGAAAATTCAGAATCCCGTGCGCAAAATCTCGAGTACCTTCGTCATGAATATCAGATCGCCACCAACGCGACCGCGATCATGAAGGTTACGCATTACTTCAGCGACAGCAAATGTCAGTATGAAACTCTCGAGCGTCGTGATGTTTACAATAACTTTACCTCGACCAGTGCTCCGGTAGGATTGCCAAGTCAATTTCCGGCTGGCATGGCTCCACTGATGCCAGCACAAGTAGTTTTATCTCCTAAGAATTTGGTTTCAGAAGTTTTAATCGCTCGTTCGAGCCCGCTCGTCGACGAATTGAATCGTACCAAGCAATGTGGTGCGACCTGGGTTCTTGATAAGGAAGTGTCTACAGTAAAAACCAGCTGTACGACCGCTTCATCGGCTCGCAGTGATGAGCAGATCGAGTTTACCTTGCTCAGTCAATACCGCGTAAAAGCACTCGAGTGCGAAATGACCGGTGATTGCGACGAGCGTACATACCACAGACGATAATCAAAATTTAATCGAAAGCGAAACTATCATCATGAATACAAAAGCATTCAATATTGTTCTACTCTCCGCTTCCTTGAGTCTGCTCGCGAGTTGCGGTCTGAAAGACGGAGCAACTGCTAAAGGTGATCCTTCTGCGGTCAGATCTCGTCAACGCGTTACCACAATGCCGGTAGGAAAACTTGATACTTCGCCGATTGGCGGATGGTGGGTTGGAAACTGTACACCCGGAACCGGAGACAACGCAGGCATGTCGATGAAAACCGAAATGCGAATTTACGTCGATCAAACGGTAGTTGAGCAGCATCTTTATATCTCTGACACAACTTGCTCTTCAGAAATAGCCAGTGTGGTTGCAGTGCTCTCGAGCAAGCCCCATTTGGTTTCAGGTAATCAATATCAGATGAACGCATCGGACGACAATTTGACCGACATGATCGAAATCATTCATAACACGGCATCGATTGCGGGTATGAATGCCACGTCTGAATGCGGTATCAGTGATTGGCGTATCGAAGAGCCTCGTTCGATCAAAGGAAGTAGTTGCATGAGCGCAACGCCGAGCGGATCGGTCTTGAATATTCAGCTCGATCCAAGCGGTCAAACCATGCAAGCAAAAGTTTCGCCTGGCGAAGACCTCGGTATATTTAAGAAGAAATAACAGCACGCAATGCAAATCACTTTAACTCCTTGCCTCGCTTGACTTTCATGGTCCCGATCCCATTGAAATAGATGGAGGATGGCACATATGAAACAACAATTTACCCATGCAATGGAGCAGGCTTTAAGTCAGGCACAGACTCAGGCCCATCAGCGCGAGCATCAGGAGCTGCGGATCGAGCATCTGCTTTATGCGCTCTTGTCTCCTACGGGTGAGGATACTTCGGTCGAGAATCTTTTGACTCTCTCCGGGGTAACGGTGCCGGCCCTCAAAGCCGCGCTCGAGACCCGGCTGAAGACATTTCCGCGGGTCATGTCGAGTAGTGGTCAGTTGTTTCCTTCTCCAGAATTTCAAAAACTGATGGCCTTCGCCGAGGGTGAAGCCAAGAAGTTGGGTGATGAATATATTGCTCCCGAGCATTTTATCTTGGGTCTCTTTCATTCAGGAGTCAGTCAGTTCGAAGCAGCCAAGCTGCTGAAGGACATGGGCTTGTCTGAAAACAAATTCCGAGAAACCCTTTCGAAAGTACGAGGCAGTTCGCGCATTCAAGACCAAGATCCGGAAGCCAAGATGAATGTGCTCAAAAAATATTGCCGCGATTTGACTGAACTCGCAAAGAATCAAAAGCTCGATCCGGTCATTGGCCGCGATGAAGAGATTCGTCGAGTCATGCAAGTGCTTTCGCGCCGTACGAAAAACAATCCCGTGTTGATCGGTGAGCCGGGTGTGGGTAAAACTGCAATTGCCGAAGGGCTTGCAATCCGAATTACCAAGGGAGATGTGCCCGAGAGTCTGAAGAACAAGAAATTGCTGGTGCTTGATTTGGGGTCACTCATTGCGGGTGCGAAATTTCGCGGCGAATTCGAGGAGCGACTTAAAGGCGTGCTGAAAGAAGTCACGGCAGCCGAAGGCCAGATCATTCTGTTTATCGACGAGATTCATACCTTGGTGGGTGCGGGCGCCTCTGAAGGTGCGATGGATGCAGCGAATTTGCTGAAGCCAGCGCTTTCTCGCGGAGAACTTCACTGTATTGGTGCGACCACACTCGATGAATATCGAAAACACATCGAAAAAGATGCGGCCCTCGAGCGACGATTTCAGCCAGTCATGGTCAATGAGCCTTCGGTCGAAGATACCATTTCGATTCTTCGCGGGCTTCGTGAGCGCTATGAAGTGCATCACGGGGTAACCATTCGCGACTCAGCATTGGTTGCTGCTGCAACACTTTCTAATCGTTATATTACCGAGCGCTTCATGCCCGATAAAGCGATCGACCTGGTCGACGAAGCTGCTTCAAAAGCAAGGATGGAGATCGATTCTCGTCCCGAAAAAATCGATCAGATCGAGCGCAGACAGTTGCAGCTCGAAGTCGAGCGTCAGGCCCTGAAGAAAGAGCCAGATGCTGCGTCTCAGGCCCGTTTAAAAGTGGTGGATACCGAACTGACCTCGCTTAAGGAAGAAGGTCAGAAATTTAAAACCATTTGGGAAGCCGAAAAGGTGGTTGTCGAGAAGATCAAGACTGTCAAAAGCCAGATCGAGAAAACCAAACTCGAGAGCGAATCTGCCGAACGTCGGGGCGAACTCGAAAAAGCGGCCGAGCTTAAGTATGGCAAATTGATTGCGCTTCAAAAAGAGCTCGATCAGATTACTAAAGACGGTGCCGAGAAAAAAGGAATCAGTCTGCTTCGTCAGGAAGTCACCGAAGATGATATCGCCGGTGTGGTGTCTCGTTGGACTGGCGTGCCGGTTGCTAAAATGATCGAGGCCGAAGGCGAAAAGCTCATTCATATGGAAGATCGCCTCGCGTCGCGGGTCATTGGTCAGAAGAAAGCCCTCGAGGCGGTATCGAATGCCGTCAGACGATCTCGTGCAGGTTTGCGTGAAGCCAATCGACCGATCGGTTCATTTATGTTCCTCGGACCAACCGGAGTGGGTAAAACCGAAACGGCGAAGGCTTTGGCCGAATTCTTATTTGACGACGAATCGGCAATGGTTCGAATCGACATGAGTGAATACATGGAGAAACACTCGTTATCGCGCCTCATCGGAGCTCCTCCGGGGTATGTGGGATACGAAGAAGGCGGAACGCTTTCAGAAGCGGTTCGAAGAAAACCGTACAGTGTGATTTTGCTCGATGAGATCGAGAAGGCGCACCCGGATGTCTTCAATATCTTCTTGCAAGTGCTGGATGACGGGCGTGTTACTGATGGTCAGGGCCGCACGGTGAATTTTTCGAATACCGTGGTGATCATGACCTCGAATGTCGGAAGCGAAGTCATCTTGGGTGAACGGAATCCGGTCATTCGCGATCAGAAGATTCAGGAGATTCTCCGAGGTAGCTTCAAACCCGAGTTCCTGAACCGAATTGACGAAATCGTTATTTTCGATCATTTACAGAAAACCGATCTCGGACAAATCATTTCTCTTCATGTGGCCAAGCTCAATCAGCAATTGGCCGAGCGTGGGCTTGCGATCGAGTTAACACCAGCCGCACTCGAGCAGGTTCGTGAAGAAGGGTCTGATCCCGATTACGGAGCCCGTCCGATGAAGCGTGTGTTTCAAAAACGCATTCAGGACAT
>CAIKYX010000128.1 GCA_903831745.1 Oligoflexia bacterium
AGGTTATCTGAATTTCATTTTGGAGGAAACATTTAACTTCTTCCTTTCCCTCTGAAGGAGGGAATAATTGAAAATAGATTAATTTCATAAAAAGGCAAACTATCAAAAAATCTAACTTTATTGTGATCCGTGTTTTTACAGAGATTAACTTTAACCAACACTTTGAGCATACTATTTTCATCATCATCTTGGTCAATCGCCCATATCATTATGCCACCCAAATTGTGCTCTTCTGCATATTTCACTTTTTCTGCCAATGATTCCGGATTTTCAAAACCTAGAAATTCTTTTCTTTCCTCGCTCCACCCATACGGAACTTTTGAACCCGCATGCATAGTCACTTTGACACTTGGATCAGTAAGCCATTTTTCTGCAATGCTCTTCCAAGCCTCAAATCCTCCCTCGAATTTGCCTCCGCGCTGTTCGGCCAATCTCCACATGCCATCACTCGAATCAATAGGCGGGCCTACATTTTTCCAAAATCTTCCATAAAACGGCACGCCCATATTGATTTTACTCGGCATTTTGCTTTTGCACACATAGTATCTAATGGACCAGTGAACGTTTACTTTGCCCGAAAAGCCCTTTGGATTAGAAAAGTAGAGAGGCGCCGGGGGACCAGTGTAAGCGCCCCATTTGGATTCCCAAGCGCCGAAGTAATCATATGTCATTACATTGGCCCAATCCGCGTATTGCAATAATTTTGGCAAATCATACCCAGGATCTAGCGACCACTGACCGGCCGCGCCGGCAATACTTATTAAGAATTTTTTTCTCCGGTTTTTTTCAGCCTGATACCGATCTAACGTTTCTCTAAGCTGCTCGAGTAAAGTCACATAATTCTGCTTGTCTTCAGCGACGCCTTCGTGCGCACCACCTGTGACAGGATGCTCCCAGTCGATATCAACGCCGTCAAAGCCGTGCTCGTCGATCGTTTTCAAAACAGACGCAATGAACCTCAAACGTTTTGGCGGGCTCGCCGCGATCGAGCTAAAGTATTGCGAGTTTTCCCAGCCACCGACAGCAAACATGGTTTTCAGATGAGGATACGATGTCGAGACTCTCTTAAAATTATTGAGACGTTTTCTAGAAACGTCCGTGTCTTCTTGTAGATTTGCACTTTTTGCCGAGTCTGCACTGCCCAACCTAATAGAACCATCTTCGAGCGTTTCAAAGAACGCAAAAACCGCATGCGTGAGAGCTTTGGCTTGTTCCATCTTAAAAGTCCTTGCTCCCCAAGAAGGATAGTAGCCAATTAATCTCTTGCTGCATTCACTCGATTTAAAGGCATTAAGATCATCATCGCCATTATCATCACCATCATCCTCATCCTCATCCCCATCTGTATCTTTGTCATCTATTTGTAAACTACCAAAAAGTCTTATGTACTCGTCAAGCTCTTCGCTGGTGCATCCAAAAACTAAAGTGTCCCTTTTGTGTATGTCTCTTTTGTTCTTGTTATTGTTATCCAAAGAACTTTGAATGTTCGACGGTAGCTCTCCGCTCGAAATACAATCGCCTATGTTCGGAATTTTCTCCAGAATCCCGCTATCGAATAAGTTATACTGACGGTTCTTCAATAATAGCGCCGCCTCGGCCCAGGCACCCGCTATGTTTATAGAGCCAATTTTAGATTTAACATAATTTTGAGATCGCAACCTTTTGACTTCTCTAGCTCGTGCCTCTTTTGCCGGACTTGCGGCACCATTTAGTTGACCATTTTCAGCGTGGTACCCGACGACAATCGTCTTGCCTTGATCTTTGTAGCAAACCAATTTCCAAAAGCATGCGGGCACATTTAGTTTTCCTTTTCGCGTATGCTTAGAACACACGCCGGTGATGACAACGCCATACGTTCTTTTCAAGTGGCAGCTACTCAGAAGCTCTATATCCTTCCACGGATGCTCATTCGTCCACGGATCTTGTGGAGCTATGTTAACGAGAAAATTTGTGCTTTTCGACGCTTTTTTCGAGAACAGCATCGGCTCATTGGGCGTGAGATGGCCCCGATCGTAGCCCGAGTGAGTGTAATCATCTTTTGAGTACTGATATTTCTTTAATTCGGGGCATGGAAATTGAAGAAATCCGCCGATTCGACTCGTTTTTCTAAATGTGTTTATTAAATCGTGTACGGCTACTGTATACTGTGGTAGTTTCGAACTGGCGTCAAACGAAACATACATTATGTCTAAATCGAGAACTTGTTTTAAAATTTTTTCCTTGATAGTAATTGGAAATGTGTATATGTTTGAGCCTTTGTGCAAACATTTTGGCTCACTACAAGAGGGCAAAGTGTCCCAAAAAGCTTTTGTCTCAGATTTCTTTTTGCAAGAAAGCGTTAATTTGGGCTCCTTAAAGCCGGCTTTGCACACAAAATCACACTCAGAACCAGCCCTTACTTTGTCGCAATTAGACTTAGCTTTATCCATGTTTTTGACCTTGTTTGTGCTACATTTTAGAGTAGAGGCATCATCGTCGTCGTCATCGTCACATTCGCCAGGACGTGCCCGTTTTTTCGTGTTTCTCGTGTTTCTTTTCTTTTTAATTTTACAATTTCTTTGATTGTGCTTTTTTCGGTCGGTGTTTTCATCGTTGCCTTTGTTTTTTCTACTCG
>CAIKYX010000129.1 GCA_903831745.1 Oligoflexia bacterium
CGGAAAAGCCGTTCTTTCTCCTTTTTATGAAACCCTGGGTTTTCTCGACCAATGGCCCTGGATGCATGAGTGGCTCGATTACATGAATCAACACCACGAAGTCACCCAGAAATGGATCGATAAGATTATTTTTCATTCGGGTTCCGGACAAGGATCAAGCATGGCTGGACTCGCTGATCAGGTCATCTGGCACCACGAAATGATTTCGGCTCCAGGAAATCACGAAAACTGTGTCGAAGTATATCGACGCCTGAATGCACAAGGCGAACATCCGGAGCAATGGTTGCTTCATGAATGTCAACCCGCCATGGACGCTGCCACTAGCACATCTCCGGTGATCACGGCGATTGAAGCGCTTCCGCAGAACACGGTTTCGATCGAAAGCTTCAAGACAACACTTCTCGGACACCCAGGGCTCAAATTTTTTCTTTATTCGGGAGAACAGGATCCATATAGTCCGGTTGAAATTTTCAATGCCGAAGTAAGTACATTAGGCAGCCTGCTTCGTTATTTTGACTTTCAGAAGAGTGGCCATGATGGGTTTTTCAGCGAAGACTTGGTTTGGAAAAACTTGCTTTCACCGCAATGAGGACGGAATCAGTTTTTCTGGAGTACGCAAGGCTTCGGTATAATAAGAAGATTGATCGATCGAAATGCTGCTACTCGCCAGCGTTCCGGGCAGCGAATGTTCGGGTTTCGCAACATCCAGATCAAGGTAGACCGGTTTTTCTAGGGGGCGTGCGTTCGCAGACGTAACGCAAATCAGAATGAGAAGACCTAAACTCCATCGTCTCGGGTGCATGATTCCTCCATGAATCCGGGCCAAAATCCATTTGGCCCAAGTGCTCTCTCTAGAATGAGGCAAAAAACTGCCGTTTTAAAGGACTTTATAGTTAATCAATAAGGTTTATTTAATCGCATGACGCTACCCGCTTGATTCTTAACTGGATTTTAGTGTTTCCTCGGAACAGGAGCCGAGGTAAAATAAATTCATCCACTAACCGATCACCCCAGGAGATCACCATGAAAACATTGATGTCTGCCCTAGCCCTTTGTTGTTTTGCCACCTTCGCCCAAGCTCAAACCTCGGAAGAACATCCAGGTGGCATGAACACCTATTACCGAGTAACCATCAAAAACGGAAAAGGTGTCGAAGTCGGTTACGCACGTTTTACCCCGCTCCTTCATGGTACCCAGGTGGATTTTAATTTGCATGGCATGCCTCCAGGACAGCACGCAGTACATATCCATGAAAAAGGAAGTTGCGTGGGCCCGGATTTTACCTCGGCCGGCGGACATTTTTCTCCTAAGCACGCCATGCACGGCTACGACAATGCCAAAGGGCCACACGAAGGCGATCTCGCCAATATTTTCGTAAGCGCTGATGGCAAAGCCGAAGCGCAAATGATTGCTCACGATTTGGTTGCTAAAAAAGGCACCGGGATTTTTCAAAAAGGTGGAACATCAATCGTCATCCACGATCAAGCGGATGATGAAAAATCGCAGCCCTCTGGCGCAGCCGGAAACCGCATTGCTTGCGGTGTAATCGAGCTGAAATAATTTAAAGGTCTAACTTTCGATAGTCGAACATCCCCCAACGGCAGAGCGAGAAATCAAACTTCGTGGGATCGCGGGCATCTATTTTTTTAAGGTTTCGGGTGACCTCGACCGAAGTTAGAAAATTTGCAGTCTTGCGTCTCGTCAGCTTCAGCCGCTTCGAGATCTTGAACAAATGGGTGTCGAGGGGAATCAAAAGCTGATCTGGCCTAAGGCTCTCGTTATTGGCCCAAAGTCCGAGATCGATGCCGTCATCTTCTCGAACCATCCACTTCAGATACATCAGCCAACGCTTGCAAGCGCTTTTCTGCTCGGGAGAATTGAGCATGTGTTTGAAAAATCGTCCGGGCTTGAACTCAATTTCATCCGCCCAGGTGCGGTACTCGAGAATGACTCCCGAAAGTGCCGCTTCAACTGTTTCTGCATTTTGTTCGTGAAAATGAAGAAAATGAGCTTGAAGCGACCCGTATTTTTGAACCGATCGACGGTACAGAAGGAGCAATACCACCAAATCGCAATCGATATAAATTCGATGCCGAAAGCCTTTCAGGCGATCCGCCCACATCTTGGAGAGCACTTTTTCGTCACTCACTTCTGTCATCTCGAGATAGAGGGACGGCTGCTGCAATTTCGGAAGTACCCCCCTGAGGGTTTTAATGATTTGCTTCACCCCACCAAAGGCAAAGAGTGCACTGATCAGGGCAATCCACTCTACATCTGGTGTCGCCAGGTATTCTCGAGTGACACTCAGCGGATCCCATTCAAGAAATTTCGGATCATGAAACCGCCGGTAGTACTCGAGAATGATGGCTTCACGCTGCTTTAAGGTTTGCACGCGTCTCCCACATCAACCCTGCACCGAGCGCGATCATGACCGCCTTTGCAAATCCAAAGGGCGGAACAAATATTAGAACCAAGGCAGGAATCAACGCCCAGCAGATCTTTTTCTGATGCCAGCACCAACCGCCGATGATCAGCATTCCAGAAGCCCTGACCGAAACTTGTGTGACCCATTCCGGAAGTACAGCGCCCACCTTGATCGTCGACGCCACATGAAATCCGCACACCACCATCTCGACCACGAGCCCCGCCAGGATGAGCATGAAACCTTTTTCGGGAGCAATCGTGGTGTTACGAAACGTCTTCAAAAAAAACATCAGCGTACGAAACAAGACCAGGGCAGAGAAGGTAAAGAACATGGTCTCTGAAATCGGACGACTGCGGAGCTCGATCAAGGCGAACTGGCACACGAGTAAGGTAATCATCGGCAAGTGCTGAATGGCGGGAGGAAAATCATTTCGAAACGAAACCGGAATCAGAGTCCAGACGAAGCCCACCATCACAGCAAGCCAATATCCGTAACAAAACCACTCGTCGTGGTGAATCAGGAAAAATCCAAGAAACACGACTGCAAAAAAGAAGAATAGCGAATAAGGACGGATCTGCATCCCGAAACTATACCTCATTCATTCGTAAAGCCAAATCAACGAAGCGGATTGAGTGCAAGAGGCGCCAAATACTGCTATTCTAGCGAGATCATGTTTCTTGACCCCAAAAAACCCGCAGTCATTCTTGCTCCGATGGAAGGAGTGACTGATGCCCCTTTACGCGGTTTTCTGACCCGAAGTGGTTACTATGATTACTGCGTCAGCGAGTTTATCCGGGTCAGCGAAAACGTTTTGTCGCACCGGGTGTTTAAAAGGCATGTTCCAGAAACCAACAGACCGAACTGCATGACCGCATCAATGGTGCCTGTGCAAGTGCAACTCTTAGGCGGAAACCCTGAACGACTGGCCCTAAGCGCTCTTAGTGCGATTGAAGCAGGAGCAATAGGAATTGACCTGAACTTCGGTTGCCCCGCACCTACCGTCAATCGTCATGATGGCGGAGCAACGCTTCTTCTTTATCCCGAACGAATCGAGAAAATTGTCAGAGCGGTGCGAGATGCCGTTCCTGCAGCTTATCCGGTCAGCGCCAAACTCCGCTTGGGCTTTGATGACCCGAGCGCAATTCATGAAAACGCAAAACGTGCAGAGCAAGGAGGCGCATCCTGGATTACGATTCATGGACGCACCAAAACCCAGGGCTATACCCCGCCTGCCTATTGGGCACCGATCGGTGAAGTTCGAAAGCACCTTTCGATTCCTGTGGTGGCAAACGGCGAAATTTGGACGCTTCAGGATTTTAAACGCTGCCGCGAAGAAACAGGCGCCATTCATTTCATGATTGGTCGAGCCGCACTTTCTTTTCCGAATCTTGCCCATGAGATCAGAACGGAATTAAAGATCTCGCGACGAGAAACTCCGTCTCCACTTACTTTTCCTGAAACCCTCGATGCACGGGCATGGAAAGAAATTTTCGAGCAATATTCGCTCGAGCAACCTTCCGAAAAAAGAGTAAAACAATGGGCTAGGTATTTGCAGATGAAGCGAAAATTGCCTTGGTGGGATGTCGTCAAGTCTAGCGGATCGGTAGCTGAAATCCTGAATCGTTTAACACAATTTCAGGAGCCGCTTTTAAGCGACGGGTAAGCGCGACCACATCTTTAGAGAATTGGTCTTTTACTTTTGGATCACCGTTATAACGCTCAAGCGCGCGTTGATACCAATTCATTTTTTGTGAGGCAATCAGGCCCGGCACCGGACGATGACTCGCTAAATTCAGTTTCAACAATACCGCTCCGAGCACGAGAGATTGCGAAATAGAAAACGCAGCCGAGTTTTTCCAGGCCGCTACCGTGTCGGCCGAAGAGATCGCGGGCAAACGCTCAAAAAGTGCCGGACTACAGCGCCTTACGGTTTGGCGCAGGTCTTTTAATCGACGATGCGACTTTTCGCCCAGACGATCGAGCACCTCTTTAATTCCGGTTTGCGTGAGCTGCGTAAGCCCCACTGCCCCTCGTTCACTCACCGCATCGGGTTTGAAATTCGATTCGCGCCAAATCAGTGCAGTAAAAACCACCGGATCCACCCCATAGCAATCGGCCGTGTGAACGACCTGATGAGATAGCCATTCATCGGTAACTCCGTCTAATCCCATTCGATGAGGATTGGCCTCATTTACGGCATTTTCGACCATACGATAAAGCTCTTTTTTCGAGAGACTTTGTTCGAGCGTAAAGTTCTTTTGAATTTGATAATTGATTTGCTGATTGCGGGTAGCGTGACCTGAAGAAATCAAAGTCGGAATATTCCAACTGTCATTCATGTCGCTTGCCTGACTGTTAGTGCTCGAGCACAACATCGGATGGGATAACCCGGCACACGCGGTCATCGCCAGTACTACAAATTTATACATGCGAGGCCACGTTACTGAGGGGGGTATGGCTTGCCAACCCGCCTAAATGGTCAAGCATTCACGAACCTCGACATTTCAAGGGTTAAGCCCACTTTGAGCGTTTGACTCGGCATCCTATGTTCGCTATCATAAGGCCGTGATTCCTCACACAGTCCGCGATTTAGCCTATGTTCTGAAAACTACTCCATACAAAGACCGTGATGTGATTGCAGTCCTCTTTACCGAATCCAAAGGAAAATTTACGAGCATCGCTAGAAACGGCGTGCAGTCCCGCCGCTTTGGTGGAAGTCTCGATCTCTTTACGGCATCTGATTTTGAAATTGATTCAAAAACCATCCAACTCAGCGAAGTTACCGACGAGCGCCTGGTGCAGATCTTGTCTGCCCAGTCGAGGCACGCTTGCGGAAAACTCTCGAAGTATTTCGAAAAACTTTCCGCAGCGTCGTGTTTGAATGAAATCCTGCTCAAGGCGCTTCCTGCACACAAGCCTGCAAACGAAATTTTTAAGCTCTATGGCAATTGCCTGATTGCTCTCGAAGAAATGGAATATTCAAAAGCCTCTGCCATTGTGAATGCATTCATTCTTAAATTCACGCAGTGGTTGGGGGTACAACCCTCGCTGACCCGATGTCTGGCCTGCCAAAAAACCCTGGCCGAAGTGTCTGGCAATGAAGTTTACGCCCAAGTGTCGCAAGGTGCCTGGCTTTGTGAAACCTGCACTCAAGGGCGCTCTGAACAAAAGCGCACCGCACTTTCGAAAACCCTGATGTTCGACGCCTACCAAGCGATGCTGAATCCGATTCGGAAAACACAATTTGAAGCGGGTCCTAACGAACACGAAGCCCTCTTAGGATTTCTTGAACAGCATTTGTTGTATTTTGTTCCGGGCCTGGATCGACAGCCGCTCAGTTCGACTCGATTTTTAAAATTTCAGTTACCGTTTGCCTGAAAGAATCCTCGTCACCTGGAATGATGAGAAAACTCTTTTTAAGCCCCGCATTGACTCCGGCTTCGAAATCGGATTTGCGATCTCCGATCATGAAACAATGCTGAGGATCGAGCCCCAACTCCTGAATCGATTCCAAAATCATTTTGGGTTTGGGTTTGCGACAGTCACACGACTCATCCGGATGGTGAGGACAGATCTTGATTTGGTCGATCGCAATATTGGCCTGCGCCATGAGTTCGTGCGCAAGTTTGGCATGAATGGCACTGAGTTGATCCCACGTGATCATTCCTCGCCCGATACCCGACTGATTACTGACCAGGATGAGCTTGAAGCCATTTGCCTTCAATCGGGCCAGTTCTAAGCCTACCCATGGAAAAAGTGAGAATAAATCGGGTTCGTTAATATACCCGGGATCGGAGTTCAAGGTCTCGTCCCGATCGAGGAAAACTGCCTTTGCCATACGAACCAGCTTAACATAAGCTTAATTCATAACCTTATGTTTTCTCTAGGCTCACTCAAAAGTTTACGGCCATTCCTTAAGCCCTATAAAAACTGGCTGATCTTCAGCTTGCTCATGGCTTTACCGCTTTCGGTTTTAAGAACCGCTCCACTCATTCTGATTAAAAAGCTCGTAGACGAAGTGCTCCTTCGCAAGGACACGAGCGAACTCCGCCTGATTTGCTGGGAACTGGTGGGAATTTCATTTTTGAATATTTTCGTCAGATTCTTTCACTATTATTCGATCAGAATCGTAGTAGTAAACGTAAACCAAAAAGTACGTGAAAAACTTTTCAGTCACCTGATGGGTCTCTCCGCAGATTTTTTCTCGGATCAGAAAGCCGGTGTTCTTTTGTCCCGCGTGGCTGCGGATCCGGCAAATCTGGATAGCGGCATCGCTGCACTGAATGTCGTCATTCGAGAACCCCTGACCTTCATGGTGCTCTTGGGCTATACCTTCTATTTGAACTGGAAACTGACCTTACTGACGTTTACGATCGCGCCAGCACTGGCATTCGTCTTCGGCAAAACCGGAAAATACATCAAACGCAAGATCGCGATCTATCAAGAACATAACGGACAATCTTACAGCACACTTCAGGAAGCCATCAGCGGCATTCGTGTCATTCATCTATTCAACCTGCAAAAATTCTCATTCTCGAAACTATCACTGCAATTAAGTGAGATTACCCGACTGCTTCTAAAGATCAGCAAGATGGAAGAATTATCGTCACCGACTGTCGAGTTCATTACGGCCATCGCCGTGTCGCTCATCTTGTTTTACGGGGGCCTCAGTGTCATTCATGGAAAAATGACCTCGGGTGATTTTGTCGCTTTTTTCGCTGCCTTTACGATGATGATCAATCCGATCAGACAACTCGCGGACATCAACTCGAAGCTGCATTCCTCGGCTGCCGCCATGGAACGGATCAATGATTTTCTCGCCTGGAAATCTCGCATCGTCGAAGCCAAAAATCCAAAGCCGATTCCGACGATTCAAGATCATATCGAATTCAAGAACGTGCAGTTTGCCTATCCCGATACTCCGGATCGTAAAGTGCTGAAAGGTTTGTCTTTCACACTCCCTGCCGGTAAAACCGTGGCCCTCGTTGGCCAAAGCGGATCCGGAAAAAGTTCGATCGTACAACTTCTGACCCGTCTCTATGACGTCACCGATGGTGCAATTCTGGTCGACGGTGTCGATCTTCGCGAGCTGCACCTTAAAAACTGGCGTGATCAAGTCGCCGTCGTCAGCCAGGACGTTTTTTTGTTTCATGACACTATTTTTAACAACATCCTGATGGGTCGACCTGAAGCCACACGAGAAGAAGTCCTCGAAGCCGCTAGCCGCGCATTTGCTTATGAATTTATCGAAAGACTTCCGCAAGGCTTTAACACCATCGTCGGAGACCGTGGCCTGAAACTTTCAGGGGGTGAAAGGCAGCGCATATCGATTGCCCGCGCATTCCTGAAGAACGAAAGCTTCTTGATTCTCGACGAAGCGACTTCGAATCTAGATAACGAATCCGAAAAAATCGTACAGAAGACCCTCGAAAATCTGATGGAACATCGAACCACCCTGGTGATTGCCCACCGTCTCTCGACCATTCAAAAAGCCGATCAGATTATTGTCATGCGTGAAGGCGAAATCATCGAGACCGGTTCCTATGACGAATTGATGAAAAAATCGGGCGAATTTAACCGCCTGGCGACCATTTCCTAAACTGGATTCAGGCGGATTTCTTCGAGGATCTGTTTGGCACGAGAGAGATTGATGCGCTTCTCTCGGGCAAGCGCTCGCGAGAGCTCTTCCTTAAGGCGCGGAAGTTCAGTTTCACTGGCACCAGCCTGAAGCGCCAGATTGGCAGCATGCAAGCGCATATGACCTTTTACAATACCGACCGTAGCCAAGGCTTTCAGGGCTCCGAGATTTTGCACGAGTCCGACGGCGGCACAGATACGAGCAAGTTCCTCGGCAGTGGATATTCCCATGATCTTCAGCGCAAGTCTTGCGGTTGGGTGAAGCATGGTTACGCCACCTACCGTTCCGACTGCCAGCGGTGCCACAAATTCGCCTACCAGTTTCTTGCCATCGTATTTCCAGGTGGTGACCGGTTGGTATTTTCCTGACCTCGCAGTATAAGCATGAATTCCGGCCTCGACCGCGCGCCAGTCGTTACCGGTTGCAATTAGAATCGGATCGATTCCGTTGAGCACCCCCTTGTTGTGAGTGGCTGCACGGTACGGATCAGACTTTGCAAACTGGGTGGCTTCTTCGATACCGATTGCGGTCTCAGGTTCGATATTTTCGATTTCTACTTTCGCACAGGCCAAGCGACCATCGACCAGATTCGAGAGGATGCAAAGCCCCACTCGTTCATTGGTAATGTCTTCAATCAAAGGCTTAAGTCCTTCACACACCTGATTGATGAGATTGGCCCCCATCGCATCACATGGATCACAAAGCACATGAAGTACCAACATTTTGCCCATGCCATCTTCGCGATCAAGCGTTCTGAATTCGATTTCGCGAATTCCACCACCACGGGCCACCAGACCCGGCACCAATTGGTTGGCTTCTGCCAAAAGTTCGAGTTTGTTTTCCTCGAGTTGAGCAAGTGCGTAGTCGATATTGTTCAGGCGCGGAATCTGAATCTGACCGATGATCACTCGCCCCCGGCATTCGGTGGTAATTTTTCCTTCATTTCGACGAAGCCATTTTGCGGTAGCACTGACTGCGGCAATAATCGATGTTTCTTCGACTGCCATCGGAATCAACAGATCTCGCCCGTCGATATTAAAATAAGTGGCCACCCCCATCGGAAGCGGAAATACACCCACGACATTTTCGATGAAATGTTCTGCGGTTTCGACCGGAAGGGCATTCACGCCCCGAAGGATTTGAAGCTCCTGCGGATCGAGGTCACACCACTGGGCCAAACGGTCCTGGCGTTCTTCAAAGGGCAGGCGATGAAAATTTTCGAGTAAGAACTCGAAGCGATCGAGAGGATTCTTATCCATGAAGCTGTACTTTCGTTTGGTTTAAATCAGAGAGAGTTGAAGATCCGCTGCAAAAAAGAGCTACTTTTAATTCTTCTTCACGGGTTTGCATCCAGCGCTCGAGTGCCGCCGTTCCGCTTAACGCCGCTTCGAGAGCAGGCTTTGCAAACCCGACGCGATGAGCGCCCAGGGCCAACAATTTTGCCGCATCCAATCCGTTTCGAACACCGCCACTCGCCCATATTTCGGTTGGCTTGCGAATCAGGGTCGCCGCGTTTTGAACCGACTCGACAGTGGTGACTCCCCAGTTACCGAAGGTTTCTCCCAGAGTGGCATTGATCGAATTTTCGGGAGCACGCCTGCCTTCAATGCGCCCCCAATGAGTACCCCCGAGACCACTGACGTCGACTGCAAAAATCTTGAGTTCGCTTAACTTCTTTAAAGTTGAAAGACTCATTCCGGAGCCGGTTTCTTTGATGACGACCGGTACAGAAGAAAGCGCACTCCACACTTTCAGTGCCTGAAGCGCACCCTTAAATTGGGGCGTTCCTTCCGGCTGAATGGCTTCTTGCAAAGGATTGAGATGGATCGCAATCAACGCAGGATTCATGCGGTCGAGAACTTTTTGCAAAGAATCCCATGACTTCTGCTGATGAATGGTGATCAGTTGCGAGATTCCGAGATTGGCGATGAGTCTAAGCTTCGGAAAACGTTGCGTGAGTGAGTTGTTGACCGGATCCTGAAAAAGCGTGTTCGGATCATCTCCTTCACCACCGCAAACTTCGCGGCGCTGAGAACCCACGCCCATGATCCAACCTCGAGCACTCGCCAGCTCTGCAATGGTTGAATTGATCTTCTCGGCCTGATCTACTCCACCGGTCATGCCGGCAATAAAAAAAGGAGTCGCCAACATCTCATCCAAAAATCCGGACTCAATCGAAACTTCATTCAGATTCAATTCGGGCAATGAATCATGTAGCAATCGCACTCGTTCGAGCGTTGCACTTTCGGTGGCCTGCATCTCATCCAATAACGCCAGGTTGAGATGGTCCGTTTTTCGTTTAATAAATGGAGTGTTTGACACGGTCTTTTTATAACATGCTTTATTCCGTCTTTAAAGAACAGGTATTGGCTTAACCATTTTGATTGATTGAATATGTCAGAGAAATTCGCTAACTTATCCCGATGCCGACTTCATTCGATCAAAGACTCATCATCCACTCGAGGCGTTTTACCCAGGAAGGCACTCAAATGCGTGCTGCGATCGAATACGCACTCTCGGCACCCGGCAAGCGCTTGCGCCCAAAATTCGTGCAAGAAGTGGCTCAAAAAGTAGGATTGAACGAAGCCGTTACCGATTACCTGGCCTATTCAATCGAAATGGTTCACCAATTCTCACTGATTCACGACGATCTACCCTGCATGGATAACGACGACTTCAGACGCGGTTTGCCGACCACTCATAAAAAGTTCAATGAAGGCCAGGCCCTTCTGGCTGGGGATACCTTGCTTTCGATTGCGTATGAAACTCTTTTTCTCTGTAGCGAACACGTGGCACCCGCCCACCTGCTCAGCGCCGTGACTCACTTCTCGTCCTGCCTGGGCGCTTTCGGAATGATGGGCGGACAATCACTCGAGCTCGAAACGCCTTCGCCGTCGCGTGAAACATTGATGAAGATTCATGAGATGAAAACGACCGCTCTTTTTCGGGCAGCAATCCTTATGCCTCTTTTGATGAAGGGCGAAGCCCGTGGCTCGGAAAATTTCAAAAAGCACGATGACTATGCTCACGCGTTTGGTTTTGCGTTTCAAATTGCGGACGACCTCGAGGATGAAGCGCAAGACGCCGCCCAAATGACCAAAAACATTCTCAGTCTCAGTCCGGATCGCGAAAGCGCCAGAAAACTGGCTCTCGACCGTCTGAAAAGCTCGCCAATCGGAAGCCAATTCAGCAATACGGCACTCCTTGTGCAAAAACTGCAGTCAATAAAATAACCATCAAAAAATTCCGTAATTTAGCCGAAAAACAAGGGAATGGTGAAGGGCCTTTTCCGAGTAATTCTCATCGTGATCGCTGGCTTAGCCGGAACAAAAATGGTTCTGGCGGACGGCGCTTCTCCGCCCGGAATGACTCCGGTTCCGGATACGCAGAATCTGGTTTCGGATCTCGGGCCCACTGCTAAAAAACCGGGCTCGGACACTGAAACCATTCGCTTGCTCGACGCTGAAAATCACAAATTCGAAACCCACGAAAACGGAATTTTCACTTATCAAAAAGATCAGTCCGACAGTTCAAGTCGCGCCCAACAGATGGTAAAATTGATTCAAGACCAACAATTTCAAAAAGCCATGCAAAAGATCACGCAAAAAGGAAATACCGTTCTTGAAGACAACCCAGGATTGAAGACTCCGGCAAGCGTAATTGCAGGCGCAGCGGCACTTTGGTATGGTCGTACCGTAAAATTACTGAAGTCGGAACAAATCAGCATCTTCTCGAGAATCGAAGCTCGAAACCGCTCGGGTGAATTCTCGATGCAGTCACCCCTGCTGAATAGCTCACTACAATTTCATGGCGACACCGGCATGGATCTGAACATTAATCGAAGAATTTCTTCAATCGATACCTCCGCGCAAATCAATTACAATATGAAATCACAATCGATGGGTACGCAAATTAACCATACGTTGATTCCACATCTCGATTTTACTCTCGGTCGTTCTCAGTCGACTCAAACCAACCAACCGGATAACCGGGCGGGATTGCAGTACCAACTTAATTTTTAAGCATTAAGAAAAACGGAAAGAAACCATGGCACGCAAGAAAAAGGAAAAGGTACAGACACTCGAGGAAATCAAGGAAGGCCTGCGCAAGAATACAGCGAGCCGCTGGCTGAGAGGCGAGCTGCATTTTGGTTTGGTTCCGACACCCACGGGTCTGCAGTTTCTACCCCTCACCGAACCCGCCGAAAACCAAACCCTGTTGATCTTCATGATCGATCCGGCCGATTACACCCTCGACTTGCTTTATGATTTGATGGACTCGTGGCGGAATCGCTATCGAAAACTGAAGTGGCTGCCCATCTTCGCCCTTCAGCAAAAATACCCCTTCATGAAAACCGGGCTTTTCTTTGATAAATTCAAAGCCCATCCTTGCTTTCCGAATCTCGCGACTTACCTTGATCCCTTTGGCGAGCTTTTTGAGAAATACGGATCACAACGCGAGCCGGTAGTTGCACTCTTTCATAAAGGTGAACTTCGATTCAGTGAATCTCTGCTCGGAAATTTTTCTGAAAAAATTACGGAACTCGAAAATCAATTGCAATTGGCCCTTCGACAAGATGATCCCGGCATTCCACTGCCTTTGATTCTGCCGTATGTCTTCAAGGGCATTACCGATAGTGGTTCTTTTATTCCTGCTGAGATTACCCGCGCCGGACGCTGGCTCGACAGCAAAACTTCTCTGACGACTGATGATCAACAAGCAACGCTCTCGGCCCAAATCAATTCCAATTGCGTGCGCCTCGTTTGCCTGCTTCACGCGCTCGCCCGGAAGACTTGCCGGGTGCACGTCACCCTGAACGGCGAGCCCCTGCCTAAACCGCTACACGGCGAAAACGTGCGCATGGATGAAAAAGGAAATTGCCTGGTCGAAGTCGATCGCCTGAATGGCATGTACGAAATCATTTCAGCTCCGGATGCCATTAAGGGCGAACTGAAGTTTCACTTCGTATCGGTCATCGAAAACCCGATTATTTTTTACGAACTCCGGATGGGAATGCAGCAGAAAGATTCCGCTTAAAATCTGCGAATTTTACCCTCGATAAGGCCGAATCCTTTACTCGGGCACGATAGGCAACTTCACTCTCATTCAGCAATAATTCTGGCTCGAGCAACAAATGTTCCTCGATTGAATCAGAAGTGGCTCGACGGTCGGCCTTGGTATTATAGGGGCAGGCTTCCTGACAAAGATCGCAGCCTGCAAGAAATCCTCGTGTCGCAAAACGTTCTTTCCAATCGCCCCTTTCTTCGAGGGTAAGATAACTGATGCAACGCCTCGATTCGAGATCATGGGGCTCGAGCGCCTGGGTCGGACAAGCCGTGATGCAACGGGTGCAGGGCCCGCAATAATCCTTATGAAGCAGAGGCGGCGGCTCACCTTCGAGATCGGTAAAAATCACACCGATAAACAAGTAACTGCCGAATTGCGGATGAATGAGGAGCGTGTTTTTTCCGATCCAGCCAATCCCAGTCAATGCGGCCCAAGTGCGTTCGAGTACCGCACTGGTATCGACACAAATCTTGTAAGCGAATGTTTCATCCTGAAAGGCCTCACCCAACTCGCGCTTCATGGTCTCATGATAATCCGGGCCATTCAGATAGCGGGCGTAACTTAAGCCGTTTTTCGTCACCGGTTGCGCAGGATAGGGCTTCGCCACCACGATGACACTTTTCAGTTCAGGAAAAACCAGTTTCGGATTCAAACGCCGATCCAGCCCGCGCTTCAGATACTCCATCGAACCATGTGAACCTTTTTGAATCCATGCCTGATAGCGTTTCGCATGTTCCTGATAAAGAGGTTCAGCCAAAGAATAATCGACTGATCCGACGAGCGGGTATCCGGCAGCAAGCAGTTTATCGCGCCATTTGCTAGTGGGCTGCATTCCGCAGTTCAGTTCCCTTAAGGATACTTGCGGTAAGTCCAGGCGCCAAATGGGCAGAAGGCTTCGTGACTTTGATCAATCGGGCCACCAGATCTTGCTGGGCAAGTTCGGTGATTTCGATCAGTGCAAAATCGCCCGGAGAAAGCTCGATGCCTTCATTGACTCCCAGATCATTGATCAATACGCGACCGTCGATTTCTTGTGCCTGAGTAGGCATACGCGCCTGAATTAACATTTCGGTTTCTTCGGCAGCACCCTCGATCATCACTTCGACCTGTGTTCCGATCAATTTTGTGAGCTTGTCGGTGCGTTGATTCTGAAGAATTTCGATGAGCTTTTTCTTGCGCTTGCGCTTGCTGGCAGGATGAACTTGTTCTTCCATCTCGGCCGCTTTCGTTCCTTCTTCTTTCGAGTAACTGAACACTCCGACGTGATCGAGATTAAGCGTCTGAAGATCAGTGCAGAGTTCTTCGAATTCGGCATCCGTTTCGGTCGGAAAACCCACGATGATCGACGTGCGAATGACGAGTTCCGGAATCTGGGCACGGAGCTTGGTCGTCAGGTCGAAAAGCTTTGCCTTGGTGAGACGGCGATTCATCGCTTTCAGCACCCGATCATTCGTATGTTGAATCGGCATGTCGAGGTATTTTACAATTTTAGGTTCACGCGCGATGATTGATACCAATTCATCAGAAAACTCGTCTGGATACACATAGTGCAATCGGATCCACTCGATGCCTTCGATCTTGCAGAGCTGCGGAAGAAGCATCTCGAGATTCTCTTTGTACTTCCATTCCATGCCGTATTCAGTCAGATCTTGCGCTACCAGATTCAGCTCGCGAACTCCCTGCTTGGCCATTTGAGTGGCCTCTTCGACGAGTGATGCAATCGTGCGCGAACGCACATTGCCGCGAAGTTGCGGGATGATGCAAAACGCGCAACGGCGATTGCAACCTTCAGAAAGTTTTAAGAACGCGCTGAACTGCGGTCCTGTGTGCATGCGGGCATCTTTTTCGGTGTGAATAAAAGCCGGAAAATCGATGTAAGAACGCTGCGGAAGCGGCATGCCCTCTTCGCGGGCTTGCTTTTGTGCTTCGAGTAACTCGGTAATCTTATGATACTGGCCGGTGCCGATGATCAGATCAACTTCGGGCATTTCGTTTTCGACTTCTTTTGAATATCGCTGTGGCAAACATCCCGACATGACGAGCGCTTTACATTTGCCGGTTTCTTTGTAATTCGCCATTTCGAGCACGGTCTCGATCGATTCTTCCTTGGCAGCCTGAATGAACGAGCAGGTGTTCACGATGATGACTTCGGCTTCATCGGGCTCTTTGGCGATACTGTATTTCGCGCCTTCGAGCTTACCTAACATGACCTGTGAATCGACCAGATTCTTCGGGCAACCGAGTGAAACGAAATAGACAGAAGGCTTGGTGTTGGTGTCAGACATTTAATTTTCTTTCTTTAGTCCCTGAAATTGCCGAAGTTCATCGGAAGTTTAATTGAATCTTGTTTGCTCTTAAGCAGCGCAATCGCGTCTTGCAGGTCATCCCGGTTTTTGCCAGTCACACGAACTTGTTCGTCCTGAATCTGAGCCTGTACTTTGAGTTTTGAATCTTTTACTGCAGCAATGACTTCTTTGCCTTTCTCTTTCGAGATTCCAGCCTGCACTTCAATTACCTGACGAACGGATCCGCCAAAGGCAGGCTGCAGTTCCTTGTAATTGAGCGACATCAACGAGATACCGCGCTTGATCATCTTCGTTTGCAAGATTTCTTTCAGTGCATCGAGTTTGGCGTCTTCCGAACAAACCAAAGTGATGGTTTTCGCCTTTTTATCGAAGGTAATTTCGGTTTTGATTCCCTTAAAATCGAAACGGGTAATCAATTCTTTCTGTGCCTGGTTCACGGCGTTGTCTACTTCTTGCCAATCTACGTCTGAAGTAATGTCGAATGAGGGCATAGTCTTCTCCAAAGGTCGGGCCCACCTTTTTGTTTAGCATCGAGTCATGTTTTGGCCACGGACCCACACTCTATAATATAAGTGTGTTTTGGTCAAGGAATGAGGCAAAACAATTAAACTGGATGATTAAATAATTTTAGTGTATTAATTCGCCAAGGAGCCTCCTATGAAACTCACCATGGTCATTGCCGCAATTTCGATCCTTGCCCCCGCTCTAGCCCAGGCCTCGGGTTTTAGAGCGGCCTATCACTCGGCGTACAACTCATTCAATGCGAGTTGCTTCAAAGTGGACCACGAAGGCAAAGTTTTTGGCTCGTCTGTCGACGAGAAATTCTGCCATGCGGGCTATAAAGCCGCTTATATCAGCGCCTATAATTCGTTCAATGCGAGCTGTTTTCATATGGATCGATTTGGAACCGTCTACGGCGGAAACGTCGATGAATCCTACTGTAGCGCCGGCTATAAAGTCGCGAATATCAGCGCGTACAATGCCTATAACGCGAGCTGTTTTCATCACGACCGTTACGGAACCGTTTATGGCGGCAATGTCGATGATCGGTATTGCCATGTAAAATATAGAACGGCCTTTAATTCGGTCTACAATGCTTCATCGGCAGTTTGCTTTCATGCTGATGCGGCAGGAACCGTTTACGGCACGCCGGTCGATGAGCGGTATTGCAATTAGGCTTTCATAAACCCCGTCTTTTCATGTAAATTGTAAGACACATGAAAACCTTACTTCTCTTTTCCCTACTCTTTTCCCTTCTCTTTTCGACCCGTAGCACCTTCGCACTCGACCTGCACTCGGGCGACGTGCTTCTTCAATCAATTCCTTGCTCGATTTGCACACTGATCGAAAAGGAAGAACATGCGCCCTATTCGCACGTGGGCGTAGTCCTGAACGAGGCCGGACAAACCTGGGTTATCAATGCGTGGGAACTCGTCGAGCGAATCAAACTTCAGGATTTTTTGGCACGAAGAAAACCCGGTGTGAAAACCCTGGTCAGACGCCCAGTTGGCATCGATGGCAAAGAACTGGTTTTTGATGATAAAAAACTGAATGATACTTTTCGCAAAACATTCTTAGGAAAAAGCTACGACTCCGCGTTTTTATGGGACAACACCGATACCAAGGGCGAACAGTATTATTGTTCAGAATTGGTCGCAAAATTTTTGAATCTCTTTATCCCAAAGGCAATCGAACCGAAAGCCATGCACTACACTTATCAACGTGACGGCTGGATCAAATATTTTCATGGGCAAAACCCACCTGATGGAAAACTTGGAATCTCTCCAGGCGATCTTTCGCGCTCAAAGCTACTGAAAACCATCGGCGAAATCTAAGCAATTTTGCCTTAGCCTATTTCGTGCTTGAGCTGATCAAGAAAGCCCTGCAGGTAATCGGCTCGCTTTTTGGCCTCGATGCGCGCGGCTTCGGTACGAAAAGTTTCGGGCAGCTTCAAAAGCTTCGTATAAAAGTGATCAACCGAATATTTGATGTCATCAAGCGGTCTCCGCTCGGCCCAAGGATCGGCTGGATCAAAAAGTTGCGCATTCATCGAAACGCCGGTTGCAATCACACGGTACAAACCGATTGCCCCGAGAGCCTCTAAACGATCCGCGTCTCGAAGGGCTTCACCCAAGAGACTCTTCGGAGTTCGGCCTGATGAATAGCTATGGTCTAAAATTGCGTCAGCAATCAAATCGATACGCACTGGCGAAAAACCACACAGCCACTCTCTGGCTTGTTCGCTGGATAATCTCGAACTCTCCTTTCGAAGCGGCGAGTTTTTGGCCACCGGAACGCAGTCATGCAAAAGGCCTGCAATCAGACAATTCTCAGTCTCTTGCGATGAAGGCTCGCGTTCATCACGGATGAATACTTCTGCAGTATAAATCTTAAGCGTCTGCACTGCCACTCGAGTAATATGGGCGAAATCGTGAGCTGCATCGATTGCCGGCATCGACTCGATACACTGCCTAAGCCTGATCAAATCGGGGGTATCAAACAAATCCTGGTTCACGAATCAACTCCGATCAGGTGGGATTTTTTCGTGCCCACTCTGGCTTGTAGAAATACCGCTCCATGTTTTTATTCAGAAGCGTCCACATGCCGAGTTGTGGATCGTTTTCGATAAATACTCTCATCGCGTTCACTTTAGAGTCGAGATCATCGATCATGTGAACGATCATGGCTTCGATGCACGCCGGTTCTTTTGGAGATCCGTATTCCATTCGTCCGTGATGGGCAAGTACCATGTGTTTGGCCAAAAGCTTCTTTTCATTCGGAAAAGGCTCGCTTAAACGTCCAGGCTGGGCTTCGAGCCACTGAATTTTCTTTTCGATCAATTCGACACCCATCACCAAGTGACCGATCAGGCGGCCTTCGGTGGTATAGTCTGTTGTTTTTTCGAATTGGAGTTCCCAGATTTTGGCCAAGTCATGCAGGAACCCGCCGACAAATAGGAGGTCGCGGTTAACATGAGGCGCATAGTGTCCGGCCAAAAAATCGAGGGTTTTACAAATCGAGACCACGTGCTCGAGCAAGCCCACCGGATAGGAATGGTGCATGGCTTTGGCGGCCGGCGCTCGCTTAAATTTTGCGATGATCTCGGCATCGTCGACAAAAATCGATTCCATCAATGCCTTGTAGTGTGGATCTTTCATCGAAGCGATCAATGTGGTTACTTCTGCATAAAGTTTTTCGGGGTGCAAAAAAGTAGGTGGCAGATACTCATCGGCGTCGACTTCGTCTTCGCGAAGCACGATCAAATCCTTAATGTGAATCTGCATGCGGTTATTAAAACTCTGGGCGTTACCCTCGATCTGCACAAACGTATCTTTTACCGCCTGCGCATTGAACCGAGGCACCTGATCAAAAATCCGGGCTTCGATATCGCCGGTTTTGTCAGTTAAAATGACATTCATATAAGGCTTACCCGTTTTTCCGGTCGCGACCGCACTGTACTTGATGAGAAAAGGGCTAGAAACCCGATCCTGATCCTGAATCGACTTCGAAAACTGAGTTTTTGGGTATTTCATAATTGAAAAGTAATGTACTCTAAAAAGCACCATGAAACAAAGGGTTTTACTCTCAGGCAAAGACGCAGTCGACCTACTGCACCGCCTCAGTACGATCAATGTCCAAGGGTTGGCGCTCGACACTCCTACGCCCGCACTTCTGCTCAATCCACAGGCAAAAATCATCAGTTTTTTTACTGCCACGCTCAAGTCGGCAACTGAGATCGAAATCGAATTTCAAGAAAACTTTCTCGAAGTGCTCGATCAATACACCTTCGCAGAGCGCTATCAGATTCAACCCCTTCCATTGAAGGATGAAGCAATCCTTTCTGAAAAGGCCAGAATCGAGCAACTCAGCGCCGCTATCGGAAAAGAATTTTTAGAAAATGGCCTCACGAACCCGCTCGAAGTGAATTTAGGCTCTGCCATTCACGACGGCAAAGGTTGTTATCCCGGCCAAGAGGTCATTGAAAAGATCATTTCACTCGGCTCTCCGGCCAAACGACTCGCTCTTGTCGAAGGAGCGAATGCTGACGAACTTCCCGCACTCTTGTTTGCAGAAAACGGAACAGAAGCCGGTACGCTCACTTCTTTTTTTGAAGATGTCGGGCTGGCAATTCTCAAACGCACGCATCTTACCCCAGGTTTAAAATTAAAAACTAAAACAGGATCACTCACCGTAAAAAAGGTATCGTCATGAAAAAATTCACCGCTCAAATTTTTGCACCCCTCCTTACCCTGCTCACCCTGAGCACATTCACAGCACCGCAGGCGCTCGCACAAAGCTCATTGGCTGGCATCAACCTAATCGACCTTGCCGGGTTGTCACCCTACACTTCGTATAAAACCTTCGAAACCCAGCATTTTACGATGATTTACGAAGAGGGTTATTTTGATTTTACCGAACGAGCCGCTGTTCATCTCGAGCACGCGCACGAAGTGTTGCAGCCCATTTTGAAATGGACTCCACGCGGAAAAACCACAATTTTAGTGACCGGAAATTCGGATGAAGAAAACGGGTTGACCATGCCGGCTCTTCGAGTAGGTATCGTTTTGATTGCCACTCCGCCCGACGCCTGGTCAGAACTATCGTACACCGATGACTGGATCAAGCTTTTGGTGTTTCACGAATACACTCATATGCTGAATGTCGACGCCACGACCGAATGGATGGAAGCCCTTCGCTGGGTTTTCGGTGACGTCATTCGACCGAACAGCCTTTGGCCGCGCTGGATGCTTGAAGGCTTGGCCGTATATTATGAAACGAGAACATCTCAAACTGGCCGGGGACGAAGCCCCTATTATGACTCGATCGTGCGTGCTTATCTGAATGAGGGCAAACTGAGCACTCAGGACGAAAAAGCGATGCGCTTAGATCGCGTCAATGGCAACTACCCTTATTTTCCGGGCGGAGCGATCGCGTATCTTTTTGGATACCATCTTTGGAATCAATTTTCGAAAATCGCAACCGAATCTCAAATGGGCGATTACTCGATGAATTCATCACAACGTATTCCATTCTTTATTGAAGGAAATCTCGAGAACGTCACGCACCAACACTGGGTCGATCTTTGGAATTCATTTGTCAAAGAAAGTAGTACTCGCCTGGGTGGCCAGATTACCCAGATCAAAAACGAAGGAATCACTCCTTCGACACAAATTACCCATGCGGGTTATTCGGCGGTGGGAGGGGCACTTTCGCCCGATGGCCAGTGGATCGCGTATACTCAGACGACGACCGAACGCAGACAAGGGCTTTACCTTCGAAACCTAAAAGACGGTAAAGAATCGTGGGTAGATGACAAGTCTTCGGGCGTAGGCATGAGCTTTACACCCGATTCGCGATACCTGGTGTATAGCGGAGTCGAACTCTCTAATTCGTACAACAGTTTTTCGGATTTGTTCGTTTACGATCTGAAACGAAATCGCAATCGGCAGATCACTCATGGTCTGCGCATCAAAGAACCTGCGCTATCGCCCGATGGAACTCACGTGGCGTTTATTCAAAATGAACATGCGACCATGACCCTGAAATCGGCACGCATCAGCTGGAACGAAGATGGAGACACTTCATTTAACACCATCCGCAATGCCTATTCAGCGTCGAAATTCGCCATTCTCGGAAACCCCCAGTACCTCGATCGCGAAAAGATCGTATTCTCGCTTCAGGAAACCGGAAATGCTTTTTCGGATCTCGTGCAAGTCGACTTCGATGGGCAAAATTTTAAAACCCTTTTTCATGACGGAAAAATGAATCGTTTTCCGCTTCGAGCAGGAACCACAACCGAAGCCATTTATTTTGTTTCAGATAAAAATGGAATTGAAAATCTGTATTCTCTCGATCCTTTTACTCATGATACCAAACGAGTGACCAATGTCATCACTGGCCTAACCCTGCCCTTTTCGCGTCCCGATGCTTCGACTCTTTTTGCAAGCGTGATGACTTCAGACGGCTATGAGATCGTTCAATTCGATAAATCGGCGCTCGGTACGAATCTTTCATCTAAAAAAATCGCAGAACCGTCGGCTCCCGAAGCCTTAGCTTCGGCACTTCAGTCTCCTGATCTGGGCATTAAAGAAAGTAATTCGAAGCCGTATTCAGCTTGGGGCAGTCTTTTACCTCGAGAATGGGCTCCACTCGCTTATGCCAATAGCCGCACCAACTCGGGCACTACGCTCGGGGGTTTGATCTTAGGTTTTGATTCTACCGGTAAGAACGAATACTCGATGCTTGGTCAGTACAATCTCAAACCCAAGACATTTGACGGTACATTTAATTACACCTATTACGGGTTTCGTCCGCTGATTAACCTGAGCGCTTCTTCATCGACTACCGATATCGCGTCGGATGCGGCCCAGAGCCAATACAATCGGCACTATGAAACCTTGCTTGGACTCGATTATCCGATTTTTTGGACCCATAGCCGACTTCGCACCGGAGTCTATGGTTTTGTCGACTGGAACAAAACTTACGATATTTATTCGAAGCAAGAAATCGCATCGAGCAATTTTGAATATGCGAATCGCAATGTTCCGGGAGTTGGCGCGTACGTAAACTTTAGCGACACCGAGGGATCGATTCTTTCATTCATGCCAGAACGGGGAAGCTCACTGACACTCGAAGGCGAAGACCGTGTGAATCTCGATCACTATTCGCTGATCAAATACTTGGCCGAAGTAAAACACTATTTTAAAGTCGCAAGCCATTCAGTATTAGTACCACGCGGAGTGTTTTTGGGTTCGTCCCACACCAGCGGTTATGACAATGGATATGCGATTCTTCAAGGAAAACGCACGACCGATCTTTCCGACACCGGAGTGCATTCGAGCCTCAGCAATATCGGTATCCGAGGTTACTCCAACTTATTACAACCTACCCGCCGTGCTGCGATCGGAAGTATGGATTTTCATTTTCCGTTGATCAAGGCTCTGTCGGGCTTGGGTGATACCGCTCCGGGGTTTTTGTCACAGCTTCACGGCTTTGTGTTCGGCGAATCCGGATTCATTCCGAAGTATATTTACCACGACAATCTTTTTCTGCCTTCATACGGCGGCGGAGTAACGCTCGATACTTCAATCTTACTTTATGTTCCGGTATCATTTACGCTTCAAGTTCAAAGCGGCACGAATAAGGACTTCGGCGGTGACACTCAGGAGTTCTTTAATATGACACTGGGTTCGTTCTACTAGAGATTTCTCATTGCAGTATAAATCAGCGCTATTCCGATCAAAACCCAGAGAAGGGTCTGTTTTTTTGCATGGGAAAGCGCACTCACCTTGCCGCGCACCGGCACTGATACAATCGCTATTGCCATCACGGGTAGACCAAAAATATTTTCGTGAAACGAAAGGGCCCACTCCCCTCGAAAAGCCGCTATCCACGAATGGGTCATGCCACAAAATGCACATCGAAGTCCGATCAGAGACTTGAGCGGACACTTCAGTGGTGCATGATCGAGAAAAGTTTCAATTTCATTCCATGAAAAATGATTGGCAAAAAAAATCAGCAAACTTCCGACAACTATCACGAAAAATGCCCACACCCCATTTATCCGATTAGTAGACACACAATCCGCTGCCGTTTTGCCATGTCGTTCCTGCTGGACAGTTCGCAGGCCCTACCGGAATCAGACGTTGAATATTAAGTAGGGGAACCGAGCTTCCGCTAATCACCGAATCAAAAGCCGGCATGCTCGCCTGACCCGTGATCTGTGCCCATTGCATTGTAAACACATGCACCTGAATATCAGAGGCGTTCGTGCAATGAACGCTTCCGTCACTCATGGTCACCGTCGATCGTGCCGCAGGAAGTGGCTGCGGATCAGGACATCTATATTCTGCGGCGGCGAGCACCACATAGGGACAGCGAAGTGCGTCTGCCGAAGTTGAAACATCTGGAGCGTGTTTGCCCATCGTCAAAACCATGGTTTGAATCGCACCTGGGGGTGCAGGATACGGATACGTCGCAGTGCTAATCGCACCCGACCCACCCACAATCGCATTCGACTGCGCAGGAATAATTGTGGGATTCACCGTAACAGAAGGAATCGCTCCGGCCATTTCACTTAAGTCATCACATCGATGACCATTCGCCGTGTAATACCCCGTAAATGCGGTGCCACCGGTATAAAGCATCAAAGCATTCGATTGGGCACCGTCTGCTGCAACATCGTTCGATTGCCAGAGATCCCAGAAATTCGTATAGGGTGAGGCCGTTCCCAACGGGGGCATGTTTTGAACACAATCAAACTTAGCAGCTTGCGATGCATCGCCGATGTTCATACAACACGCAAGTTTCGGATTCAGCATATTGGTCCAAGTCAGACCCGACGGAAGTGGAGAAGGAATTCCGCCACCACTTCCATCATCACATGCCTGCTGTGATCGTGTACCCGCGAGGTCGGGCGGATCGCAAGTCAGCGATGAAGTATTGAGTACAAACGGCGGAGCGCATTTCCAAATCTTGCGAGTATACGGATGACTTCCTGCAAAGTTAGCAGAAAGCGGCAGCATCACTTGCGTAATAATGTCGTTCGGATTTCCGTCTGAAGCCGTGCTCGAAGCCATTGTACTCGTCACTTCGGCAGTAGGATTAATCACATTTGCGGCATCTGCATAAGGATCAAACACCGCGAGCACTAGATTCGTGTCACTGAAACGTGGCTTACAATACGTTCCGCCGATCGTGTTCGGATGCGCACTTTGGTAAGTTTGGTCGTTATAGACGGCGTATTCATTGATATTCGGACAACCGCAGAATGAATTCGAAGTCGAATATTCTGAGCCTAGACGACCGCTGATTCCGGGATTTAAATCGATGGCAACCGGTGAATAATAGACAAAGCCTGTGGTAGTGGTCGTCGGATAGGTCGACACCTGTGCGGTAACCGCTTCGTAAGTATCAGGATAAAAAAGTGGAGTGCCTGAAGCAAAGCTCGAGATATAATTCGGTGTCGGAAACGGAGTTGGAATAGGAGAAGGAGTTGCACGTGGATTATCAAAGGTCGTCACACAGGCACAGTGCCCGAGATTTTGGTATTCATACACCGGCTTTGGAAGAACCCAAGAATAAGCGTAACCGATGTATTGTCCTACTCCGCCCGATGCAAAATCAGAACCGGGCCAAATCACACCCGATGATGCATTTGGAAGATCGGTCGGCAAATCACTCGAAACATAATTCATGGTGGTAAAACTTCCGTCTGCACTGACCGGAAAGCGATTGAGCCCGCAGACAGGATAATCACTGCCTCCCACGGGGGTTGGATAAGCATATTTTCCGGTGAGATTTGGATTCACGTCGTAATAGAAATCCGAACTCGGCAAATTTGGCCTGCAATACGGTGTGGGTACCGGATTTACTCCGATCGCCCCGTTCACTCTATTGTATCCGGGCGGACACGGAATCGTCGTGCTACAGCACCCTACACTTGTATCCGTATTGGTGCCCGTTCCGGTGTCAGTGCCAGTCCCGGTTCCTGTTCCAGTGCCCGTGCCTGTCCCGGTTCCCGTACCAGTACCTGTTCCCGTACCTGTAGGACAAGCAGCGCTCACTGTCCAATTACAAAGAGCAGCAGTGCACGCTGCATAAGTCGTCGCTGAAGAACCATAAGACATACAAAGTGCATGATAAGGAGCGGGAGGCCAATCCGAGCAGCAACTAGTTCCTACACCCGTTCCGGTTCCTGTGCCTGTGCTCGTACTGGTAAATGGAAATGTACCCATGCTAAATCCAGTGCTAGTCCCAGTTCCTGTTCCGGTTGGACAATTCGATTGCCAATAACATTTTCCAAGTCCCGCACCCATCCAGTTTGTCGTAATACATGCGTTTTGATTAGTTCCGGCCGCGCCCGGACATGGTCCGCCTCCCAAGGTCGTAAGGCATTGACCCGAACATTCAGAGCCGCCCGTCACAATAGGACAGGACGCCGACGTGTTCCATTGACAGATATGAATCGCTGCCGAACCACCCTCGTCGTAGATCATACAAGAGGTATAAGAATCTGGTCCGGTTCCTGCCACGCCATTACAAGTAAATTCCGCCATGGGCACGATGGCGGGAGGAATAGGCGTCGGAGACGGAGTTGCGTAACTACAACAACCCACTGGCGTAAAATATTGCGCCTTCGCCTCATGATTCGACCAACAAAGCGCTAAGACGACTGAGAAAAATAAGAGGTAGATTTTTATTTTTAGAATCACTTTCATATCATTCCTCAGTACACACACTCATTGTTGGCCCAGGTGGTTCCGATCGGGCAACTCGATGGCCCCACCGGAATCAGGCTTTCGATCTGAAGCGACGGTACCGAGCTCGCGGCGATCACCGTATCGACCGTTGGTAAAGTTGGCATACCTGCAATTTGGATATACTGCTTGATTAAAATATGAATTTGCGCGGTCGCGGCAGCGGTACATTTTACGGTGCCGTCCGAAAATTTTACGGTCGGTTGAAATGCCGGAAGTGGCGGATTAATTGGGCACGTGTATTCGACTGCAGCGAGGACCACGAGCGGACAAGCGACATAATCGGCGCCTGTTGACGGAAACCCTTTTCCGAGTGCGGTAAATTTAGACTGCAAATCATTTACTGCTGCATTCGACGGATCTGGCGAAGGGTTCGGAGCAGCAAGTGCAAAATCAAATGGTACTGGGGCACCACCACCACTAGGCAGGACGGCATTACTTTGTTCGGCCAGAATCTGCGGATTGACTATCCCTGAGGGGATCGCACCTAAGAATTCGCTAAATTGATTGCAGCGTTTGCCATTTGCCGAATAAAATCCGGTGATGGCGTGATTGCCCACGTAAAGCGTAATTGCATTCGGCTGTCCGCCATCGACTGTGGGGTCATCGGTTGATGTCCAAAGATTAAAAAAATCAGTGTAAGGCGTCGCGTAGGCCGTTCCGGTTTGTATCGAATTTTGCACACAATCGTATTTGGGAGTCGAAAGTGAATCACCCGGAGTCATGCAACACGCGAGCTTTTTATTTAACGAATCGGTAAACGCAACTCCGGTTGGCATCGGTGACGGAATTTCAGTCGAAGATCCGTTATCACATTGATTGGCAGCACGAATCGCTGCGTCCGAAACATCGCAAGAATAGGCGGCCGCACCTCCGGTGTAGTTTAAGCGGTACGGAGTCGCACACTTCCAGATTCGGCGAGTATAAGGATGATTGACATTAAAATTGGTCGATGACGGAAGCAGCACCGATCTGACGATATCAAACGGACTCGATGAACCCATTGGGTTCGTCACTTCGCTGGTTACGACCATGTCGTTATACGGGTCAAACGTACCGAGCACCATTTCAGGATCAAGAAATGCGGGCGCACAAAAAGTTCCGCCCAAGGTATTTGCGGTCTGCCCCACAGAATTATACGTCGCCACTTCGTTGATGTTCGGACATCCGCAATACGAAGTCGCCGTACCTGCTGCTGGATGGTACTCCGTTCCGAGTCGTCCGTTTTGGGTCGGATTAAGATCAATCGCTACCGGCGCATAATACTTAAATGCACTCGCACTAGCCGAGAATACCGAATACGCCGTTGCTTGAGTCGAAATCACGTCATATGAATCCGGATAAAATAGCGGCATGCCAGCACCTGAACCCGTGAACTGAAACACCATCGAAGGAGTGGTTGCTGGATAAGGGCTAGGATAAGGTGTTGGCCCAGCAAGTGGATCGTTAAACGTGGTGGTACACGCACAATGACCGAGTGGGGTGTAGTCGTAAACGGGATACGGAATCGTGTTTGAAAATCCGTAAGCGATTCCTGTACCGACACCGCCCGCAGAAATATCAGATCCATGCCAAGGCAAACCGTCTGGTGCATACGGATCATCGATGGGTTCAAAACTCGAGGCAGTACTGAGCGTACTATACCCACCATCGGCCGTAACCGGAATTCGATTCTGTCCGCATACTGGATAGTCACTCATCGAAAGTGCGCTTCCGGATCCCGAATAAGTCGAGTACGGATAGTTGTAACTTCGTGGAGTGGTCCAAACGTTTGGATTCATGTCGTAGTAATATTCGGCGCTCGGTAAATTCGGTCGGCAATATGCGGGATTCGTTCCTGCGGCAGCAACCACGTTGTATCCCGGAGGACATGGCAAGGTTTCCTGGCAACACCCCATACCGGTTGCGGTATTGGTATTCGTTCCGGTGCCCGTCCCTGTTCCAGTTCCCGTACCGGTTCCTGTACCAGTCCCTGTGCCCGTTCCTGTACCCGTTCCTGTGCCGGTCGGACAAGACGCGCTCACTGTCCACGTACAATTATTCGCCATACAAGAGGCATAATCGGGCCAACTTCCTCCGCCAGTACAACTTGGCGTTGTATAAGTACAGCAACTTGAGCCTGTTCCCGTACCAGTTCCAGTACCAGTGCCTGTGCTGGTACCAGTTCCTGTTCCCGTGTAAACCACAGTTGCCTGCCAATAGCAAAAACGGTCGTTATTGCCTAGGGCCGCGCAACTCGTAAAATTCGCAGCAGCGCAATCTCCTGCACTGGTTCCTGGAAGTGGTAAACACGATCCAGCGGTCGAGGACGCAGGAGTACCTGGTGTCGTCGCGCAACCTGATCCTAGTGTCCAAGTACAACTGGGCACACCCGAATAAAGTCCTCCCGAGTTTCCGGTAAAGCTTTGGCAAGTTGCCATTGAGTTTGGATCAGTACCTGTGATTGCAGCGCACGATGCAATGAAAAAATCAGACCAACAACTTACAGGAGATCCCAAATAACTAGAATGCCAACCATCAAAAGTGTCATTGCAACAAGCAGAAGCGCTCGGCGGAGAACCCTGAGCAAACGCGCTTCCTTCAAAACAGAAAAACAAAGCGAATACACTTGCGATGAACTGCAAGCGTTTCGATTTCGCTAAATTTTTTATCATCCGTTTCGTTTTCATTTCATCCTCAATAAACACAATATCCGTTCGACCAGGTGGTTCCTGCCGGGCACGTACTCGCGCCTACCGGAAACAAGCGTTGTAAATTCAAAGTCGGAATCACCGTTCCATCCACCACCGTATCGACCGTCGGAAGTCTCAACATTCCGGCGATATCGGCATACTGCATGATCATCAAATGAATTTTGATCGAATTCGAATTCACGCATTTAACCTGGCCATCAGACGGAAATGTAATGCTTGTCTGAAATGCTGGTAACTGCGGACTCGCCTGACACGAATACTGGGCAGCTGCCAAGACCACCACCGGACACTGCAGGTAATCGGTCGAAGTACTTGGAAATCCTTTACCCAAGGTGGTGGTAGTTACAGCAGTCAGACTATTACCTGTCGGAAGAGTCGGAAAAGTCGCCGGAGTTTTAAAGATGAAATCTCCAGGAATCGGCGCACTACCACCCGAAGAAACCGAGTCTTGCTGTGCACTCATGATCATCGGGTTAATTTTGATATTGGGAATCGCACCGCCAAACTCAGTGAACTGCGAACAACGCCGGCCTTCTAGAGTGTAAAACCCGGTTTGAGCCTGAAAACCTGAATAAAGAAGAAGCGCATTCGGTTGACTACCATCCTGCGCAGAATCAGTCGACGTCCAGAGATCCCAAAAAGTAGCGTAGCTAGTAGTCGAATTTTGCGCGCAATCATATCGAGGCGGACTGGTGGTCGCTACAGGCGAACTTTCAGAATTCATACAGCACGCGAGTTTTTTATTGATGACATCCGTCCACGCAAGTGTTCCTGGCATTTTTGAAGTCGAATCACACTCGTGCGCAGAGCGAATCGAACTCAGCACACATTGAGGGGTTGATCCGCCGCTATAAACATAGGGATAAGCACAACGCCAGATCTTACGCGTGTACGTCTGGGTCATATTAAAATTCGATGCTCGCGGAAGTAAAATTTTAGTAACGACGTGCCCGGTCGAATCCATGACTTCGGGAGTGATCACCAAACCTGCATCGGTTGCTGGATTAAAAGCCGCAAGCACCACATGCGGATCATTAATGACCGGAACACAGTGGGTTCCGCCCATGGCAGCGCCCGTGGTTTGATAAGATGGATCGTTCAGAGCCGGAACTTCATTGATATTCGGACACCCGCATTTTGAAGTCGGCGTACTCGCTCCGTATTCGGTTCCGAGTCGACCATCTACTGTAGCACTCTTATCGATCGCAACCGGTCCGTAATTCACAAAACCGGGCGGCGGAGTACTACCCGGATAAACGCCAACCTGTGCAGCAACTGCATCGTAGGTATCAGGATAAAAAAGTGAAATGCCCGAACCATCCGGAAATTGCGAAATAGAAGTTTGTACCGATGTGCCGGTCGAAGTCGTCGTCGGACCTGCTCGCGGAGAATCGTAAGTTGAAAGACACGCACAGTGAGCCAGACTAGAATATTCATAAAGAGGCACAGTCGCGCTTGATGAATAATAATAAGGTTCGGGTGACGTATAGCCACTGGCAATCGGAAACCAATTGATACCCGGATTACCTGAATCAAGCGGTACCATACTCGATGCCGTGCTGAGCGTGGCGTAACTTCCATCGGCGGTTACCGGAAAACGATTGATCCCACAAACCGGATAAACATTTGCAAGCGGTGCAGGAGCATAAACTCCATCGGCATTCGGGTCATAATAATATTCAGAACCCGAGGCGGTGCTGAGTGTAGGAAGATCCGGACGACAAGACGCCGGTGTTGTTCCCGGTAGTGGCGAATATTTCGGCGGACATGGAAGATTGTTTACGCAGGTCGAGCCGGTTCCGGTGGTAGTGCCCGAACTGGTGCCAGTACCTGTTCCGGAACAATTAGTGACGTCATAAGACCAATTACAATCAGAAGCACCAATTGCCCCACTACTTCGTAAACAATAAATCGGTGATATCGAGCGAGGAGGACTAGTACAATTTGTCGAAGAACCCGTCGACTGCTGGCAAGCGCCGTACGGAGCTGGACACACGGTTCCTGAACCAGACACAGTACAAGTACTTGATGTGCTCCAAAGGCAAAAAGGAGTCGTTCCGGCGCCCGCTAAAGTATAGGTAGGACTTAAGCAAGTGGCGTAAGCATTCGGGTCATTTCCAATGATATTGGTGCAGGTAATGGTGTCATTGTTCGCTTCGACGGTGGCGCCAGCCCCAGGAGGACCAAACGCTGTTGGATTCGGCAAACAACAATTCACGGTAAATGCACGCGCAGACGGACTCACACTGACTCCTACGAGTAGTGTAAAAAATACAAAAAAAGTGCGAATGACCCCTTGTTTTGAAAACATCCCCAAACGTTTCAACCCCTTATTTAAATTCTAGGCGGGTCGGTTGAAAAAATCTCGAAAATTCTTCTCAAGTACTCGAAAAACCATGATTTTCATTAAATAAAACGGCTTTCGTTGACTGAAAATAGACTTTTTTCATCAATTTTAACATTGCATTTTTTACACACTTGCTATAGAATACGTCACGTCCTCCGGTAAACCGAGAAATAGGGAAAAAAGAAGAGAATGACCAGCACCTCAGCACTCAGCATCATCAGAAAACTCAACGAAGAGATTCCATATTCCGTCAAAAAAGGTGAGGAGTTTTACGAAACTCTTCAGTTTTTGAACCGTGAACTTCCGTTCGCCCAATTTGCCATTGCCAAAGCCACGCCACAGGGAGAACTCCCAAAAGATCAATATATTGCGAGCAAAGACTTTCCGGTTTTTGATCCACGCACGCTCGAAAACGCGCTTCAAACCCGTCAAAGTACTGTCGAGCCATTGAACCAGATTTTGATTGTTCCGTGCATTTTTGACAGCCAATTGGTCGGCGTCCTTTTCGCCCATCCAAAGAGCGGCAAATGGAACGCGGGCGAGTCTATATTGGTCGAACTTGCGGCCACCGAAATCGGACGCCTCATGGTTCCGACCCTTCCGGGCCTGACCACGAATCCGGCTTTCAGAAATAAGTCAAAAAGCTTTAAAAATACTGCACCCCAAATGATCGGCGCAAGCGACAAGCTGAAACAAATTCTTTCAATCATCGATCGCGTGGCCCCGACCACTGCATCGGTTCTGGTCTTAGGCGAAAGCGGCACCGGCAAAGAATTGATCGCCAGACAGATTCACAATTTAAGCGACCGCCGCGACCTACCGTTTGTGGCCATTAACTGTGGCGCCATTACCGAGACTTTGCTCGAGAGCGAACTCTTCGGGCACGAAAAAGGCTCATTTACAGGCGCTTCTGCCACTAAAAAAGGTTTGGTCGAAGTGGCCCATGGCGGCACCCTGTTCCTCGACGAGATCGGCGAGATGGCTCTTTCGCTTCAGGCAAAATTGCTTCGTTTTCTTCAAGAAGGTGAATTTTTTAGAGTGGGCGGCAAAGAGCCGATTCATGTCGATGTTCGCATCATCAGTGCGACCAATCGCGACCTCGAGACTGAAGTCAAAGCCGGACGTTTCCGCGAAGACCTTTATTACCGTTTGAATACGATCGCCATCAAGTCACCTTCTTTGCGTGAACGCAAAGAAGATCTGACTCTCTTGATCGAACATTTTTCTCCAGGCACTCTGCCTCTTCTATCGCGCGAAGCGATGGATGCCCTGAATGTTTATGCTTGGCCCGGAAACATCCGTGAGCTTCAAAATGCGGTCGAACGCATGAAGATTCTCTCGAATGGCCAGACCATCGAACTTACCGATTTGCCCCAGACGATTCGAAGTACCACTCATCACCGTGCGGATGCGCACATGACGGGTGCCCCTCCTGTTGAAATGCCTCTCGAAGAACTCGAACGAATCCACATTCTGCGCTGCCTGCATCATTTCGAAGGAAATAAGACGCGCGCCGCACAGTCCCTTGGAATTACGATTAAAACTCTATATAACAAGCTTCACCGATATGGAATATTAGAGAAGAACGAGACGACTGCGTAGGCAATCTTTAGGAGACGATGACCATGGCCCCAAAAACCACAAAACCAAGCCCGAAAACAACCCCAAATAAGAAAACGGACAAAATGCCAGAAAAAGCGAAAAAGACTGCTGCCCTGACGAAAACCAAAAAAGCTGTTGCTGCAAAACCTGCAGTAGCGGCGAAATCGGCCAAAAAGGCAGAGCCAAAAGTCAAACTCGCGATTGTGGATAAAAAATCCGCCAAACTAGAGATCAAAGCAACCGAGCTTAAAGCCGGTGAAGCGACTGACGAAGACGAAGAAGAGCTTGAAGCGACTTCTAGCAGTTCAAGTGGCGCCGCTTCTGCAGGCCTGGCCATGGCAGCCGTTTCTGCCGACAGCGCAGCCAGCTCTCTTAAAAATTTCCGCCATCATCCGGACATCGAGAATTTTTATCGTTTCATCTATGAAAACGATCTTCGCTACGAAGCACTCGAGATCATCGATTTGATCGCGACCCAGCGTGAAACCACGCAGGCAGTTCGTGCGGCAAAAGCGAAATCTCACTGATCCATTAAAAATTCGGACATTGCATAAATTTTGGTTATTCTGTTCAGGTGAAAACACTCCTGCCCAAAATTACCCTGATTGCACTCCTTGCTTTGGTCATTGGCTTTTATTCCGAAACCGATCGAACTCCGAATCCAGGATCACGCGTCCTTCCGGCCCTGACTTTGATCAATCAAGGCACTTGGGCGATCGACATTGTCAAAGACCATTCGATGGACAAAAGCTTCGTCAATGGCCACTACTACACAGACAAGGCCCCGCTTTCGACGATCCTACTTCTCCCTTTGGTTAAAATCGGCGAATGGATCAGCCCGACTCAAGGCTTCGACGCCCAATTCAATCGTGGGTTGCTACTGGGTGGGTTTTTTCTGGCGTCACTGCCCATGGCGCTTTTTGCTTTCGAAATCCTGACTCTTACCCAAAGTATTTTCTGGGCGCTGGCTTTCGTGCTTTCTACCTTTCTCTGGGTCTATAGCGGTACTTTTTTTGGACATGCCTTGGCCGGACTCTTCGTGGTTTACGGTTATCAGAATTTCTGCGAGAAAAACCGCCCCGTACGAGCAGGAATTTTTCTGGGTCTTGCATTCTTAACCGAATTTCCAACTGGCTTGATGATTCCGATCCTGATGGCGACTTCACTGGTTTGCACCCGAAGCCTGAAGCCCTCGCTTAAACTAGGCTTTACGTTCTTACCTTTTTTTCTGGCCATTCTGGCTTACAATGCTGCCATCACTGGCAATCCGTTTTCGATGGTGTATTCGCATGTATCGAACGAAGAATTCAGCCAAATGAAAACAGCATTGGGATTTCAGGGCCCCAAGCTTGAAGCCATCGCGGGTCTTCTCTTTGGTTCGCAGCGCGGATTTTTCATTTACGCCCCGATTTTTGCAGCGTTGTTTTTTAGATTTCGAGCTCAAGAACGAACTCAACTAAAATTTCTGGTCGAACCCCCGGCGCTTTTTTTCCTGGGTTCACTGCTGGTGTTTTCTTCGTATTACATGTGGAACGGCGGCTGGGCCTACGGACCGAGACATCTCATTCCGGCAACCATGCTGATCATTTACGAAATTTCGAAACACCTTAAATCCGAAATCGGCTTTAGACCCTGGCTCTATATCCTGGCAGCAGTTGGATTTATCGAAGCACTCGAGGCAAAGCTGACGGTAAAGTACATGTTGCCCCACCAGTTTTCATCCCCGTTTGCAGAAGTGATTTCACCCGCGTTTATGGCAGGTAAATGGAATCAAGACGCCCTGACGACCCGGCTCTTCGGAGTTGCACCGACTTACTCTTTCATTGTTTTTTTGCTGTTACTCTTGATTGCGACCGTGGCATCTCGCCGCTTACTTCAAAAGTAAGTAATGTGACTGCCCTTCGGTACCATACGTCAGTGCTTTACAGTCTTCGGGCTTTGCTTCACACGTTTTTTGAAAAGAACCCCACACCGCTTCGTTGCCGACGATATAGATTACTTTTGGACGCGGTTTAAGCCCCTGAACTTCCTGAATCCACTGCTGCTGGGTTTTACCCACCGAACCTCCGTCCGAACGGGCTGTGCCCAGAGGTCCGATTTTTTTACCCTCACTGACAGCCTTCAGTGCGAGCGGAATTGAATTCGTGCCACCGATCAGGGCGATTTCGTCGTACGAATCTTTCGTGATCATGGCGAGAGGAAGCTCAGGAACTGCCGCTTGGGCAATCGGAGCGGGCGCCATGAATGAAGTAAACTCTTTCGAAATATCGACCATCTGAAGCGCAAGCAACAGCACAATCACCCAGGGCTTGGGGGCTCTCATGAAGATCAAAAAAATCATCACGTACTCGACCGCCCAGAACAAGCGACCACTCGAGCGAAGCGAGGGACCCATGAGCTGAATCATCGCGACCAATGCTGCTGCGATCAGAACACTTTTCCAATGGGCGACGCCGTTTCTAAAGAGCAGGATGAAGAACACCACAAAAAACAGCGCCTTACTGATATTCGGAAGCAGCACCCAGTTAAAGAACGAGACGTTGAACGAAAGGCTTAAAAAAGTGATGAAGACGAGCGCTAGCCGCTGAGGAGGCGAAAGTGTGCGCCAACTCTCTTTACGGAGGCACATACCGGCGAGAATCAAAAGCCCTAACCCGAGATACTGAAACCCCTCGTATTGATGCTGAAGCATCAGTAGCGGTTTGATGAAGTACGAGCGATCCATCGGATTTAAAAATGAATTCAAATTCATCGAGAACTCGCCAAACCCCCAAGCGACCGAGCTTCCGACCGGAATCGAAAAATAACCATAGGCATAAGCGAGCAACAGCAGCACAGGCGCCATCACCACATACCCCAGTCGAAAACCGTATTCCTGAAAGGACTTGCCTTGCGAGGCAATAAAAAATATTCCAACCAGGGTCGCCAGATAAAAGTGAAATCCCAAGGCCACGCCGATCAGAGCGGTCCAGATCCAAAGATTCCTCGAGAGCTTCGGATGAAAAGAGTAAAAAATCGCACTGAGTAAGATAAAATGCGGAAGCAGACTGTAGTGGCGGGTTCCGGGATAACCTCGATCGAGAAAACTTGGCAATAGCACGAAAAAGACAGCCCCCAGAACACTGCTCGTCCAGGACTTCGAATAGTGATAGAGCAATCGAAAGCCACAGATGCCCTGAAGCATGAAGCAAAATAGAATGAAAATTCCGTGAAATTGATAAATCGACTGCCCAGGGAGTAATTTAAGCAGAATCGAAACAAGCGGACTCGAATCACTGAAAACAAGCGAGGTCATTTCGGGATACGAGTACCCTTGAATCAATCCGAGTGGCCAATGCCACGATTCATGATTGAAAAAATTGAAGCCTAAAAAGTAAATCGCCTGATCTCCCCCGAGTAACCATGAATAAGAGTGGGGACTCAGTACAAAAAGGGGATAAATCAAAAAAAAGACGAGTGCACCAGCGAGAGCGCTGATTGACAGGCCGAGTGTCCATCGAAGCATCCTTCTCAAAGTAAACTTTGACCGAACGACTGTCAAACCAGCTTGAGTTTTTTCTAGACCATCCACCCCTTTCAGAGATAATTGCAGCATGAAGCTTCATCCTCTTTTTAAAAAGATCCTGTCAGGCCTGGTGATCACTCTGGGTCTTTTCTCGCTGCTCCACTATTTTACCATCCTGGTTCCACAATTCGACACGGGAGTGATGCTGAACGAAACAAAAGCTACCTTGAAGTGCCTGAGCGAGGGTAAAGTTGGCCATTGTCCCGAAGGCGGAATGTTTCCGCTGCTTCAAAAAATTCCAACTGCAATCGGCTTGCAGCTCGGAATGACCGATGATGCAATTGTTGAATTCCTCATCTACGTAAACATGCTTGCCACTTTCTTACTTCTCTATTTCGGCGGAAAATCACTCGCGTCACGCTCTGTATTTCGTAGAAACTGGTATTGGGCGCTGATCGTCCTCTCGCCTTTTCTCTGGTATGCACGCACCTCCTTCAGTGAAACCCTGGGGGCCGCACTCATTTTTGCAACGGTTCTCCTTTGCTCGAACCAGAACACCCTGAGATGGGGCGCGCTCGTACTCGTCATCGCTGGGCTATCGAAGGAAACGGCCTGGCCGTTTCTGATCCTGCTCTCGCTTGCGGCCCAACTGGTTGGAGAAAAAAGTGCAACGCTGAAATCGATTCGTTATATCGAAATCATCCTGGCAGGATTGCTTTCACTGGGTTTGCATACCCTTTATAATTATTTTCGGTTTGGCGGCCCTTTGAACGAAGGGTATTTGAATCCGATGTTCATTGTACCGTCGCTTGGAATTCACCTGAGCTTTCTGACTGGCCTATTCTTTTCAGGAAACGGCGGAATTGCCTGGTTTTGCCCACTCTTTTTACCCCTTAGCATTGTCGCACTGGTAAGACTCAAAGAAGGCGTCGCAAAAAATGCGGCCGCAATCCTTACGCTCGCGAGTTTTATGGCCCTGGCAGTCGGCATGGCCCGTTGGTATGCGCCGTTTGGCTGGATCGCCTGGGGCCCTCGTTTATTGATGCCGTGGATTCCTGCGGCGGCCTGGTTATTGCTTCAATCGTTTCCGATCGAATGGGACGCGGCATTTCTTCAGAGCATCAAGTCCACCCGATTATTTTTGCCTTTGTGCCTCATTTTGGCGTTTTTTTTATTTCCCCAAGTCGCCGTCATTTTTCGAAATGAGCTCATTTGGATTCCTTTCGCCAATGATGCCACTTGCCCGAATCCCACGATCATACAGCGGGATATCCCGTATTATTATCGCTGTTTGAATTACTACATCTGGGGAAAAACCCCGATTCTACTGATTGCTTTTGAAGGCTGGAACCTACTGAGCCTGAGTTTCTGGCTGACTTTCAGCGGCTGGATGGGCTTGATTCTGATTTTTTTCAGGCTTCGAAAGGCCGAATAGGCTCCTCATCCTTGCTGGCATTCCCTTTCATTTGATGTATTCTTTTTATGAAAAATGAAAACAAAAAACATTCATCCGGTTGCCATCGTCCTTTTTCTGCTTTCCATCATCAGCTGCGTCGCTGCTTTCTTTTCGGACGAGAGCGCGCGCTGGCTCTTTGTGCACGCCTCGTACCCCGTTCTCTGGATCCTCTTCGGATCGGCAATTTACTTTTCGCTCGATATTTTAAGAGATTGGTTTAAGAACCATTTCAAAACATCGTGGAAAACACTCTTATTAATCGCAGTCGGCGTGCTGCTTTGCCTGTCGCAGGTTCCGGCGGTATTAAAAACCAACAGCGACGAAGCCAACCTGCTTTCGGTCGCTCATTCGCTTACACTTTTACAACAGCCGTACAATATTACCGAGGCCAAGGTCTATTTCGACATTTTCTATCCGATGAACCTCGAGATTCCGACCCGTCCCCTGATGTTTCCGTTTTTCGTGCATTTATCAGAACTGATTTTCGGTGTTGGAATGTATGCCGCCATCATCGTCAATATTCTGGCAATGATCGTTTTCGGGTGGGTATTTTATTTCTCACAGAAATCCACCTCTGTCTTTCAACGAGGCCTGACGCTGACTCTCATTCTGAGTCAACCGCTCATCCTGATGTTTACCAAATGCGCGGGCTTTGATGTATTTTCAGCCACACTGCTTTTTTTAACCCTGGTATTCGCGAAAAACTATTCCGAATCGCGCGACGAAAAAGATCTCACATTGTTTTGGGTGACGACCCTCATCTTCTCGCAAGTAAGATATGAGAACCCGCTCCTTGCCGGCATTACGCTTCTGATTCTGCTTGCGACCACCCGAAACTTTCGCGCGATCCTGAAGCCCCACTGGGTTGCTCTTTTTTCGGCCGGTGTCGCCATGGCGTTATGGCAGAGGCTCCTCACCCAAGGTCACTTCGAGAATCCAGAAGGCGTGGCTCCTTTCGGAATCGATCATCTGATCTCTCACGGTTCGGACATGATCACCCACCTCACCCAATTCGGACTCGCCTACAATCCATTTCTGATGTGTACCGGAATTCTGGCTGTCATTTGGTTTGCCATCAAGGGCGACTTCAAAACTCTTCTTTGGACCGTTCCGGTCTGCGCACAAATCGCACTCGGCCTCAGCCATCATGCGGGGGTTTATCAGCATCCCGCTCAGGTTCGCTTCTTCATTCCTTTTGCGATTCTTTGCTCGATCCTTTCGGCGAAATTTCTTTTCGATCTCAAATTTCTCGATCTTCGTGTCAAAGGTTTGATCGCATCGCTGATGCTGGTATTTTCGGTTTCGGTCGCCAGCAACCCCGAGTTCCTGAACTCACTCATCCTGAATCGCGACATTCATTACCTCATGGAGCTGATCAAAAACTATAACCAGAACCGAACTCTGGTCGTCTATGGTCGTCCGGTTCAATTCACAGCCTTGGGCTACGGAGCGATCACTCCCGAGCGAGCTTACCGCGAACGCGACGAACTGACTTTGAATCTGAGACGGGGATTGTTTGATCACATCCTTTTATTCGATTCGGTAAATTATGGCGAAGAGGGACGACAATTCGGTTTCGACCGAAACCAACTCAAGCAGGTCGCCATGTTTCAACAGGATGGCGGAACCCACATGTACATTTGGGAACTCTTGCCAGAATCGACCGCTGCTAAACCCGTTTCGCCAAAATAAGCATTTTATAAAAACCCGAACTGGTTTCGGGAGGCTTTCGACCAACCCGCAAGATCTGAAAACCCGTTTGCTCGAGTAGTGTCGAAATTTGTTTTTCAGTGAATAAATGAATCGAGCGCGCAGGCCCTGTCAAATCTCCTTCACGGTCCTCGAAGGTGCCCGATCCTTCAAACAAAGTTACACCCAGCACGCCGCCGGGTTTCAGTCCCTTAAAACAAACTGCGGCCACCCGCTGAATCTCTTCGGGAGTCTGATGAACCCAGGATTCATTTGCCCAAACGGCGTCGTAAGATTCGGGTTCGAGCGACAACAGTAAAAAATTCTTATGCTGGATTTCGAGTCCGGGAAATTGCTCTCGGGCCAGGCGGACCATTTCGGCAGAAGCGTCCAGCCCCACCCCCCTGAACCCAAGTTCGACAAACCAACTCAGGTCTTGGGCCGTACCACATCCCAGGTCTAGTATCCGACCATTTCTCTCTATGGATTGTAAAAAGGCGAGAGATCGGCCTTCGATTTATGCGACTTCCACACCTCCCTCAGGCGTAGGGCATGGTGATCGTAGTATTGATTCGAATCTTGGCTTTTCATAGTTATCCCGCCTTGGTAAAAGTGACGCTGATTATTCTAACAGAACAAAGAGAGAACCACATGAAAAAGAAGGTACTGATGTTTTCAGCAATTTTGGCATTCATCACTTCACTCGTGGGAGACGGCGCGAGCGCCTCTTGCCCAGATACGAGCAAGGGCGAAACTCCCCAAGATTGTCCATGGGCCGAAATCACCCGAGCCACTGACGGCGTCACCGACTTTACAAAAATTAGAGCCATCATCGATGCGGGCATTCCCGGTTTTATGAATCAGGTTGAAAAGGACGCCCAAGAAAAAGAACTGCTCGACATGTGGGGCTTAAGCAGCAACATCGACGCCAGTCAGATTACCACCGGCATCAAGACCATACCCGAAAATCTCCTTCGGTATTTTGTTTCACTCTGGAAAGTTTCTTACAACCAGGATTTCACCCAAGGGTTTGCTGGCCTGAACCACACCTATGGTTACCTGTTCAGCAACCTGCAAACCAAATATGGATACAAACGTGCGCGATGGGTTCAAGGCGAAATCGAAGCAGGCCTGAACCTTCCGGCTGGGTTGCTCAGCGGCCAACCCAAAAAAGGCACCTTGTTTTCGAATCTGACCCGCTTCATCGGACCGATCGCCTTTCGTGATCTCGACCAACTTCCACGCGGACTTCATTCGAACATTCACGAACTTCGCCATTATGATTACAGCAAGCTCAGAACCATCCGCCTGATGGAAGTGGCAGAAGATCACGACCAGTACCTCGAGCTTCGTACGGACATCGCACCGTTCATCGCGCCCAACCCGAACGGTGGCGATACTGCGCTTCTGATCTATTCAATCGATTTTCGCCATCCTGACGAAGAAGCGAATCCAAAACTCATTACTGCGTTTCCTATCAACAACGACATGATCAATTCCGTAATGGATGCAAAGCTCTGGGGCAACAAGGTCACGCTCAAGCTCAATTACAATGCGGTTCTTGCAACCAAGCTTTCGGATGAATTCATGAGCCACGGAAAGAGATACCTACTCCCATGATCCAAACGCCCGCCATTCAAGTCATCGATGTAAAGCGCAGCTTTCGCTCAGTAAAGAAAGAAAGTGGCTTTAAAGGCACCGTCAAGCTTCTGATCAACCCTGAGTACGTCGTTCACGAAGCCCTGAAAGGGGTTTCGTTCTCGATTCAGCCCGGAGAGTTTGTCGGACTGATCGGAGCAAACGGCGCAGGCAAAACGACGCTCCTTAAAATTCTGTCGGGCTTGATTCCTCCCACTAGCGGGCAGGCTTCAGTACTGGGCTACTTGCCTTTTGCGCGAGAGCTGCCGTTTCGAAAGCAAATCTCGATCGTCATGGGGCAGAAGGCTCAGCTTTGGTGGGATCTTCCTGCGATCGAAGCCTTCGATCTGCTGCGCGCGCTTTATCAGATTCCAAAAGACGTCTATAAAAAGCGCGTCGATGAACTTACCCAGTTACTCGATGTCGACAAACTCCTCAACACCCAGATCAGACGACTCTCGCTCGGCGAGCGCATGAAGATGGAAGTCATTGGCGCGATCATTCATCTGCCCAAGGTTATCTTTCTCGACGAACCCACGATCGGGCTCGATGTATTGGCTGCACAGAAGCTTCGCGAGTTCCTGAAGCTTCATAATCAAAACGAAGGTGCGACGATCATCCTGACGAGCCATAACATGGATGATATTTCAGAGCTCTGCAAGCGAATCCTCCTCATTAAAGAGGGGGAGTTGATTTTTGACGGTAATCCCGACAAGCTTACGAACTCAAATGAGTGCCAACTCAGAGTAAAACTCGGTTCTGAGCCCTCGATTGAGGATATTTCCGGCATGATCGGCATCGCAGCCCAAAACACCATCAAGGACGAGGAAGATCCAACCACCTATCTGATGACAGTAACCCGTGCACGCGTGGCCGAATACCTTCAGAAACTTCTCGCCCACTACACGGTAAACGACATCGGAATCCAGGAAGCCTCGCTCGAGCGCGTGATTCAAAGGATCTATCAGCAATGAATTTCTCCGAAACTTACTTCGCGTGGACCTTTCAATGGAAATGGGCCGCCATCAAAAATGGGATGAAGAATGCCGTCGCTTACCGGGGCGAATTTTTGATCGACCTTTTCAGCTCGGCATTTGTTCCAGCGGCCATCCAATTCATTCTTTGGCAGGCGATCTTTCACAATACCGGCATCACTACCTTCGCCGGCATGAGCTATTCCGAACTTCTGGGATATACCTGGACTTCGATTCTCTTTACCCAAATCCGGGGCGGAGACTACGATTTTTCGCTCATTGAAATGATTCGAACCGGCAGTCTGAACAACTACCTCATTCGTCCCGTCGGAATTGTCGAGTTTACCTACTTTCAGGGCTTCGGAGAAAAAGCGCCTACTCTCATTTTCTGTATGGCCCTAGGTTTAATCGCCACGATCTTTTCGAGCATTACTCTTCCGCACCTCTTCATGGCGATGTCGCTCGCCTTTGTCGGAAGCATTATTCATTACTTTTTCGGCGCCTGCCTTTCGGTCGTCGCCTTCTATTGGGAGAACGCCTTTGCGGTACTGATGGTAAAGAATATGGCCGTAAGCTTGCTCTCGGGCGAACTCATTCCTCTTAGCATCATCCCTTTACGCTATTCATGGGTCTGGCACAGCACTCCCTTTTATCTCTATGTCTTTGGCCCTACCCAACTTGCGCTCGGCAAATGGAACCAAGCCATGTGGGCTCAGCAAATGATGATTGCCCTAGCCTGGCTCGTCTTCTTTTGGGGCCTGAGCCGCATCCTCTGGGCTCATTGCATTCGTCGCTATCAAGGAATTGGGGGCTAGAAATGTATCCATATTGGGACGTCATCAAGACCATCATCAAGAATAACTTCGTCCGCGAGTTCATGTATCGCTCGAATACGATCGCCATGACGATTGCCGATATGATCTGGGTGTTCCTCGAATTCGCCTTTTTCGAGATCATCTATAGCAACATCACTTCGATTCATGGCTGGAACCGCGAGCAGACCTTCTTCTTCCTGGGCATTTTCGTTGCCTGCGACTCGCTCTTTACTTCACTTTTTCAACGCTCATTTTGGAACTTTCCGTACCTCATCAGTCAGGGCGATCTCGACATTCTTCTTACCAAACCTTTTCCAACCATCCTTCTGGTCACACTGAAGGACATCAACTTTACACAGATCATGAACGCTTCGCTCGGCATTTGGATCATCCACCACTACGGACCGCAGGCCGGATTCGCCGGAGGAATCGCCTGGCTCGGAGTCGCGTTCTGGATGGCCATTGGTCTGATCACTCAGTATCTGGTGCGCTTTTGTTTCGTCGTTTGGGCATTTTGGTTAGAGCGCGGAACCACCGTTTCTCACCTCTATTATCAGTTCTACGTCTTGGCAAATAAGCCCGAGGGACTCTATCCGACAGCCGCTCGCTACCTGATCAAGACTGCCTTGCCCTTTGCTTTTCTCGGAAGCATTCCCGCGCGCGCCCTTACGGGTCGAATCGAATTCTGGGAATATTTTCTCGTCGCCGGAGTACTTGCTACTTACGTCGTGATCAGTAGCACCCTCTGGAAGCGCGGCCTTCTCCGGTATCAAAGCGCTAGCTCTTGAATCTCCGGTCGCCGTGGCGACCGACATTTCCTCACTCACAATTTCTGCACCTCGACATTTCGTCGGTCGCCGCGGCGACCGACGAAATAAGGCACGGGCAGCGAGGCTATGCCCAAAGGACAAGGCAACTGTAAGTGTGGCTTTGCTCGCTGCATAAGGCACTGAGTAAAAGTGGCTATGCCACTTTACCAGTGCTGGAATGAATTTCCTCACGGATTAAATTTAAATTTAGTTTGAATATTTGAACCTCCCGAATAGAATAATTTTGACAGCGTAGAAGTAGAAATCAGGAACATACGGATTACTTGTTTAAAGATTTCTACCGGTCGCCACGGCGACCGAACGTTTTATCGATCAAACATCAGGGAGGACTCATGTTCAAGGAAATGGTATTTACACCGAACGAATTCGCGCTTTTAGCGAAGCTCGACAAGAATTTTATCCCGGCGCTCGAGGGCGAAGGTAAGATTAAAACCCACAGAAAACGCATCGGAAACGTAGATCGCAAGATCATTTCACTCGAAGAAGTTCAGAACTTTTTCAAGATGATTCGCGAATTCGACAGCAATCAGGAACCAGCAAAAGACGCCTCAGAAATGGGCGTAGGAGCGGAAGCCGCAGGTGCGGCCGTAACCAGCGAGTCAGTTGCAACCGGAATGATGCGTAGCGTTACTAAATTTATCGCTGCAAATCCTTCTCATAAAGTGCAGATGTTTTATAACGTCAAGGGCGGAACCGGAAAATCAACCCTGACTGCACAATTCGTGATGATGGCCTCTCTCTTAGGATACAAAGTCCTGGCCCTCGATCTCGATGGTCAAGGTCACCTGAGCGTAAATCTGGATATTATGGATGCTCACGAGCGCCCTACTATCTATGACGTGCTCATCAATGATCTTCCGATCGATCAAGCAATCATGAATGTGGCTCCGGGACTTGATCTCATTCCAGCGAATCTTCAGCTGTGTAATATCGAGATTCCGCTGAACAACAAAACCCGTCGTGAATACCGACTTTCTGAATCGATTGCGAAAATTGCCGATCAATATGACCTGATTATCGCTGATACGAATCCAGCCGCTTCAATTCTAAACGGATCGATGCTGGTCGCCTCTGATCGAGTGAATGTCATTTGCGCAACCAATCCACTTTCGTTTCACGGAATGTCGCTCGTCATGGCGACCATCGATGAAATGCAAAAGGAATTCAGAAAAAATCTGAACGTAAAAATCATTCCTAATATGTATGACAACCGCGAAGTCATCAGCCAGGAAGTATTAGGCGAACTTCGCTCACAATTCGATGAGTTCTGCGCAAGCTCGGTAGTCAACCGAAGCGCCGACTTAAATGAAGCGACCAAGCGCAGAACATTGGTGTGGGACGTAAACACCAAAGGAACTGCTGCTAACGACATCGCCGACTTAACTCACGAACTACTTCGCTAATCTAACAAGGAGAACTCCATGGAAAATAAGGAAAAAGACTCTAAAATTAAGACCCGCCAGGGAAGCGGCTATTTAAAACAACTCTACTCGACTGCACGCACGAGCGCCGACAATACCCATAGCGGCCTGAAAGGTCTGACGACATTTCTCGTAAATTTCGTACCCGTCGAAAAAGTCGATGCTTCTGAACTTCAAGTGCGAACTCACTTTGATGATGCAGAAATCGAAGCACTTGCTCATTCAGTTAAAGAACACGGTGTACTTCAGCCGATTCTAGTGGTGCAAGATGGTGATCGTTATAAAGTAATCGCGGGAGAGCGTCGTTTACGTGCTTCAAAACTGGCAGGGTTAGAGCGAATTCCAGCTCGCGTTTTGAATGCAACCGATAAAGCAACGCACGAAATCGCACTCCGCGAGAATCTCGATCGCGTCGACCTTCATCCGATCGAAGAAGGCGAAGGCTACGTATCACTTTTGAATGCAAAATCTTATGCAAGCCACGAGAACATTGCAAAAGCGTTCGGAAAACCGAAATCACGCATCACTGAGTGCATCGGCTTTACACGTTTACCTCAAGAAACCAAGGTAAATTTGCTGAATCTCGGAGTAAAAAACCGTTCACTGCTTCGTGCACTTCTCATGACACCGGTCGAGCAACATCCAGCGATGATTGCAGAAGCCGGTAAACGCGAAGACGCCGATTTTAGCATGGCCGCAAAAGGCGAAGTGCTGAAAACTGCAAACAAGAATGAAAAGAAAGCCGAAAAGCCGTTTGCATTCATGGCCACTGCCAAGAAAGTAAAAATTCCGGGCTTTACCTGGAAAGCGGGCGAAGGAAAAGAACGTCTTCAGAAATTTCAGAGTGAACTAAAAAAACTTTCTGATGCCGTAGAAAAAGCACTTTCCGATCTGAAATAATACTTTTACCGCTTTATAGTCAAAGTTAAACAGAAGATATGCGCACCTAAGCCCCCCTGATACTTGAGCAACGACAAGAACAATCCGCAGGCTATCCAGCCGAGGACGTTCTTGTCGTTGCTCAAGTATCAGGGGTTTTTCATTGCGCAAATCGCTAGCCAACTCCTTGACGCAAATAATTCAATTCTAAAGATTTCATACACTTTTTCCGATCGACATTTGAAGGATAAATCAACATGGCACTCGATGAAAAATCGAAATCGGTTTTGATGGATTTAGCAGATGGTCTCGCAAGCTTGGCCAAAGGCACTGCTCCGAAACACTTGCCACGATGTGATGATCCAACACTGAATCGAGTCATCGACAATTTCAACACCACTGTAGATTCGCTATCCGCTCAAGCAACCCAGACCAGCGAAAGTCGCGTCAGCCTAGATGCACTCTTTACACAATCCGCAGATGCAATCATGACCCTGGCTCCTCCGGAGTGGAAATTTACCAGCTGCAATCCCGCTGCCCTTAAGCTTTTTAAAGTTTCAAGCCCAGAGGAATTCGTAAAATTAGGACCTTGGAATTTATCTCCTGAGCGCCAACCTGACGGAGGCCTCTCGTCGGTACAGGCGCCCGAAGCAATCATGCAGGCCATGAAAACCGGCAGTCACTTTTTTGAGTGGGATCACCAGACTCTTGCTGGCGAAACAATAAATTGCACCGTACTTCTGAGCCGAGTCGACGTGAATAAAGAAAGCTATCTTCAAGCCACTGTTCGTGATGTTACCCGCAAAAAACAAATTGAAAGCGATTTTAAGAGCATTTTCTCGGACTCTCCACTAGGCATCATCCGCCTTGATTCATGCTTTTGCTATACGTCCGTAAACCCAGCTTACGAAAAATTTACCGGATATTCCGAACAGGAATTGAAAGCGATTTCAATGCTGGATTTAACCCATCCGGAAGACAAAGAGAGAACGCTCGAAAAAATTCAAGCTTTTCCAAAAAGCGGTGGAAAGCTTTTAAAACAGTTTGAAAAACGATACATCCATAAATCAGGCAAAACCATTTGGGGAAGATTGACAAGCCAAGCACTTCCCGATGCAAAAGGAAATTTGTCGTACCTTACCATTATTGAAGATATCACCGAACAAAAGGCTAACGAAGTTCAAACCACCGCCATTTTGGATACCATGGCTGATGGCTTGGTAATGCAAGACAAAGACGGCGCCATTGAATCATTCAATCCAGCGGCACTTACCATTTTAGGACTCACCGAAGATCAACTACGAGGTCGGACTTCACGAGACCCTTCATGGAAAGCGATTAAGGAAGATGGCTCGCCCTTTCCGGGAGAAGAACATCCTGCCATGATTGCACTAGAAACTGGATTACCCATTAAGGGTGTGATGATGGGTTTGGTTCTTCCGGATCAAACCGAACGCTGGATTAAAATCAATGCCATTCCGTTTGAAGGAACTACAGGCCGAAGATTGGCGTGCACTTTCTCTGATGTCACTGAACTTTTTAATGCACAGAGCGAAATTCGCTTTATGCTGGACGCCTTAAAAATCGGAGTCTGGAAATTCAATCCTGTGACCCAAGACCTTTACTGGGATAAATCGATGTATGACGTTTTTGAACTCGAGGAGAAAGATTTTACCGGGCACTATCAAGCCTGGGAAAGTACTTTAACCCCTGAATCAAAGGGAAAAGCAGTCGAGGAGCTCGGGCAAGCCCTTCGGGGAGAAAAAGAATTCAATACCGTATTTGAAATCGAAACGAAAACCCGAGGTCGACGATTCATTTCTGGCCATGCCACCGTGATTCGCGATTCAGATAAAAAACCAATCATGATGTACGGGCTGAATACAGACGTGACCGAACAACTAAAAATAAAAAACGAATTGGAACTTGAGCGCACGAAAAGTCTTCGCAATGCCAAACTCGCGTCCTTAGGCGAAATGTCAGCCGGAATTGCACATGAAATCAATAACCCGCTCGCCATCATTGCAGGATCTGTGGGTTTACTCGAACGACTGGCCAGTGATCCTCAAAAACTGACTGCCAAAGTCGAAATGATCAAAAAATCATGCGAAAGAATTTCAAGAATCGTCACTGGCCTTAAAAAGTTCTCAAGATCGTCCGAAAAATCAAACTTCGAAACGCATGTGTTGGCGGATATTGCAAAAGAGGCTTTATTCCTCACTGAATCCAATTCAAAGCGAAACAATACACCGGTTACTTTCGAGTGCCAGACCGAAGCTCAGGTGGTATGCGATGACGTAGAGATCGAGCAAGTGCTCGTCAACCTCGTCAACAACGCCATTGATGCGGTAAAACCAAACTCTGAAAAATGGGTTAAAATCGAACTCACAGAACGCGATACCTTTGTGGTCATTAAAGTGACCGACTCCGGTAAGGGCATTCCAGAAACCATTCAAAACAAGCTCTTCGAACCGTTTTTTACCACCAAGAGAGTTGGAGAAGGTACGGGACTTGGTTTATCGATCGCAAAGGGCATTATCGATGAGCATAAAGGCATGATCAGCCTACTGCCAGACTGCCCGAACACCTGCTTCGAGATTTTAATTCCGAAGGCGTAACTAGTGCGCGTTGTAGCAGCCTGTTTTTACAGGGTGCTTCCAATCAGTGGTCTTCAGATTCATATACGATTTTTCAATATAGTTCAGAATCGCATGATCGAGATTTGCTTTCTCTTTCAGCGACTGAATCCCTGCCTTGATCTTCAAACTCAAGGTCGAATGAACCGCATCAAAGATATGCTCTTCGCCCGGCAGTCGATCGAAAAAATGCTCTTCATCGATATGATAGTAGTCTTTCGTGCCCGGAAGCTTCGAAATCAAATCATTCGAATTCACAAAACGGGCAGAAACCGGCTTGGACGGCAAATACTTCCCATCGAGTAACATCGGGCGAGGGTTCGTCAGGAAGTAATCCGCAATCTGTCTGAAATTCTGATCGCCCACTTCGGGTGATCCATAAGTATACAAACCCGCCACGTAAGGCTTATACCAATCGATCTTGATTTTGCGCTTAGACTTGTAATTCTTAAGCGGATCTTCCTGTTTCCACAGGCTTTCGACAATCTGAGACTCAGTGAGTTCTAACTTTGGAGTTTCTTCGAGCAATAACTTAACTGCCGTAATGGTCGCTAGCGCCGCTCCCAAACTATGGCCTGTAATCAACAAAGGCTTTGCATGATCATACTTCGCAAGCTCCTTCATCAAGGGTTCCCAAATGACTTTGGTAGCAGCCATAAAGCCTGCGTGCACGCGACCCAAATCATTCTGATTGGTCATCAGCTTAAAGAAGTCACTCCAAAGGTTGTCTCCACTCGTCATGTCCGTACCTGCGAAAACCAGCACGATATACGAATCTGTTTCTGCGAATAGAATCCGGGTATCAGCGAACACCACCCGAATCTTATTCTTAAAGCGCCTGAGCTCTTCCGGATTGGCTTTTAACTTTCCTTCTGCGAGACCTTTGATCTCCTTCCAGACGCCCGTATGCATCTTATTCGTATTTACTTCGAGCGAGCGAATGTTCTTAAAACCCATCGTGGCCAGCTTTGCATTTACCACATCGTGAGCGGGATCATTAGGAAGCACATCGTAAGACATGGCAGACAGAAGGGCCAATGCATAGGCATTGCTCTCTTCATACTTGCCAGAAGTGGCATTGATCATCGGCGCCAGGTTTGGCGTCACATTCATAAAGCAATCGAGCGTATGAAAGTCTTTGATTCGATCGGCTACCTTTTTCAGGTAATCTTCTGGAGTATCTTCTTCAAGGGTCGTTGAGTATTGTAGCCACGGCTGGACATAGTTTTGCGAAGCGGGCGGATGATAGATCTGCTGAGCATCACTTACCCCGAGATTTAAAAAAGAAAACAGAAGAATGAAGCCAGAAATCATCAATCCTTTAGACATAAACTTTCCTTCCGACAATCCCGAGCGAAGGTTAGCATTTCGCGAGGCGATCAACCACCCTAAAACAACTTCGCCCGATACAACTGAAGCAGTTGCATCGGGCGAATAAAATTTTCAATCTATCAATTCGAAGAGGTTAGCTCTTCTTTTCTTTGATCTTAGCCGAGCCCAGAATCATCTGAATCGTCAGCTCTTCACGAACGCGGTATTCGAAGTTCGCTTTGTCGCGTGGGCTTGTGTCGAAACGGTCCTTGACCACCTTAACGTCGACGCCAAAGTTCTTGGCAGTCTTCTGAAGTTCCTTCTCGAGATCTGCAGGAGTCACTTCGATTTTTTCTTTTTTAGCGATAGAATCGAGAAGAATTCCGGCACGAACCTGGGTCTCGGCACGCTTCTTAAAATCCTGAAGCTGGCTCATCACGGCCGACTGAATCATCTGTTCGTTAAAGCCATAACGCTTCAGTTCTTGCGAGTAATCATCAGCGAGCGCGCGCATTTGTGAATAAACCAGCGCTTGTGGAACTTCGAAGGTATTCTTTTCGATCAGTTTCTCGATCATGTTGTTACGAAGCAGATTGTCGCTCTCTTCTGCCTTGTTCTTAACCAGCATCTCGCGAGACTTGGTTTCGAAATCAGCAATGCTCTCGTAACCGAATTCTTTGGCAAGCTCTGCAGTAAACTCCGGAAGTTTCTTTTCCTTCACTTCGCGAACATGCACTTCGTACTCAGCGTCTTTACCAGCGAGGTTTGCATCATTGTAATCTGCAGGGTAGCTCATTTTAAACGTATGGTTGCCGCCTGCTTTTAAACCAGTCAGATTAGCCTCGAAATCAGGCAATAACTGACCACTTCCAAGTTCGGCATAGCGATCACCACTCAGATTGGGAGCGGCTTCCATTCCGTTTTCAGTCTTGATTTTGCCTTCGTATTTGAAATCCAAAAAGTCGCCCATCTTGGATGCGCGATCAACAGGCATCACTTCGGCTTTACGGCCAAGAAGATTGGTGCGAACACCGTCGATATCCTTGTCAGTGACTTCTGCGGTTGGCTTCTCGAGAGAAAGACCTTTGTAATCCTTAGGATCGATTTCTGGAACAATTTCGACAACCGCGCTGTAAGTCAGCGCTTCGCCTTCATGCAAATGCAGGTGAGTATGCTCGCCTGCTTCGCCCGCATGTTCGTGTGGCATCCCTTCGATTTGTGGGTCGCCCACAATGCGAAGTGGATGTTTTTTCAGAGCTTCAGTATAGGTTTCGTTGATGAGAGCATTCAGGGCCTTGCTCTTTACATCTTCACCGTAATATTGCTTTACGAGATTCAGAGGTACGTGTCCTGGGCGGAAACCTTTGATCTTCGCGGTCTTTTGAACTTCGATAAATTTTTTCTCGACCGTTTTGGTCACTTTGTCGGCCGGAATGGTGACAATGAATTTTTTCTGAATAGCGGACACGTTTTCGAGCTTGATCTGAGTTTCCATTTATTTTCCTTTAAATGTGGGATTGAGAGCCTAAAGCTTATACCAAACGCGCTCTAAAGTCAGCCCTTTTGCAGGTGCCGTCGGCCCCACTTTCGAGCGATCTTTGGTGTCTAGAATCATCTTTACGTCACTCGCCGGACGCCTGTTTTCGCCTACCTGCAGCAGGGTTCCGGCAATTCCGCGCACCATTTGCTTTAAGAAACCGGTCCCAACTAAACGAATTCGAATGATCGAATAACCCTCTTCGTCTAAATCAGCGCCCGGATAGAGCGGCATTTTCTCACGGGTTACTTCCGCCTCAAGCAAGGTACGAACCGTCGATTTTAGCTCCATGCCAGTCGCTTGAAATGGTTTAAAATCATGCTCGCCCCGTAGATAAGAAATTGCTTCGCTCATCGCCTGAAGATCGAGTTCCTTTTGAATCCACCAGGTCGTGTCCATCCAAAGCGGAAGCGGGCAAAGGCCTTGCTGAAAAAAATAACTGTATTGCTTGTGAGTCGCCGACTGCTGCGCATGAAATTCATCGGGCACGCCATAGGCTTTCATCACTCGAATGTCCTGAGGTAGCAGCGAATTCATTCCGCGTCTGAATATTTCTGGCGTGAGCTTAGGGTTTGAGTTCCAAAAATGAGCGACTTGCCCAAGTGCATTCACTCCGGCATCTGTGCGACCACTTCCGACCAAAGTGGTGGTTTCATCGGTCACACTCGAAAGTGCCTGTTCGACTACTTCCTGCACACTTCGAAGCCTGGGAGCGGCTTCAGTGATGGCACCTTGCTTTTGCCAACCACAATAATTTTTACCTAAGTAGGAAAGCCTTAATGCGTACTTCATAGATTAATACTCGAAAAGAAAACCACCATAGACGCCGGCGCGAGAAATCGAAGCCGGAGAAGCGAATGAGTTCATGGTTAAAAACTCACCCATCAAGAAAACGTGCTGAATGCCTTCATGCAAATACGCCTCACGGTGCGTGTCCGGATCAAAGAAATCAAGAAGCAGCGCCGCTCCGGCTGAAGCCGTAAAGACGGTAGAGAAGCCGGTGTGTGACGGCAATCCATCGTCACGAAACTCGTCGTACCCGACTACTCCTACTCCGGCGCCCACAAATGGTCTTAGAATTCTAAAAAGGTTAAAACGATAATAGGCATCGAGGATGATCGGAAACTGAAGCAAATTAAAGTGCGTTTCAGACTTGTAATTTCCGCTGCCTCTCGGAAAATCGTAAGTCAGTCGCCCAAATCCAGCGGCATACCCGATTCCGATATCGCCACCAATTCCGAGACTGCCCCAATTTTCAGAATGAAACAATTCGCGCTCATAATGAAGCATGACGTCTGGCGCCCAGGAATCACCATAGACATCATCAAAAGATTGTCCGCCGCCATTCACTTTGATTCCGGGCGAAATGCCGATTTTCATTCCGAGTATTTCGTGTGGCGGAGGCAACTCAGGCAGCCCCAATTTATCGCGATGCTCTTTGACGAGCTTGATAGTGCTCTCTCGCTCTTTGGCCGGAGGCATCGTTTCTTTTTGCTTTGCGGAATAATCGGTCGAGTCTGGCACCTGCGACAATTGCTTTTTCAGATCTTCACTATAACTTCCAGTCGTGGGAGCGGCTGGAGCAATCTGTTTTTTTAATTCTTCAGTATAACTGGGTGTCGCTTGTGGGCTTAAAGTACCGTTTTTTTTTAAGCGCTCGATATAAGGTTGGTAATCAGATTCTTTCGGAACCACTTCTTCGCCGTGAGCTAATTTCAATACACTCCACGCAGCAATTTCTATGGGCGCGAGAAAGTGTAAGGCCACCGAACGAATCAGGGGTTTATCCCACGCCCACTCTGCAAGGGGCGGTGATACCTGATAGTAGTTTTCAATGAACCACTGGCCAATTTTAGATTGTGCCAGTATCTCATCGCGAAAATGGCGGAGCATACGAACAGGAGGTGCATCGCCATCATGAAATGCAGCGGTGGCGATAAAACAACGACTCTTGGTCAAAACTCCACTAATCGGCTGAGCCTGAACACCAGTCATGGTGCACGCAGTGTTTGAAACGATTCCAGATTGGTTTTCTGCAAACACAGTCACACCGTAAGTATTATCTGATCCGTCGGTGGTATTCGGAAACCCATCGACATATTGGTCTGTACCGTCGGTTTTCAGGTAGGCCCGAATCGTTGTCGGCGGTGCAAATCCGGTCGGATCAGAGGCTGGCGCCGTGTTATTGGGAGCACCCAAAACCACGAGATTAGCCAAAGGTGCGCCCACGGTCGCACTTGGATAAAAATTCAGAGTATGCAATTTGATCGATTGGTCACCCGGAAAATAGAATTGATCTGGAGCAGTCGGACAGGCTCCGAGGGTCGGCGGCTGATCAGAAAGCGTGATGTTAAAATTAATCGACTCGCCATTGGCAGATGGCGCAAATGGAGGTGCCGTATCGGTCGAGTTTACAATATCCACCAACGCATACAGGGTTTGAGTCGCAGGAGTTCCGCTCGAATTACCCGCAGTGATTCCTCCGGATGCGCCGGTCACTGTAATATCCGCGGGATTAAAGCCGATACGCACATTTCCGCCTGGATTCGGATAATTGGCCGCAAAATACCGGGCATCGGTTCCGGCAGGTGTCGCACCAAACATGCAATTTGTTGCTCCACACGGAGTAGGTGCACCATCACCAGTGACACCGGCTGCACGAATCGGAATCACCTGATTGACATTATTTTGCCCGACCAACAGTGTGACCACGAGTTTCTGCGTGCCCGATAAGCTAAATGACTTGTTCGACATGACATCTAGCCAGATCAATTGCGTAGCTGATGCAGCAGACGCAGGAAGAGGCGTAGTGTCGACAAGCTGGGGCGCAGGTGGGTAATTATAACCAGTTGCTGCGTATTGCGGATCTACGAAACTCGCCCCACTCGGATTTCCACCAATTACTCCTGCCAAATAAAGAGTATATCCTGAGCTTCCGGTTGCGCCTTGGGGCGCGGGAGCAGGAAGATTCACATAAAGTGCTGCTTGAGAGGACGGGGCTAGAAAAACTGCTACGAGAAGACTCAGTGCAGTGGGCTTCACCCTATTCATGACCTCCGGTAAAGGCAGGAGAACTCGCACCCTGCTCTTGTTTCTTATCCCGGAAAAAAAACAGATAACACGCCCAGAACATGCTCAAAATCAAATAGGAGTAGCCTATTAAAAACAAGGTTGCCTCGGGGGCTTGAATCAAAAAAAGAATGATGACGAGAGGAATCAGCAGAATCCATGCCTTACCCTTTGCTCGCCAGTTCACTTCCTTAAAAGAGGGAAAAGGAATTCCGGTAATCATCAAGCAAGCAACCAACGCCCCAAGTACGAGCGTAAAATACCCCATGACCGCTTCAGGAAATAAATAGAACTGATGTTGCATCAGGATGGCAGTAACCACTAATCCGGCTGAAGCAGGAGACGGTAAACCCTGAAAATACCCCTTACGGCTCTTTCTCAAAGTCTCTGCTTGTTTCGGATCATTTTTCTTCTCGGCCTCTACATTAAATCGGGCCAAACGAAGTGCGGCACAAACCACATAAAATGCAGAGACGCCGACGCCGATCCTCGAGAAGCTGTGTAATGAGTAGGTAAACAAAATCAACGCAGGCGCGATTCCAAACGAAGTCAAATCGGATAATGAATCGTATTGAACGCCAAAAGAAGATTCGGCCTTGGCAAAGCGGGCAATGCGGCCATCGAGCGAATCACAGATTGCAGCAATGATGATGTACCAACAGGCGCGGGTAAAGTCCGACTGATACGCGGCTACCATGGCTAAAAACCCAAAGACGAGGTTCGCCGTCGTGATCAAATTCGGCAGAATATAGATTTTCTTCATTCTTACTTAAAGTTATAACAGATTTTTCGGCTTATCCAATATTGCCTGAGGCAAAAGTCCTTTTTTTAGCTTCACTTCCGCCTCCGATTGCCTCAGATAACGGGGATTCAATTCATGTGGCAGGCTGGTCTTTCCGCTTAAAATGGCCTGAAACCCCAATTTTGCCACCATTTTCGGCTGAATTCGATGAAGCGACTCATCCGAAACTTCGATTTTACGGTCTTGAGGTAAAGTTGCGATCATTTCGGGATATCGGCCGATCGCCTGCCCCACCATCATCCATTTCGTATTTGCATGTTTAACCAGTTCGGACTGCATCTGTCGGATCAATTCGGACGGCTCGATAGCACTCTCTCGACCCAGAATCGAAGCAAACCATTCTCCCTTGCTCGCATCCGTACACGGAACGATTAAGGCCTCCGGAAAAAGTGCCTGAGCCCCTTCTCGAAGCAGCTCTAAGCTTGATACCGCATAAAGGGGAATCGACAGTTGATCAGCCAAGATCTTAGCCGTGGTAATTCCGATTCGAAGCCCAGTAAACGACCCGGGGCCGTCTCCGATGACGATTCCATTCAGATCGTTAATGTTCCATCCTGCATTTTGCAGTACCAAATCAATTGCCCAAAGGAGCCGCTCGGAATGCTTTGATGCTTCCAGACTTTGCGACCATTCGGCGATGATGTTCATCTTCTCATCAAAAGCAACCACGACTCCTGACAACGAAGAAGTGTCCCATCCCAGATATTTTTTCATATCAGTTAATTAAAGATCGGAAGCCGCGAGATATCGTTTTTCATCACGACAATCATGATCAGCATGATCAAAACCAATCCGACTTGTTGGGCGACTTCTACCTGTTTCAGGCTGAGCGCCTTACCTCGGATCGCTTCGATTCCGAGGAGCACGATGTGGCCACCATCCAATACAGGAATAGGCAGGATGTTCAATACACCCAGGCCGATCGAAAGGATTGCCATCATTTTCAAAAAGTCGATGATTCCGCGAGATAATGAATCGCCAGCGAGCTTACCGATCAGAATCGGTCCACCGAGTGACTTAACCGATACCTGGCCTTGAACCATCTTGCCGATCGAAATGAGGTTGCGGGCACTTAAATCGATCATGCGCGCGGTGGCTCGACCTACAAGCACAAACGGATTCCAGACACGCTCGGTGATCATCACCGCATCCATCATGGTTTGTACGGGCTGAACGCCCACCGTGTATTGCTTGGTCTTCTTTAAGAGTGGATCTCGCTCGGTCGTAGTCTGCGGAACAATGTCAAATGTGAGGATTTTTCCGGCACGCTCGACCCCGAGATTGACTTTGCCTTTTTCTTCGCCCGCTTTTTGAATTTCGAGGCGAAGTTCATAGAAGCTCCGGATGGCTTTACCATTCACCGAAGCGAGGCGATCGCCCTTCATGACGCCGGCCTTTTGGGCCGGAGAATCCTTCATCGCAACGTCGACAAAGAGTTCAGACGAATTCAAACCCGCAGTTTGCAGTTCATTCGCCTGAACTGCGAGGTTAACCAACGTTCCGTCTTCCTGCTTGATTGAAAACACCAGCGGGCCCGTTGCCCCTTTTTCGATCCGCTCTACTTGTTCAAACGTTTCGACCTTTTGACCATTAATAGCGGTAATTTCATCTCCGGTTTTAACTCCGGCCTTGGCTGCGAGACTTTCTGGATTCGAAATTCCAAGTTTTGCCGATCGCGGATTCGCGACGATTCCATCTACGGTTCCGATTTGCTTTTTCTCGCCGTAAATCGAAAATCCTTCTTCAGAAGCAGTCGTGATCTTGATGTCGGTGGGTGCTGTTTTTGTCTCGCCCGCGGCGCGCTCTACTTTAAAGGTCACTTCGAGATTCGGCTTATCACTTAATTTTTGCGCAACCTCTTCGAACTTGGTCACCGGCTCGCCATCGACTGCGATGATTTTATCGCCCGCCAGAAAGCCCGACTTCTGTGCTGGAGAATCCTGCAGAACACGCCCAACTACAGACGCCGCCTGCGGTTCGCCAATTGCCATCATGATCATGAAGACCACAATCGCCCAGAGGAAATTAAACAGAGGTCCACCGAAGAAAATAAAGAAACGTTTCCAGGGAGCTTGATGATGAAGCGCTCGCTTCTTCTCTTCTTCCGACATTTCTACCGTTGGGTCTTCGCCGTGAAGCTTGACGTATCCCCCCAGTGGAATCGCCGAAATACGGAAGTCAGTTTCGCCCATCTTTCGATGAAACAACACTGGCCCGAATCCGATCGAGAAAGCATCCGCCCTGACATTAAAAAGCTTGGCAAAAAGAAAGTGCCCGAGCTCATGAACCACTACCAACGGAATCAGAATGACAATGAAGCCAATGATGGAAAGCATATTATTAGAGAATATAGCAGAAGAACGGGTTTTCCAATGGATTCCTAGATTAGGTTTGTGTACAAAAAGTCACAAACTTGTCACCAAAGTTTCTAGAAAAATAACCATAAAAACGCGTACATAACTGGTAGCGCAAATATCACTCCATCAAATCGATCGAGGAAGCCGCCATGCCCCGGAAGAAGATTGCTTGAGTCTTTCACTTGAGCCGCACGCTTAAGCATGCTTTCACACAAATCTCCAAGCGCCGACGCCACACTGATGCCTAAAGCGAGAACCGTAATCTCAAATGCACTTTCATTCGGCAGGAATCGATGAGCAAAAATCAACGCCACGATGACCGCACCCAAAAACCCACCGATCAGGCCTTCCCAGGTTTTCTTGGGACTGATCGTCTCAAATAAAAGCCGCTTTCCAAAAAAACGGCCGGCAAAATAAGCAAATGTATCGCAGGCCCAAACCATCAGAAGTGCCAAGACCAACCAGAACTTTCCTGAAGAAGTGGTTCGAATCGAAACCATCAATAATGGAATCCAGCCCGCATAAATCCAGCCCAGCATCATCGCCATGAGCTCTTGCACGTGCCTGCGCAATAATGACTCACCCAATTCTGAATTGAGCGCCTCTTTACCGCCGTAATGCAACAATCTCGGCACCAAAAACAAAAATGAAACGAAAAATAACAAGAAGGGTCCGAGCCCCAAAAAGCCGTTATTCAAGCCCACGGTCAGCCAATAATTCAGGCCATGAACCACCGTATTGAACACCAACAAAAGAGCAGTCTTCAGGAACGCATCTTCCAGGGTAAAATACATTTTTGAATATTCAAAAAGCATTCCCATCGAGATTCCCCAGGCTAAAAACGCAACCCCTTCGACTCCCGCGCCCAACAGCAGCATGAGAATCAATGGAACCCCGATTAATGCCGTCATCATCCGTAACTTTAGATTTGGATTCATATTCCCCCGAACCGTCTTTTCCTTTGCTTAAAATTCTCAAGCGATTGGCGAAATTGTTCAACAGAATAATCAGGCCAAAGCGTATCCGTAAACTCAAACTCGGCGTACGAGCACTGCCACAACAAATAATTACTCAACCGCTTCTCGCCACTGGTGCGAATCAGAAGATCGACGTCACTGAATTCACCCAAATAAGCAGTCGCTAGGTGTTTTTCGAAGTTCTCTTCGGTGATCTCGGTCATTTTCAAATCACACTGGGCATACTTCTTTGCCACTACCTTCACGGCATTCAGAATCTCTGCCCGGGCACCGTAAGACAATGCAAACGTCAGCTGCAGCTCCTTACCGTCTTTCAATTCTTCAACCGCAGCTTCAAGCTCCTTGCGCGCCCCCTCAGGCAAACGCTCGATTTCGCCAATGACATGCAACCTGACCCCGTTTTTTTTCAGGTCTTTGACTTCGCGGTGGATGTATTTGCGGAGCAACTTCCAAAGCACCGTGAGCTCTTCTTCCGGGCGCTTCCAGTTCTCGGTCGAAAATGCGTAAAGGGTAAGTGCCTTGACCCCGAGCGTACGCGCCTCTTCAACAATGGGACGCACTCGAGAGCTTCCTCGCACATGACCGAAAAAACGCGGATATCCCCGAGCCTGGGCCCACCGTCCGTTTCCGTCCATGATGATGGCAATGTGATTCGGGATCGAACTCATGAGGTCCCTAAACCGTCATGATCTCTTTTTCTTTACCAGCGATGATCTTGTCGACTTCAGCGACTTTATCGTCTGTTTTCTTCTGAACTTGTTCTTGAAACTTTTTGGATTCGTCGGCAGAAATCTCTTTGTCTTTTTCTTGTTTCTTTACGACTTCGTTCGCATCACGACGTTGATTGCGCAAAATGATCTTGGACTCTTCGCCCATTTTTTTGATCATTTTAACCATTTCCTTACGGCGATCTTCGGTCAGAGGCGGCATGGTGATACGAATGACCTTACCGTCGTTTTGTGGAGTAAAACCCACGTTTGCCTCTAAAATGGCTTTCTCGATCGGTCCGAGCATCGCAGGCTCCCACGCTACGATTTGAATCGTGCGCGCATCGGGAGTCGTCAGATTTGCCACCTGGGTGATCGGTGTCTTGGATCCGTAGTAATCGACCTGAACATGATCGATCAGAGCAGTCGAAGCACGTCCGGTTCTGACTTTCAGTAAATCCTTTTGAAGAGCCTGAATGCTCTTTTCCATTAGCGGGGTAAGATCTTTAAATGCATCAGCCATACTGTTCTCCTGACATTTACGACACCCGAGGTGTCTGGTTAAACATGCACCATCGTGCCAATCGGTTCGCCTTGTATTACTCTCGCCATAGAACCCCGTTCACGCAAATTAAATACGATGATCGGAAGCTTGTTATCCATACAAAGTGAAATGGCGGTAGTATCCATGACCTTTAATCCCTTTTGAATCACTTCCATATAAGAAATCTCATCAAATCGGGTGGCCGTTTTATCAATTTTTGGATCAGCAGTGTATACGCCGTCGACGCTAGTCGCCTTCAGCAACACTTGGCAATTCATCTCGACCGCGCGAAGTGCCGCCGTTGTGTCAGTGGTAAAATAAGGACTACCTACACCGGCAGCAAAAATGACGACTCGACCCTTTTCAAGGTGGCGAACCGCTTTTCGGCGGATGTAAGGCTCGGCCAATGCGCGCATTTCGATAGCGGATTGAACGCGAGTATAAACATTCTTGCGCTCGAGTGAATCCTGAAGCGCCAAACAATTCAAAACGGTGGCAAGCATGCCCATGTAATCAGCAGAAGCGCGATCCATGCCTTTGACTGCACCTTTTACGCCACGAAAAATATTACCGCCACCCACGACAATGGCAATCTCTACGCCCGAATCACGAATCGCCTTGATTTCGTTGGCGATGATATCGAGCACATCATTATCGATACCGAAACCTGCGTCGCCGGCAAGGGCTTCACCCGAAATTTTCAGCAATACTCTTTTGAAGGGCTCACGTTTCATGATTTATACCTTTGATGTCGTTACGTTTGTGGCAAAAAAAACAAGGGGGTCTTGAACCAAGACCCCCTCGAGCTTCTTAATGTTGGGTTTCTTCGGCAACGACTTCTACGCCTTCACCGAGAACAAAACGGGTAAAACGAGTGATGGTCACTGTTTCGCCGATCGCCTTTGAAATATCACTGGCAAGGGCTTCGACCGTTTTCTTGTCGTCTTTGATGAACTTCTGTTTGTTCAAACAGGTTTCTTCATAATATTTATTGATCTTGCCTGTCGCGATTTTTTCGAGAACATCGGCAGGTTTGTTTTGACCTTGAAGTTGGGCCAGAGCAATTTCTTTCTCTTTTGCAACTACATCGGCCGGTACATCGCTCGGATGGCAGTACAACGGACTTGCCGCGGCTACGTGCATGGCCAAATCACGAAGGAAACCAGCGAATGGCTCCTGAGTGGCTTTTGCCGCAGTTGGAAGAGTTGCCTCAACCAACACGCCGACTTTACCACCCATGTGAATATAGCTCTTTGACTCTTTACCAGCAGTCAGCGGGTAACGAGCAAAGCGACGAACATTGATGTTCTCGCCGAGGATCGCAATATTCTCTTTCACGAAATCTTCAACGGTCTTTGACGAATCGTTGATGTATTTCTGTGCGAGCATCGCAGTTGGATTCTCTGGATTTGCTTTGGCAATGTGTTCTGCAATATGAGTGACGAACTTGGTGAAGTTTTCTGTTTTCGCCACGAAATCGGTCTCGCAGTTTACTTCAACGAGTACAGCGGCTTTGTTCGCAGTATCCATCAAAGAGAAAACAGTTCCTTCTTTTGCAGTTCTTCCGGCTTTTTTAGAAGCAGATGCAATACCTTTTTTACGGAGGTATTCGATCGCTTTTTCGAAATCGCCTGAATTTTCGGTCAACGCTTTTTTGCAATCCATCATGCCCGCACCGGTGCGCTCACGAAGTTTTGCTACTTGATCAGCTGTAATCTGCATAGATTAAACTCCCTTAGCCGCTTTAGCGGTCGCAGCAGCTGCAGTGGCAGCAGCTTCTTTAGTAGCTTCGTCTTCAACCACTGGCTCTTGGTCCATGGCTTCGAGATCAGCAGCATCTACACCCTTAAGATCGATGTCGCCTTCGAAACGAGATACTTTCTTCTCGCCAGAATCGTCGTCTTTATCATTCATTTGGGTGCCAGAAGCGCGAAGTTTTTCTTGGAACGCCTGAGTTCCTTCGAGACATGCATCTGCAATCAATTTTGCAAACAAGCTGACGCTGCGGAATGCATCGTCGTTTCCTGGAATGACATAATCGATTCCGGTTGGATCGCAGTTGGTATCTACGACAGCAACAGTTGGGATGTGCAAACGTTGCGCTTCTTTGATGGCAATGTGTTCTTTAGAAGTATCGATGATGAAGATTGCGCCTGGCAATTTCTTCATATCTTGAATTCCGCCGAGCGCCTTGCGGAGCTTGCCCAATTCGCGATCGAAACCGCTTTGTTCTTTTTTAGTGTAATCGTTCCACTGGTCAGTGATTTTCAAAGACTCGAGTTTTTTCAAACGATCGATTGAAGCTTTAACGGTTTGAAAATTGGTGAGCATGCCGCCCAACCAACGCTCGGTCACATAGTACATGCCAGAACGTTCAGCTTCTTTTTGAACGACTTCTTTGGCTTGTTTCTTGGTACCGACGAAAATAACTTTCTTGCCTTCAGCAGTAATGCTGCGGATGAAGTCACACGCAGTTTTTGCGCGATCTACGGTTTGCTGAAGATCAACGATATAAATACCGTTTCTTGCACCGTATACGTAGGTTTTCATTTTTGGGTTCCAGTGATTTGTCTGGTGACCGTAATGGACGCCCGCTTCGAGCATCTCTTTCATGGATATAGTAGGCATTTGATTTCCTTCTGGTGACTGAGCACCTGAAGCGGGAACTTAGAGATCAGATTGAATTTGAACAGTCTGAAGCTGGAAGGCCCGCGGTTATTCCTCCACTTCCAAAATCCGTTGGCTAGTCCAGCACAACCCTGGTTGTGCCTCCTCACCCACGAACACCACGTTAATGCGGAAGTGTGTGTTTTGTTTCATAATTTAATAGCGCAAAACCCGAGTTTAGGCAAATGTTATTTTAATGAGAACGACTTCCGTTGAGTGGATGAAAGAGCACGAAATAAAAGGAGAAAAGGGCGTTCTTTTGCTGATTTACGTGCAACCTGGGGCATCAAAAACCGCCATCAAAGACGTCTATGCATCCACCCCGCCTCGCCTAAAAATCGCAATTCAGGCTCCACCCGTCGATGGAGCAGCCAACGAAGCGGTGATCGCCTTTTTAGCAAAGCAGTTTAAAATCCCTAAAGCTCGAGTACATCTGCTCAGCGGCGAAACCTCGCGCCAGAAAAACGTGTGGCTGTCGGGCGTAATTCTTACTCAGGCGACAGAAACTTTGGCGCCACTCTTAACCCGCCTCGGCTGATAAAGACAGAGTGCGGTCGAAACCAAAATCAAGCCCGCTCCTCCAAACATTCCGGCAGTAACCGGCTCACTTAAAAACAGGTATCCCCAGAGCATTCCGAAAAGCGGCATAAAAAATGTCGCCATCGAAGCGCGGAAAGCACCGATCTCCTGAATGAGTTGATAAAAAATAACAAAGGCAAATCCACTTCCGAAGATTCCAAGGCCGAGCAAACAAAAAATTACGGTTTGCATCGAGTGCTGCGGAACCGCAGGCGGCACGAAACCGATCCACGAATAAATGACGAGAGGCAAGAGAACGAGCGAGCCCATGAACCCACCCCCTGCGGTCAGTTCGAGCGGATTAATATGCGGAGCCCAGCGTTTGACATAAACCGAACCAAAACCGTAACTCGCAGCAGCCGCAAGACTGACCAGGAGAGCAACCACAATTGCCATAGAAAACTCATGAATGGAGCCAAATTGAGACAATAACGCCACTCCACCCAAACCCAGTACCAACGCAAAAATCTTGCGAAGCCCAAGTGGCTCGTTGAGCAGCCATACCGAGAACATCAAAATGAAAGCAGGCACGGTGCCGTTAATGATCGAAAGATAAGCTGCGGGCAAATGAACTGCTCCCACCGCCAGAAACAATTGCGGAAGGGCAAAGTTAAAAAAACCTGCTAAAAAATAATGACGACCATGCGCCGAAAAGTTTAATTTCTTGCTTCGAGTTCTCAGAAGAAGAGAAAGAAAGACTCCCGAGATGAAAATGCGCATGAAAGCCGAAATACTTGGGCCGATCTCGGGCACGGTAACCCGGATCATCGAGTGCGAACCACCCCAAGTAGCACCCACGGCTACGACTTTAAGAAATTGAAACAAACTCATGAACTCTCCGCACCCGATCTCTTCGATTGAATCTTTGCCCTAGATATGAAAGGATTTTTGCTATGAAACAACTTATCATTATACTTGCCTTGTTTACACTGAATACTGTTGTATTCGCGACCGCGTTTGCCCAAGATCAGGCCACCACCCCACACAAAAAGCCTGCGAAGAAAAAGGCCGTCACCAAAGCACCTCCACCCCCACCAACGGTCGAAGTCGAACATGAATCGACCTCAACATCGCCACTCAAGATGTCAGCAGGATTTTCTATCGGTGTATTGAACTCGGCATTTGCACTGGGCCCAAGCTTTAAGATCGAACTTCCTAAAACCATCGACGGAAATCATTTCAGATTTGGCGGCGAAACCGGTTTTTATTATGTCAGTAAAAACGGCGTGCATGGTTTTGCGATTCCACTGATGGCAACCGGCACTTACCTGATGAATATTCCCGGCGAGTTCAAACCTTACTTCGGGGCAGGCCTCGGAATCAGCTTCGATCACGCAAGCACAGGTGACGTGACCGTCGGACCAGTTACCGTATCCGGAACTTCAAGCACCGATGTGCATTTTGCGTTTCTGGCCATTCCAGGAATGTCCTTCGGCAACGACGGAAAGTTCTACGCAGAAATTCCGATCGGAACTCTTTACGATGGCTTCGCCGTACTTCCAACTTTCGGAATGCATTTCTAATATTAGGCTTTAGGGCCAAGACTTAAGGCTTAAGAAGCTGCTCTTGCATCTTCTCGAGACCTGAATCGACAGGCTTTCCTACCCAAATTTTAAGCAGGCTATCCATCGTGGCAGCATCGGCATCAGCCATATTGAAATATTCTTTTCCGTTGGTTTGAAAGCTAATGGTTACTTTCTTATCGTCGCCCGAAAAAGCCACATGATACGTCTGTCCGTCTTTGACATCACCCGAAGCTTTGACCGCATCGAGAAATTTAGAATAAGGAGCTGCATCTGTTTTTACTCCGTTTTCTTTCAGACCTTCTTTAAAGCCATCGATAATTTTGCTGACGCCAATATCGCGCAAAAAAGTCATCGAAATTACGGCCGGAATTCCTTTTGCAATACTCGCGCGAAGCTTGTCGATCGATGCAAAATCGGGCTTTTGCGCCGAAAACATTTGCGCCACATAAACATTCACCCAGAACAGAGCCACTTTTTTCTGACGAAGCCCTTGGGTAAAACGCTTCAGCACCACCGGTTTGCCTGCTGCATCTGCAGAAGTGACCGACTCTACCAGCGTAGTATCTTTGATTTTGGTCGCACTTTTTGGCCCCATTTCGATTAAGGCAAAAGCTGGGCTTGCAATAAAAGACAATACAACAATCGCGAGTAAACTACGCATGTGAGGCTCCTTTGGTTTTTAACCATTCAGTTATTTTTTCGGGTGGTCGTCCGACCACAGCTGTTTTTCCGTTAGTGACGATCGGGCGCTCGATCAGAATCGGGTGAGCGACCAAAGTTTTAATCCAATCTTTTCTGGTTTTGGGAGGTTTCGATTCAAGATTCAGTGTCTCGTATTCGTCTTCGCCGGTGCGAACGATTTGTTCGGGGTTGAACTGAAGCTGAGTGAGCAATTGATCGAGCATTGCCTCGGTCGGTGGCGTTTTTAGGTATTCGACCACTTCGAATGGGGTCTTCGATTGTTCGAGAATCTCGAGTGCCGCGCGGGATTTGCTACAGCGACTATTATGATAAAGCGTGATCATTCGGTTTAAAACTCCAATTTGAACCGGAATATAGCATGCAGGCCCAGGATTTGCACTGTAAACGAACGAGGTGAACATGAAACTTGATCTACACTCCGAAATCAGAGCCCTGCCAGAACAATTTAAGAACATTAAACCAGAGGATTTTTATCAGCATTCGAACCCACAGGTTCAGTGGGTGTTGATTCTCATGCAAATCGGAAATGCCTTAGCACTCGTTCTCTGCTTAAGCGGATTTTCCGGCTTATCGATGATGTACGGAGGCGCAGGCATTCTGGTCTACCGATTCTTTAGTCTGCTCCTAACATTAGCCATGATCGAAGCCAGCATTTTTCTGCTGTCGCGCGGTTCGCGCATCGGATGGCTGCTCTGCGTTTCTGCACAGCTCGGCATCCTGTTCGGATACGGCCAGTTTGGCATCGGAATCTTCTTCAGCATTTTCGCGGTTTATTTTCTGACCAAATCAGAAGTCACTGATCTCTATTTTTCAGAAACCGAGAATGCGACTCATGAAGTACAAGAGCGCGGGCAAGCCTTGAATACTGGCGCCTCTGAGCATCTTGGGCTTGCGAATCAGCAGCACGACAGCGGCAGCGAGAATCGAGCCCATACCGAAATCAACGAGATTTCGCTCGCCCCATGATAACCCAATCACCACTGCAACCGCTAAAAAGAGATTGTAAAAGCCTTGGTTAAACGCGAGGTCGCGAGAAACATTGGCCTGCTCTGCAGTCATCTTGAACACTTTCAGCGTCTTTGGATTTTCCCACGCGAATGATTCGAGATAGAAAATATAGACGTGAATGAGAGCAGCGAGTACTGCGACGATGGTTGACACTGTCATTCCCAATTGCGCTTAGAGGCCGGAACCGGAGCTGGCTTTGGCTTAGGCTTAAGAAAGTTATCGTTGGTTCCATGCCAAATGGTTTCTATACAGAGATCTAAAGAAAAGGGCCTAAGAAACTTAGGCCCTTTTTATTTCAACCTAATTTGATCTGGATCAATTGCATTGGGCGGGCGAAATTTCCATCATCGGCTCGACTAAACGCTCGTCGAACTTCCTGTATGACTGACCGCGACCAATCTGATATTAAGTCAGATCGTCCGCGGTCGTTCACTCGCTTCTCGCCTCTCATCGCCCACCAATTTTTCCAGGACTTACGGATAATCATTAAAAAAATAGGCCACTCTTTTTTAAGTATTCACTTCAGGCATGGATGCCGTGTGGAAGTGAAAAGACAGGAGGTCTGTTCCTTATAAAAAGAGTGGCCTATTTTTTTAATGAATTTATATGAAAGATTTTGGAAAAAATGGTGGGCGATGAGAGGCTCGAACTCCCGACCTTGACGGTGTAAACATCCTGCTCTACCAACTGAGCTAATCGCCCGAAACAAATTGAGCACTAACAATACTTCAAAAAAGATAATTTGCAAATGCTAATGAATGAAAACCCCATCACCCTGATTCAATCAGAGTGATGGGGTTAATAAAATTACATAGTGCGGAGGGAAGCAGTTTCCTGCTCCTGGCTAGA
>CAIKYX010000130.1 GCA_903831745.1 Oligoflexia bacterium
AGTGAGGTCGGCTTAATCCACATGGCAATCGTGATTTCGCTCATCGCATTGTAAACACGGGGATTAACAGTGGCGGTAACAAAATCTTTTCCACCGCCAAATAATCCTGCAAAGGTTCCGACATACGGAGAAGAGCTGAAAGCAGCATTGCCGTTGGCTGAAGATTTGTTACCGGTTACCAAATCACTCCAGTCATTATCCATAGGAAAATACGAAATCAGATTTGCAAACTCCGGTGCCCAACTCTTATCGAGACCGGTTAAATAAGTAGCGGTTGGAACAAATGCACCTTTTAGATCCTTTACGAAATGCCCGTAGGTTAAACTCGAGCCATTCGGAAGCACAAACGTAGAAGGCGATTTCATGAAATTCGCAATACTTGCATCACTGGCTACGAACGATTTCATGCCGGTAAAAGCCTGATAAGGAATGGCTCCCAAGATATAGACTTCGGTAGCACTCACTTGAGCAACGAGCGCAATCGTCACAGCCCCACGACCGCCGCCAATTGGTCCTTCTTTAATTGCGCCAAATTTTGAAGTCATGCCGCTAAAAGCAAGCGTTTCAACTGAGGCCAAACCGGCCCAACCGCCATCGTATCCGTTTGCCGTTTTGCATGAGCCATCGCTATAAAGCGCATGAGCTACATCAACTTCTTTTGAAGAAAACTGATAACCCACCAGAGATGATGAACCTCTGCCGGTCGCGCAATCTGCCGAATACCAAACTCCGGTCATAAAGGTTACTGCATCGTCGGTTACGGTTGGAGGATTCGGAACCAGAACACTCACATTAACCGCAGTCAGCGAAGTAAACACTGAGTCTGTAATTTTAAGCGTGCAAGTACCGGTAGCATAAGCGCTGATATTATAAGCAGCGCCCACTTTATCTGTACTGAGACCTAATGAATTTGCACTACAAGATGAAACCACTTTATAGGCCGAACCACTTCCGCCCGAAATAGTTAAAGGCGAAGTTTGTCCGAGTGTGATCGAAAGAGATTTTGAACTCACGGCCAATGCAGGGGCAGTCACCGTAATTGCCGCTTTAATCGAAGCCTGATTACCAGAATCAGTAATGGTAACATTACAAGTACCCGGGCCAGCAGCCGACAACTGCGCCGCTTTTCTAACGAGACCACTGGTCAATACGGTGGTTTTACAATCTTGCGAATAGGCGTAACTACCAGTACCACCAGTCACACTAATAACCAGACTGTCGCCTACCACCATCGCAGCCGAGCTTTGTGAAAGCGCTAGAGGCGGAGGAGCAATGCTGATACTCACCGAAGCAGTCTTCAAATAGGTATAAGTAGAATCCGAAAATGCGATCGAGCAACTTCCATATCCTGTGCTTGGGGTCAGAGTAAATGTCGAGCCGGTTTTATCAACGGCGAGCGAAACCTGCTCTTTCGTGCAACTCATCACAGGAGCGTAAGCTCCCGATCCGCCAGAAATTTTTACTGATTTTGCTGCACCCGAAGAACTGAGTGAGATAGAACTGACTGAGGCCGAAAGCACCGGCGCCGAAGCTACCGTTACTTTTACATTCACCGAAGCAAGTTTCGAATTTTTTCCGTCGGCAATATTCAGCGTGCAAGATCCAATCAATTTGCCTGACAAGGTCAGACTTGCTCCTGTTTTATCTGCAACCACTCCAAGCACGCTCGAATCACATCCTGAAAGCGCGTAAGATCCAGACCCCCCACTTAAGGTCAGTGCACCGTTTGCTCCAAGTGCAACCACACTTACCGTGGAAGCCGATGCTTTTAATGGTGCAGGTGTAGGAGTAGGAGTGGCGGCAGCAGCAGCACTTACCGAGGAAGCCGATGCTTTTAATGGTGCAGGTGTAGGAGTAGGAGTGGCGGCAGCAGCAGGAGTGGCGGCAGCAGCAGCACTTACCGTGGAAGCCGATGCTTTTAATGGTGCAGGTGTAGGAGTAGGAGTGGCGGCAGCAGCAGCACTTGCCCGATCAGGCACTAATAATAGACACAACCCCAGAACCGGTAAAAGACGCACATCAATTTTTGAGCTTAGAACCCTCATACTTAAAATTATACGGATCTCTTAACAGAAAGATATTGTGTCACCCGTGACCGGGGACTGCCCTAGGCCCTCGTTACCACTGCGAAAAAGGCACAATAAATGAGATTCATAGACGAGAAAAATCAACGTTTGAGCTTGGCCATCAAAACGAAAACAGTTGAAATCAGCGATAATTTCAACTGTTTTCGTTAAAAAAATGAATTTAGTTTAGGCTATTCTGCGATGCGAACTACATCACCAATCATGATGGCTTGTGGAAGAAGTGCCGGTTCTTGCTCGATTGAAACAAAGCGGTCGCTTCGGGCAATTGCCGTTTTGTCGTCGACATGAATGACCCGAATCTTGCCAACCGGAATCATATGATCGCCCATGTGCCTTTGGCTCATGTTATCAAAACTCGAAATACGTCGATACACATCGAGGGTCGATCCTTTTTTCAGTCCCTGTTCAGAACCCATGCTGATGTAAATGTCTTTCGGGGGAGCAATGTTCGTCTCACCCAGATCGATCGGTCGGTAGACCTGATAAACATTGAATTCCGCTGCTTGAGAATAATTCAGGCATAGCCCAAAAAACATCAGCGAGAAAATAATAAATTCGAGCGTGGCAAATCCTAATCTGCGCATAGATCCTCCAATAGATCCTTCGTGTGCTTTAAAACCCAGCTCCTTGGGGCGCACTCGTTGGCTGCATCCATGCTTCCATATCCTTTATCGGGTCGAAGCCGACACAGCTTTAATTTATTTTGTACTTCTTTACGGATAAGGAAGGACATAGGCAGTCGTCCCCGTACTGTAATACCCCACCGTATCGCCCTCGAGATAATCGGTCGACTCCATGAAGTCGCCATTTCTAAAATACCATTGTCTATAGAGCGGAATTTCGCCGTCTTGCTGCGTGGCATGTACATATCCTAGCGTAATATTATCCCGAACAGCGCCCGACATGCCTTCGCAGCCCGGGTCGGTGGTAGCAAAATGACTGCCATTACTTCCGATATAGCAGCGGTACAAGACCACCATCGATGAATCGTAAGCATAATCATAAAGTTTAACGAGCGGTCCTTCAACGTGCCACCCCGCCTCACCCGAATTGGCCGTACTCATATGCATCCCGTTCGTACTCACTTCGCGATAAAGAATATGAGAAGTCATGCGAACTTGAGCGATATCGAATTGCTGATGGGTATTAGTAGAGCCGCAATCCCATTGCTGCATTAAGGTTCCATTCGCAGTCGAACCACCCGTCACATCAAGGCATTTTCCACTATCGACCGACTGAAATTCGTAATGAATGGTACGACCACTTCCGACGGCAATTGCTTGCCATTGCTGAGACGTGCTCGAATCACAGGCAAAATTCTGAACCGGATTTCCGTTCGAATAACCGGTCGAAGTCATGCACTTCGACAGTGCATTGAGCGTAAAGACATTGCTGCCGAGAGACGTGATCGTCCAAAACTGATTGGTTGCTCCCGCCACACAATCGGATTCAACCACGCTTGGATTATCAGCATGTCCGCGACCGCCAGAAGGTAAGCCAATGCACTTTGACGAAAGAGTAGACTTTAGGGTTGTAATTCCTGTCGGAAACGTGATGCCTGAAGTATAGGTTGGCACTGGAGTAATCGAAGTATACGGCGTTGGCGAAACATATGGTGTCGATGACGGCCAGCCATTTCCAACTGAGCTTTGTTGATTGCTATAGGGGGCCGATTTAGTACCACAGTTTTGATAAACAGTAGTCAAGATCGCAAACACCGCGATGGTGAGCAGCACCCGACGTTTTTTCTTTAACTTTCTAAATAGGTTTTTCAAACTTTTTTGATTCATTGGTACTTCCTTTTTTCGGAGTGCTGGTCGTAAAGTTCAGTCAATAAAACTTCGAGTGTTAAAAATGGATAATCTTTTCGGTATTTCTGCGCGTTTTCTTTCACAAACTCGGACAGGGGCAGATCAAATTTAAGTTCGCTTCGCACGAGCTCCTGATTTTTCTTCCAACGCGCGAGCTGCTCTTCTTGCAATTGATTAAAAAAGTGATGGGTTTCTTGAGTATAGATCGGATCAATTTGATATTTTTTAATCCATTCACTCGCTTCAGACGTTGCGATTACGAGATTCAATCGATCAGTTGTCTCGTTGAGAAGCAGTTGAGTGTCGCGCGTCCACTGTTCATTTAGGCACGCAAACACCCCTTTCGGAAGCTCAGTGGTGCCGCCTCGAAAGCTTTTAAAATCACGAACATCACGATCACGATCTGCCCATTTTTGGCATTCTTGGCTTAACTCACGAGAATGCTCGGCAGCTCTCAGATCAATGCCTGAAAGGAGTCGCTGATGAAACGCCTGCACTTCGGCAAAGGTTTGATCAAATGAGTGTTCTTCAAAAAAGCGCTTTTGTTCTTGCTTGTAATCCGTCGCAGCCTGAAGCCCGAGTTCAGGCTCTAACTTTCGAAACACTTCATCGAACTTGCGGGATAAAGCATTCTCATAACATGGCTTCAGAGACTCATTTGCCATGCAAGAGAGTAATAACGAACGAAGTTGGATTTCTTCAAGCGCCTCGCGGAAGCGAATGGTTTTTGAATTCGCATGACCGACGCTTGCAGGAACCCGTTCAGAATGAAGACTATTCTTAAATTCAAGCCACGCTTGATCATCTGTTTTTCGAGAAAAAACAGGAGAACAGGCTATCGCAAATGCAGGAATCAACAGGAGGAATTTAATGAGCTTCATCTTCGATGACCTCACTTACTTTTCCATCACGCGAATTAGCCCGAACCGTCCAGTGCTGCGAAAGGCACGATAATTCGTGATATCCATTTGAAATAGTTTGATGCTGGGGCTGATCACGACAAAGATAGCGCCAATAAATAAGAGAATGTTCTGCCACAGACGCAGGAGCACGAGTGATTGCATAAGCTGTCAGCCCGAAGCATAGCCCGTAAAAAACGCAGAAGATTCGAAGAGAAAAATTTCTCACAACTGCTTTTCGGTAATTGGGTCATAAAACTTCAGTCAATGATCAGTCCCTGTCCAAAGTTTTGACAAAATGGACAAAAAAAAGCGTCCGACAACTTTTTGACCCCGTGGGCGTTAAAAAGCGGTCGGACGCATTATTTTAGTACCGCAGGTGACAGAGCCACACTGCCTGTGCCTTATCCTTTATTACTGAGCTGCTCGCTCAATGCGCATATACTTGTATTTATTAGGAATAGTTTCGACTACGCGAAAGTTTTTCACCCAGCTTTGGCGCATGCGGTAAGTCTTGTAGAAATACCCGTATGCCCAAGGAGCATCTTCCTGAATGATTTCCTCGGCTGCCTTTACCGCATCCTGACGGCCAGGGGCACCGGCTGGAAGCTCAGCGATTTTCTTGTAAATCGCATCATACTTCGGATTGTCGTAATTGGCCGAGTTTGGACCCGGTGAATGATTTGGTCCGTAAAGCAATTGATACCCATTCTCGACGTCTGGGTAATCCCAGTTCCAACCCCCCAGAGAAACCTGAAGGTTTCCTTGTTTGGCTTTCTCGAGGTACGCCGGAAAAGTATTTAAGATAGGATTTACTCTTACGCCGATAGCACCGAATTGCTGAACGAAGAATTCACCCAATTGGCGGTACATAGTTTCGACTCCACGGAAGTCGAAGTTAAGTGTTGGCAATCCTTTTCCATCTGGATATCCGGCCTTGGCCAAAAGCTCTTTTGCCTTTGCCAGATTGTAGTCGTATTTGATGGTGGTAGTGCCAGCGCGGTCAGAAAGGCCCGAAGGACAAACTTCGGTTTGCTTTGACCCCATGTACTTCGCAAAGGTATCCATCCATTTATCGCGATCAATGGCCGCGGACAACGCCTGACGAAGGTATTTATTCGACATGACTTTATCTTTGATATTGAACTCGACATAGTAAATGACCAGTGAATCCTGCCACTCAGGAACCACACCTTTTTTCGCGAGTTCGGGAGTTGGATTGGATCCATCCACCATCGATGCGCGAAAAGTATCTTTCATCAGCTCGAAAGAATCGAGATCACCGTTTTGAAACTTAAGAAAACGCGGCTGATCTTCTTTGACCACTTCGAACATCAAGCCATCGAGCATCGGCAGCGCTTTGCCCGCGTCTTTCAGAAAACCTGCATTCTTAAGCTTTTCTGATCCGCTGACAGAAGGATACGCTTCTTTGAAAGAAGGGTTCTTGACGAGAACGAGCTTTTGATTGGTTTCCCAGCTCTTTAGAATAAAAGGACCTGTTCCGACCGGATGGTCGCGCATATTGCCATCTTTATCGGCGTACATCTCGGCAGCTTCGTGAGCAACCGGAGAGGTAAAGGTCATCGCCAGAATGTAATTCAGGATAGGATACACTTGGGTAAGTTTGAACTCGACCGTGTAATCATCCTTGGCAGTGAAACCTTCAACCGGACTTTCGAATACTTTTTTGAAATCTTCAGGCTTGGCAGCTTGAAGGGCTTTTTCGAATTCGTTGAACCCTTTGATCTTGCCTTCGAATACCCAAGCTCCTTGAGATTGAATCGCAGGAATCGCGAGACGTTTGAAAGCAAAGATAAAGTCTTGCGCTTTCAGTTCGCGACCTTTGCCACTAGTTGCCTTAAAGCACGCATCGTCAGCAAACATGATTCCTTTTTTGAGTTTTACAGTAACGGTCAAGCCGTCCTTCGAATACTCAGGCATGCCATCAGCCAGCTTTGGCTCGAGAGTAGTCGTGTCTTCGAGATATTTATACTGAAGAAAACTCTCCATGATGTTCGGAAGCACTTCGTTTCCGATCGAATCATATTCATTCGCAGGATCAAGCGTCTTGACGTCGTCCTTGAGTGCGACTCGGAGCACGTTGCCCGGACCTTCTTTTTTTGTACAACCACTGATGATCGACGAAACCGTGATCAATGCAAATACCACTAACGGGAGCAGTTTTTTCTGCTTCATAATGACTTCCTTCTATTTGTTAATGGGCACCCAATCTCATCGACTTCGAGCGTGACCGCTCAAGCTTTGAGCTTGTTTACTACAAACTGCCGGGCAGATGCAACTGCTTCATGAAGACCTGAAGCATTTGTACCACCTGCCTGAGCAAAATCAGGTTTGCCACCACCTTTGCCACCAAACTTTTCTGCACAGGCCTTGATGACTTCACCTGCATTCAAATTTTTAACCGCAGCACCGACCGCTACTACCATGAAAGGCTTGCTCGCTTCCGGCTCTTTTACCGCAAGAATACTGACTGAAGCCGGATTCTTGGCTTTGATACGGTCCGCCATTTCACGAAGTTTTTTCATTCCGTCAGCTGAGTCCTGCACCACCCCAGAAACGATGACGACCCCATTTTCGGTAACCGCCTGAGCCATTAACTCATCGATTTCGGCACCCGCCTGAGCAGCCTGAGCCTTTTCGAGCTTCTTGGACAACTCTCGAGATTCTTCAATGATGCGTTCGATCTTATTTGGAATTTCATCGACGGTCGAAGCCTTCAGCTGATCGCGGACTTGCTTTAGTTTTTGATCCTGTTCGCGCAAGTATTCAAATGCCCCCTTCGAGGTGTAGGCAATGATCCTGCGAACTCCTGCCGCAATACCGGCTTCGGACGCGACTTTAAAGAGGTTGATTTCAGAACTTCGGTCTACATGGGTTCCACCGCAAAGCTCGGTCGAAAAATCTCCGACTTGAATGACACGAACTTCGTCTCCGTATTTTTCTCCGAAGAAGGCAATCGCGCCAGCTTGAATTGCAGCGTCTTTCGACATCACCCGCTTGCTGACGACATCACCCAGCCAGATCTTCTGATTGATCAGATTCTCGACTTGTTGAAGTTCGTCCTGAGTCATGGCCTGAAAATGTGAAAAGTCGAAACGAAGCAACTCTGGGGTAACTAGTGATCCCGCCTGCTTGACGTGTTCGCCGAGCACTTTTCGAAGTGCCCACTGAAGCACATGAGTGGCAGTGTGGTTCCTTGCAGTCAAAGCCCGGGTCTCGTCAGCCACTTTTTGAATGACTTCGTCCCCTACCTTGAGCACGCCTTTTTTAACTTTCAATTGCGCGACAATGAGATCGCCCACCGGGCGCTGTACATCAATGACGTCTGCTTCGAATCCGCGATTGGCAGTCCATACCGTGCCGCGATCGCCAGATTGTCCGCCCGATTCGCCATAGAATGGAGTCTTCGAGAAAATGGCATTCAGTAACTCGCCATGTTCTTCCGACTTCTGCGGAATCAGTGCAAGAACTTTTCCGGCTTCTTCGAGTTTCTCGTAACCGACGAATACCGGTAATTGCTTTTTGCCCTTCAGGTCGTTTGCAATTTCTTGCCAGTTCGAATCGAGAGCTTGATCGCCCGAACCTTTCCAGGATTTGCGCGAGTCTTCACGCTGTTTTTCCATCGCGGCTTCGAAATTTTTCTCATCAACCGTAATGCCACGCTCTTCGCAGATGGTGCGGGTGAGATCGAGCGGAAACCCGAAGGTGTCATAAAGAGTGAATGCGACTGAACCTGGCAGCACCTTTTGCGCGCCCAATTTTTTAAGCTCTTCATCGAGCAAACCCAGTCCGCGATCGAGAGTCTTAAAGAATTGTTCTTCCTCGGCATGAACGGCGCGTTCGATAAAGGCGCGTTTGTCGACCAAATCAGGATAAGCACCCTTCATCTGATCAATGACGAAACCGCAAACTTTGTGCAAAAACGGTCCTTCAAATCCGAGTTTTCGACCATGGCGAATCGCCCGGCGCATGATTCGTCGCAAAGTGTAGCCGCGACCTTCGTTTGAGGGCATGACCCCATCGCCGATCAAAAAAGTAGAAGCGCGAGCGTGATCAGCGACCACGCGAAATGAAAATACCAATTCATTCTTTGGATCGTAGGGCTTTCCCACAAGTTTCGAGGTCTTGCCGATAATATCTGCAAAAATATCGGTATCGTAATTGGTTTCGGCATCCTGAAGAATCGAAGTCAGGCGCTCGAGCCCCGCCCCCGTATCGACAGAGGGCTTTGGAAGCGGCGTCAGCTTGCCAGTGGCATCGCGATCATATTGCATGAAGACGAGGTTCCAGAACTCCATGTAACGATCGCAGTCGCAGCCCATTTTGCAAGTAGGCTTGCCGCAGCTATATTTTTCTCCGCGATCGATGAAAATCTCAGTACATGGACCGCAAGGACCGGTATCACCCATCGACCAAAAGTTATCCTTTTCGCCAAAACGATAAATCCGATCGAGCGGAACACCCTCTTGTTTATTCCAGATCTCGGCTGCTTCGTTATCGGTTTCGAAAACGGTCACATAGAGACGATCTTTCGGAAGCTTATATTCTTTGGTAACGAGTTCCCACGCGTAGTGGATCGCTTCTTTCTTAAAATAATCTCCGAATGAGAAGTTTCCGAGCATTTCGAAAAAAGTATGGTGTCGGGCAGTAAAACCCACATTTTCTAAATCGTTGTGCTTTCCACCGGCTCGAACGCATTTCTGAGAAGTGGTTGCACGAGTATACGGCCTTGGATCTTTACCGAGGAACACATCCTTGAACTGAACCATTCCGGCGTTCGTAAAAAGTAGAGTCGGATCATTCTGTGGAACCAGCGACGAGCTTTCGACAACACTGTGCCCATTTTTTTTGAAGTATTCCAAGAAGATAGATCGAACTTGAGCGCCGGTCATTCGCATTCCTTTCGGTGGTAATTCCGTGAAGAGTTGGATTCATTAATTTAAGGACAATGCAGACTTGATGCAAGAAAAGCTTTTAAGAATGGGGCCTTAACCGTGAGAATCAACCAATATCAATGAGAAAAAGCCTACCTTTTCCTCACCAAACCCTGATTGACCTTTTTGATCAATTATCATAAGATCCAACTCATTAAAGAGGATTATATGAAAAACAAGATCACAAACAAGTTTCAAAAACTGGCCGCTCTCGGAGCGCTCTCCTTCCTGGTCGTTATTCAAAGTGCAAAAGCAACTCCACCCACATTTGTAGAAGGAGATTTTGATATCAACGGCCCAGCCCACGCCGAATTTACCATCACCTGGGAACCCTCAACTTTGATTGAAGGCCCAACCGCCCACATTAACAGCCATACTGACGATGGTTCTGGCGATGGCACCTGGTCAGAAACTTATTACACGATCCGCTTTCAGGTAGGCCGTGTTCACGCGGTCATCAAGCGCGCCGACAACAACATCATCCTGCTCGACTATGGTTTTCCGCTTTATATGAACGGTTCAAGCTACAGTGGCATTGATGTTTATCAAGCAAGCTTCGAGGCGATCAACACGAGCTACCTCGATAACTCACAAAGTTCTCACCTGATCCAATCGTTCATGACCTTCGGAACCAACCTGAACGTCAGCGTGGCTGGACTTCAAAAGCACAAGGTCTATTCAGCAGAGGACATCGAAAAAGTGAACTGGACCAGTCCCGATCAGGTAACCGGTGGTCGCCCAATCCAACATTCATTTTTCGTATACGATGCCCAAGACTATGTGTATGCGAAAGCGCATCGCGATGACGATCCGACCTGATTCAGGGATCAAACCCCTGGCTCGAGCTATTTCTTAGGTAGGTTCGGAAAATTAAATACTTTGGTGGCATTTTCGTAAAACACCTGTTTCCAGAATTTTTTAGGAACCGCCTGCTTGAATACATTCAGGTATCCCTTCATGTCGGCCAGTGGCCAATCTGTTCCGTACATGAGTTTTTTCGGATCATCGACGTAGCCCTGAATCCAAGTCAGAGGCTTGATAATAAAATCCTGAAGTTCCTTTTTCGGTAATTTTCCGATGATGCCGATTTCGAATGCCGAGCCATCGAGGTAAACATTCGGATTCTTATACGCCACTTCAGCCGCGGATTCGATCCAAGGGTTTCCGCAGTGAGCGATGACGAGCTTGATGTTCGGATGATCGACAGCTACCTCATCGATGGTCAGCGGATCAGCAAACTTAAGTTTTCCTTTTACCGAATAAGTATCGCCCGTATGAAACACTACGGGCACCTTGTATTTTTCGGCCAATTGATAAGCTGGCTCGTATTTTTTGTCATAAGCCCACTGATGCACATAACCCAGATAGATTTTGATACAGCGATACATGCCCGACTTCAGACCCGCTTCGATCGCCTTGACGTTCACATCAGCACCGGTGCCGGCACAATGAATGACATTATATTTGTCGAGATCCTGATACCCTTCTTGATTCTCGCCAGTATGCACGACCGCACCCACTACCCCGAGCTCTTTCATTTCTTTCTGATACTGCTCTAAAGTATCTGGAATCTTGCTTGTTTTTTCTGGCTGTCCCGAAAAGTGATTGTGCGTATGGGCATCGATAACCGGAAAAGTGCCGTCTCCCGGTTCGCCCGAAAATGGATCTTTTGTGGCTGCACGAGCGCCTCCCGTGAACAATACACACACGAATAACGCACCCAAAACCACCTGCCGAACACCTGAATTTGCCATACTTGATTTTTATCATTCGCCTGATTAAAGAACAAGTTTTAGCACGATTATCCTAGTGCGCTTGCCCGAACGCCTTGCTAAGTTTAAGGCATGAATACACTTCCTTCACCCGCCCTCATCATAGATTTTAAGGATTATGAACAGTATCATCAAAGCAAAGGAAACAAGCTTTTGCACATGGTGGGAATTCCCCTCGTGCTATTTAGTTTACTCGGATTGCTTTCTCACGTGGTGCTTTGGAGCCCCGGAGCGGCCGATGCACTCTTTCGAGTCGATCTCGGAATCATCTTGTTTTTTGTCGGAGCGATTTATACCGCGCGGATTGATGCAAAACTCTCCGTTCCTTATTTGCTGTTCGCGTATTTGAATTACTTGCTTGCCCGTCACCTTTCGCTACCGGTATTGACAGGACTACAGGCGCTCGCCTGGATTTTTCAATTGGCCGGACATTATGTTTTCGAAAAGAAGTCTCCTGCTTTTTTTAGCAACCTCGCTCAACTTTTCATTGGTCCACTCTGGATTTTTGCCTGGATGATCGGTTACTATCGACCTACTCAATCATGAAAATACTTATTCCGATCCTATTTTGCATTACCCTGAGCGGCTGTGATTTCTCGTGCTCCGGAAAACCCAAAAACACCTTTAAGGCCAACTACGACGAGAACTACGCTTTTGAAGTCATTCAGAAATACGAGAAGTTCGGCCCGAAAGTTCCGGGCACCGAAGCCCACAAAAACACCGGCGATTGGCTGGTGTCGGAATTAAAGCGATTGGGAGCCACCGTCGTTGAGCAAACGACGACTGCGGTCACCTTCGATCAAAAAACAATTCCTGTTCGCAATATCATTGCTCAATACAATCCTAAGGCCAACACGCGCTATTTGTTTTCGGCACATTGGGATAACCGTCCTTTTGCCGATCAAGACACCGATCCACTCAAAAGCCACGAACCGGTTCCGGGCGTAAACGATGGAGGAAGCGGCGTTGCCATTCTACTCGGAATTGCAAAAGCCGTTCAGGGTATGGATCTTCCGTTCGGAATTGATCTGGCACTTTGGGACGCCGAGGATTGGGGAAGCCCACATAATCCCCCTTCTTATTGTTTGGGTTCGCAGTATTGGGCGAAGAATCCGGTTCCAGCCAATTACCACGCCCAATTCGGTATCAACTACGACATGGTCGGACGTTTGGGTTCGGTTTTTCCGGAAGAAAATTACTCGCTTAAGAACGCTCCAGAAGTCATTGAAGGACTGCACCGTGCGGCGAAAACCCTAGGTTACCAGGATTACTTTCCGACCTATAAGATTGGTCCGATCGTAGATGATCACTATTACGTGCGAGAACTGAGACAGTTTCCGATGGTCGATCTGATCTACATGACCCAAGAAGGTGGCTTTCCGCCCGAATGGCATACCCACCTCGATACTTCGGAATACATTTCTCGTGATGTGCTGAAAGTGGTGGGACAGACTTCTCTTGAACTGCTCTCAGAGCAAAAATAGGGTCTCACCGTAAAATCAGATTTGTTTTTTTCAGCAGTTCTCTTAATTTAGGCAAACGAGATCTTTGACTGGGTAATACGCATCATCCGCACCTTCTTCTTGATACCAAAAGGGAGATTTCTTCAGCTGCGGATCTTCGGTAGCACCCTCGAACGCATTATCATCCTGCACGCGAGTGTAAATCACTTCGGTGCCCATATTGTAATTGACGCGCGCACGACGATAGCTGAGGTGATGGCACAAATCGGATGGCTCGTTGACATTAAAAAAACCACGCGCTTTTACACCATTGATACTCGCCGATAAAATGTGAGCGTTCTGCTCTTGATCGAGCGTGTATCCCAGACAAACGACGTATTTCTGAACGGGAGTATTGTTGCGACTATCGTGCGTCTGCTTTACGCACATTCGCTGCTCGCCCAAGTCTTCGACTGGAGGTTGGGCCATTGCTTTGTTGGCAATAACAGTCGTTAGCTTTGCGGGACCAGGAAGATTGATCACCGCCGTGTTGTCTGGAGTGTTTGCACGCGCACCACTCGGATTTAGAACAAAGCCCATGAAAATGCCGAGAATAATCCAAATTTTATTCATTGATATCACCTTCTCCGGATGCAGACCTGTCGCAATTTAACATTTTATGTTTAATAAATCAATCTGCAATTTGCCAATCGATCTTGAATATGCGACCTAATTACCATGGCAAAGAAAAGTCCAAAAGTTCGATGTCCTTGGGCGGGTGAAAAAGACTATATGATCGCTTACCACGACAAGGAATGGGGGCGCGCAGTGCACGATGACCAAACCCATTTTGAATTCCTGATCCTAGAAGGCGCCCAAGCCGGACTATCGTGGGATACTATTCTAAGGCGCCGCGAAAACTATCGAAAAGCCTTTGCCGGCTTCGATGCCAAAAAAGTCGCCCGTTTCGACACAAAGAAAATTGCCGCACTCCTGAAAGATGAAGGCGTCATTCGAAACCGCCTGAAAGTAAATGCCACCGTTACCAATGCCCAGGCATTTCTCGAAGTTCAACAGGAGTTCGGTACCTTTGATCGCTATATCTGGAGCTTCGTCAAAAACAAACCTATCGTTCTTCACCCCAAGGGCAGTCGCGACTTCAGGGCGACTTCGCCCGAAAGCGATGCCCTATCGAAGGACCTCAAAAAGCGGGGATTCAAATTCGTTGGCAGCACCATCATGTATGCGCATATGCAGGCCTGCGGCCTGATCGTCGAGCATACGGTCAGCTGTTTTCGTTACACAGGGACTATTTATTCCTAAGATTTCATGCTAATCTTTTCGACATGACCGAAAATACAACCCCTGTGACCCCATCCCGCGAACTCACCGATTTTGCGGATCTCGTATCCCTCTGCAAGCGCAGGGGCTTTATTTTTCCATCCTCCGAAATTTACGGCGGCATCGGCTCTTGTTGGGACTACGGCCCCCTCGGAGTAGAGCTCAAACTGAACATCAAGAATTCTTGGTGGCGCGCCATGACCGATCGCGATGATATTGAAGGTCTCGACGCCTCGATCCTCATGCACCCCCGTACTTGGGAGGCTTCGGGCCACGTCGAAGGCTTTGTCGATCCACTCGTCGATTGTAAAACCTGTAAAGGTCGTTTTCGCGCAGACAAACTCGAACACGCCAACTGCGGCAAGAAGTCTTCTTTGCGCCCTGGTCAACATGGCGAATGTCAACTCACCGAGCCCCGTCAGTTTAACCTGATGTTTAAGACCTTCATGGGACCACTCGAAGAGTCTTCTAGTGTGGTGTACCTTCGTCCCGAAACCGCCCAAGGAATTTTCGTCAATTTCGAGAACGTGCAACAAACGGCCCGTCAGAAAATTCCGTTCGGGATCGCCCAAATCGGAAAAGCCTTCCGAAATGAAATTACTCCCGGCAATTTTATTTTTCGTACCCGCGAATTCGAACAAATGGAAATGCAATACTTCGTCAAACCGGGCACCGATATGGAATGGTTCGAAAAGTGGAAAGAAGTGCGCGTTAATTGGCACTTAGGCAACGGCTTACGCCGCTCGAAGTTGCGCTTTCATCCACACGGACCGACCGAACTTGCGCACTATGCACGAGCGGCCTTTGACGTAGAGTACGAATTTCCAATCGGCTGGCAGGAAATCGAAGGAATTCATAACCGCTCTGATTTCGACTTGCGCAGACACCAAGAGTTTTCTGGCAAGAAGTGCGAGTATTTCGATGAAGCAGCCAAAGAAAAATACCTTCCTTTCGTAATCGAAACGTCAGTAGGTTGTGATCGCGCTCTTTTGGCAGTACTTTGTGATGCATACCGAGTAGAAGGCGAGCGCACGGTGCTTAAGCTTCATCCAAAACTCGCTCCTTACAAGGTGGCCGTGTTTCCGCTGATGAAAAAACCCGAGCTTCTCGAACTGACAGATAAGGTCTACGCCGACATGAAGGCAAACTTCCGCGCCACTTACGATGAAGGCGGAACCATTGGTAAACGCTACCGTCGACAAGACGAAATTGGCACTCCATTTTGTATCACCGTCGATTACGATGGACTCACCGATCAAACCGTCACCGTCCGCGAACGTGATGGCATGACTCAGGAACGCGTCGCCATCGGCAATCTGACGAGATACATTCAGGATAAAATGGCCGCGTGGAAATCTGAATAATAGGTGTCGGACACCTATTGATTACCGTGAACGGCGCCTGAGTACGCGCTTATAAATCTCGAGCAATTTTTCTGTACGGGTGTTCCGATCATAATTCTGTCGGGCAAACTGCACTGCCCGCTTGCCCATGACCTTAAGCTCTTCAGGATCCTCTAAGATCATTCGGAGGCGGCGCTGTAAATCAAACGAATCGCCTGATCGCATCAGGAGTCCGCCCTGCGAGTTACCGATCCACTCACTCGAATCGGGGCCTGAAGCACAGATAATCGGTGTTCCCATCGCCAGCGCTTCGATCGCCTGAAGCCCGAACATCGCCTTGCTCGAAGGGATGATATAAACATCGAGCGACCCCAATACTTTTGGAATCGATTCTTCGACGGGCGCCAAAATGATCTGATTTTGAAGATGAAACTGACGAATGAGTTCGATCAGATCTTCATTGCCGTTGTGCTCGAATCCGATAATCACAAACTTGGTGCGGGTCGCAAGCTCTTCGTTTCTTAAGAAAGAGGCTGCGGCCTTGATGAATGCGGCTTGCGCCTTCTTGTACTCCTGGGTCGCAATCATACCGACTACATAATAGTCGGATTCGATTCCCCATTTCTTTCGAAGGACCGTAAAGTCAAAATGATCCGGATTGAAAATATTAAAATCGAGCCCTGGATGTACCACCCGCACTTTGTTCTCGAGAGTGGGTCTCATGCTTTGAATGCGCTTGCGAAGTGCTTGCGACGGAACCAACATGGCGTCAATGCGGGGATAGAAGAATGACTGAAAAATATGTCGCCACTTTTTTCCGACCCGAGGCCCTTCCGAAACGACGATCGGAATCTTGGCCATTCTTACCATCCAAGGCAGGATGCTTCCGAGATATTCGGAACCGAAAATATGAAGAAGGTTTGAATTTCCGGCTAACTGCTCATCAAGAAGATCACGGAAACCGCGATCGAGGTTGTGCGCGGGCGGCGAATCGAGTCCGATGGCATGACTCTTACCGATTTGAATCACCCGATCATAAATCGGAGACCCTTTCATGCAAATGATTTTCCAATTCAAGCCGCGGCCATTCAGCTCGTAAATGTCTTCGAGCGCCAGCTGCTGGTCCTCGCCGAACCCCTGACTCAAATCAATGAATAAGACGGACGGGTCACGTTCTTGAAAAGAATCCACGTTCTATTTCCTCTAATACCCGGCTCGCCGTAATTCCGACCAAGCACTGATTTTTTCTTTCATCTACAAACTGACACACATTTCTTTCACAAGGCCAACACTCGACCGGATTGATCGTGACTTGCACTTTTCCTGGGCCAATGGGCTTGGTTCGTTTCGGATCTGCCGCTCCGCAAATGATCTGCACGTTGCTGCCACAAAGAGCAGCTACATGCGCCAGCCCCGATTCATTACAAACAGTAAACTGGGCCTGCCTGAAGAGTTTCCAGTGAGCTGCCACCCAACCCTTGCCTGTATAATCATCAACCCGCAATCCCCGTTCGAGAAACTTTTTGGCAATCTCGCGCTCGGCATTTCCGCCGATGACGATAGCTCGAAAATCCGTCCGTTCTTGAATCTTTTCGATGAGTTCAGAAAACTGCTCGACCGACCAACGTCTAGAGTCAGCTGTGGCGCCGGGGGCCAATAAAAAATAATTATCGCGAGGTGGCTCAATCGGAATCATGTCTGGCCAAAACGTGATGGGATCAAACGAGGTTTCTCCCGAATGGTTCCAGTAATCGACTGCCGGAAACCGCGTTCCCCCTTCGGGCTCGAGCAAATTCAGATAAGCCTGCGCACGATGAACGCCCGATCCCGGTACCCACGGCATTTTCTGCGTGAGCAACATGCCTCGAGCATCGGTGTGATATCCCCGACGCTCCTTTGCTCCTGCCCAGTAGAGTAGAAGCGCCGAGCTAAATGAATTCGGAAGAGAAATACCCAGATCCCATGGGCCACTTTGCTTCACTCTCTTTGAAAAATCACGGATGGTCTGAAATGAACGATAGACAGAATCACCCTTTTTTTTGGGCAAAACAAATACCTCGTCAATCAAGCCCTTGAATTGAATATCGCGTACCCATTCGGTGCAAACCGATCCGATCCAGGCCTGGGGATAAGCCCGCCTAAGAAAGCGGTAGAAGGGATATGCCAAAACCTGATCTCCGATCCAGTTTGGGCTGCGAAGTAAAATACGTTTCATAAAATCTTATCAAGAGCGACAGCGAAGGAACCCACTTTGAGTTTGGCTTCGATCCGCAATACGTAGCGATGGACATCTGCCGACAGCCACACCTTGTTGTCCTTGTTCTTGAGCTCGCCATTTTGGTAATTCTCGAGCTGATAGGCATCCGCTTCGAAATCACGTCCGCCGGCATAGATTTTCTCGCGTCCCAGATACCGAACCACCGATTCCCAGGGCTTGCCATCGAGAACCAACGGAAACCGAGTTTCCTTTCCTACTTCTTTCGGTAAGGCCAATACGCGGAAATAATAAAGTGAAGAAAGCGGGTCTTGCGACCAAAGCGCTATGTCGTATTGTTCTTTTTGTTCCTTGAATCCCTTTTCGACATGGTCGACGCGGTTCCAATAGAAGCTCTTTTTATTGTCGTAATCATAGAGCTCGATGACCTTGCGGGTCTGCTTGCTTTCATCGAGGTCCATGGTGAACTTGTGTGAGTACAAACCTTCCGCATCCCAGAAACTATCGATCTGATCATTCACGCGGTAGACCAGCTCGAATAGTTTAACCGTTTTTGCAGCACCATGCAGATGATAGACTTTGCGATCATCGACGGTCTTCATCGGCAACACTTCGGTATTAAAATATCCGGCTGTGACTCCGATAAAACGAATTCCGTAAGCGAGTTTTTCACCCACTTCAAATGGCATGGGGTCGATCGTGCGAACCGGCGGAACGAGAACCTGTTTGGTCACTTTAGGCTCCTTCTTGGGTGCCTTCTTCTTTTTTGAGCGAGTAGGTTGAGTTACCACCACCGACTCGGGAGTCGGCGTAGGAGTAGCATCCTTGACTTCAAATCGCTTGGCAATATCAGCAGGGATCTCTTTTTGAAGATCTTCGTCTTTGAATTTTCTGAGGTTGCTTGACGAGGAGCAGCCTTGAATAATCAAGATGAGGCTGAAAGATACGGTAGAGACTACGACGCTCGGTTTCATTCTTAAATCATTCTAACGAACGACGCGTTGCTTTGCAAACGCTCAAATACTTGATTTAGCCAATCTTTTGAGTCTATTTCACGCCTCAAAACAAAGAAATCCTGCTCTGAAAAACCCTGTTCTACCAGTTTCACAAAGTCTTTTTCAGTGACACTGAGGATCGAACCATCCTGCCTGGCCTGCCCGATCAGATCCCTGACTTCTGATGCTTCAAATAGAGAGTGATCTGGCTTGGCAATCACCCTTCTGACGCGGACTCCGGCTTGTTGGTAAAAAAAGGCCACTCGCGAAGGATTTGCTACTGCACAAAGAATCCAAATTGGTTTTTCAGGGACCGCGTTGATTTTAAATTGAAGTGAATCCGTGTTCAGCACTTGCTCTGCAAATCTTTGCTGCCCAAAAAAATCGCGATAAACTACCTCACTTCGAGCCCGACCGGTCATGAGCAGCAAAGTGTGCAAGGACTTAAAACTGAGGTTCTGAAAACCATCATCAAACAGAATCAGATCGACCTCGGGCAACAATTCAAGGGTGCGTACCCGGTTCGCTCCGATTCCGAGATAAACCACTGGTACGGCCTTTCTAATTTCGGCAGGCTCATCACCCACCTCACTGGCAAGCGCCGGCTTCGAAGGCTCGATGACGCGTGACACACTATTTTTTGAGCCATAACCTCGACTCACCACTGCGACCCGCATTTTGCGTCTCACCGCTTCCTTGGCCAGCGCAATCACGACTGGAGTCTTACCCGAACCGCCTGCCTGAAGATTACCCACTAGCACAGAAGGTGTTTTTACCTGAACGGTAGACAGAATTCCGAGGCGATGAAGCGTGCGCCTGACCCAGTTCACCGACGACCACACCTGCGACGCAAGATAGATCAAGAAAGTCTGGTGAATACGCTCGATTTGATAAGGTTTCTGCTCCTGCCAATTGAATAACTTTTCAGCCACTCGCACACCCAGATCAACATGTGGAACCAATGATTGCTTTAAACCATCCGCCCGGACCCGCACTTGCTTCTGCAATTCCTGATCCTGGTAGAACCGTAAAAGTGCATCTGAAAGTGACGCTGGCGTTGCTTCAGGCCCCAAAAACTCGGGAAACACACTCTTCGCCCGATCGCGAATACCCATCAGAATGTTTGGTAAACCGATAGGCCCCGCATAACGAATTCCGAATTGAAAAATCCATTCGGTAATCTGATTTACTTTGTAAAAGATGACCGGCACACAACCCAGAACAGCCGCTTCGAGTGTCGAGGTACCCGATTTAATGAGCCCGAGCGGAGCACTTCGTAAGCACGAAACAGAACCGTCGACCACGAATTGGTAATGAACTCTCGACGTATCTTTTAAGAATTGGCGAACTTTTCCATCGTCGAGCGAACCTGGAATCGGCACGAGTGCTTGAATCCGCTTTGAAATCTTTTGGGAAAAAAGCTCGAGGGTCTCGGGAATGACCGGCAAATGGTACTTAAGCTCTCCGTCACGACTTCCGGGCATGACCGCAACAGCAAGTTCATCCGACTTCGTTGGAATGACCTTCACTTCGGCCGCCAGCAAATCCTGAATGAGCGGGTTTCCTTCATAAATGACCGGAATGCCGCGAGCTTCATAGAAGTCTTTTTCAAAAGGCAGAATGACCCACACCCCGTTGTAAAGCTGTCTGATCTTCTCGACCCGCTTTGATCTCCAGACCCAAACTTTCGGAGGAATGCCACAAACCTTGAGCGCTCGAGCAGAAAAGGGCTGAATACTCTTCATCAACTTGAAATGAAAATCCGGATAGTCAAAAGTGATGATGAGATCAGGGTCGTAATCCTGAATGAACCGCTTCGCCCGATGCAGGACATTACGAATATGAAAGAGCTTGCCAAGAACCTCTACGAAGCCCATCGCGCGCAACGATTCGGCCTTTTCGATACACTGAAAGCCCGGCAATGAGCGGAGCTTTTCGCCCCCGATTCCTGCAATTTGAATCTTCTTTCCGGATTTTTCGAGACGCTGGGATAACGCTGAGAGGATAATCGTAGCGTGGATATCGGATGAGACTTCCGCCGCAGAGACGAATACCCTCATTTCAGGCAACCACTCTCGCTTTTTCTCATAAAGTCTACCAATTGCTTCACTTCCGGAATTTCGCCATATTGCGTTTCGATTTCAAGCAGGCATTGTTCTTTGGTGACATCGGTTCGTTTCCAAAGTTTCAATGACTCATTGATCGCCGTAATGGTCTCGGCCTTATAACCTTTTCTGCGTAATCCGATGATATTCGCGCCCTTGATTTCGCACGGACGTTGGCCCACCACGATCGCAAAAGGAGGAACATCACGTACCACTGCCGACATACCGCCGACATAACTATGAGTACCTACTCTTAAGAACTGGGACACTCCGACCATGCCGCCGATATTGGCATAATCCTCGATGGTCACATGTCCGGCCATCCCTGAAGAGTTTGCAAAAATACAGTGACTGCCCACAATGCAATCATGTCCAAAATGCACATAAGCCATCAGAAGATTGTGACTACCGAGCACCGTCTTTCCGCCACCCTGAACCGTTCCGAGATTCAGTGTCACTGATTCGCGGATCGTATTGTGATCACCGATAATGAGTTCGGTTTTCTCGCCTTTGTATTTCAAATCCTGCGGAATTGCGCCGATGACCGAAAACGGAAAGAACACGTTGTCGGTTCCGATCGTCGTCCAGCCATCTACAACCACATGACTGATCAGCTTCGTGCCTTTTCCTATTCGAACATTCGCACCCACCGTACAAAACGGCCCGATCTCGACGTCGTGATCGATCTGCGCTTCTGCATGTACCAAGGCTGTCGGATGAATTTTAGTCATAAATACCTCTTAAAAGACCTGTCGTTTAGAATTTGGAATCAGGTTCGCAAGCAGAGTGGCTTCGGCAACCAACTTACCCTCAACAAATGCCTTACACCCGAACTTCCACAAAGAAGTGCGGCACATCAGCACGGTAGTTTCGATCTTTAAGACATCGCCGGGAGTGACCGGCGCACGAAATCTCGTGTCTTCAAGCCCCACCAGCACGGTTTGATAAGACTCACCTTGCTGTTGAATCTTTTTGATCGCGTTCGGGTACATCGAAAAACTTGCCACTTGGGCCATCGTTTCGATGATCATCACGCCTGGCATGATCGGCACACTCGGAAAGTGCCCTTGAAAAAACGGCTCATTGATGGCCACGTTTTTTTGCCCGATCACTTTCAAACCCACCTTACGCTTCATGTCTTCATCATCGACTGGATGGTCACTGGTGATTTCTAGAATTCGATCCACCATCAAAAACGGAAAACGGTGAGGAAGAAACTCTTGAATCTGTTTCTGATCCAGATGAAACGGGTTTTTTTCAGTAGTATTTTCAGAGGCCATAATTATTTCCTTCCACGATCTTTTAATAGTCTTTGCTGAATTGCTAGTATTCGATAGTGATCTTTCAGCGGTCTAGCGGGAACTCCCGCCATTTCAGCTCCCGATTCAACGTCTTTTGCGGCGCCGGTGTATCCGCCCAATTTTGCATAGTCTCCGACGTGAACTTGGTTGGCTGTTCCGGACTGACCCCCTATGACCACAAATCTTCCAAGTGAAGAACTTCCGGCCATACCGGCACAACCACAAAGTACCGAGCCTTCGCCGACTTCGCAGTTATGACCAATCTGAACCAAATTATCTATTTTAACCTGTTTGTGAATCCGAGTGCTTCCCAAGGTTCCTCGGTCGATCGTCGAATTGGCACCGATTTCGACTTCGTCTTCAATGATGACATTGCCAACATGATAAATCTTCTGATGTCGGATTGGCAGTTTGCTGGCCGGGTCTATGACCGGTGCATATCCAAAACCATCGCCGCCAATCACAGCTCCCGCATGAATTCTACAGTTCTTACCGATCACCGTTTTTTCATAAAGGGTGACTCTCGGAAATAAAACCGTATTTTGCCCGATAGTCGAATTGGGCCCGATGTAGCAATGCGGATAAAGGACCACGCCTGATTCGATCTCGACGCCCGTCTCGATGACCACTCCCGCGCCGATCTTCACACCCTTGCCGATCTTGGCGGAATCATCAATGACTGCCGAAGGATGAATTTCGCTTTCAACTGACGGAACCTGATGATCATGATCAGACAGGTGCTTCGAAAACTCGCCCGACAGAACCGCCATGGCTAAATAAGGATCGTCACATGCGAGAAAAACCGACGACTTCCACTGGGGAATTCCCGCCGCCTCGAGCGGTGCCACGAAGGCTTTTCCGGTGACGATTACACCAGCCTTAGACCTTAAAAGTTCGTTTTGATAATTTTTAGAAAAAAAGAAGGCAACGTCGCCAGCCCCAGCTTCTTGCAAGGTAGCGAGTCCGGTAAGCTTTAATTGCGACAAAAGCGCACCGACCAAGTTTTCATTGGCCACGTGCGCTTTGATCAAATTCTTTAATTCGTTGACGTTAAACATCGTTTTCGAATTCGATTAATCGAGTCCTTTCATGACTTCCTCGGTAATATCGTCCTTCTCTTGCGAGTAGATGACGATATTCTCGTTTTTCTCGAGAACCAGGTTCAAATTCTTCTTTTTCGCAATTTCAGACACTTTTTCGCGAATCTTGACGATGATCGGCTGACTCATCTCTTGTTCTTTTTTCTGAATCTCAGCTTGAGACTTCTGAAGCGTATCTTGATACTTCATGAATTTTTCTTGAAGCTTGGCTTGTTGGTCTTTCTTGGCAGACTCGCTGAGAGCCGCTTGCTTTTTCTGGAACGCTTCCTGATCTTTTTTCAGGGTCGCTTCCTGATCCTGGAGTTCCTTTTTCTTCTTATTGAAAGCCTGTTCGAGTTCGCCTTTGGCTTTTTTGCCGGCAGGAGAAGTCTGGATGGCTTTTTGCATGTCGATGATACCAATTTTCATGTCATCCGCACGGGCGAAACCCGCATTCAAAACAAGTGCACTCACGACAAACGCGATAGTTGCTAAACGATTCATTACTTTCAGTTTCCTTTCTGTTTCTACCGACACCTTGTGTGCCGGCAGCTTTAAAACGGCTGTCCAATGAAGAAAATAAAGACCGGGCTTTCTTCAATTTGCTGAGTGGTTTTAACCACTCTTCTTCCAATCGGAAATCCCCATTCGAAGCGCAAAGGCCCGAGCGGAGAAAACCAGCGAATTCCAAATCCGTAATCTTGTCTGAGATCAAGGCTCGCACTCTTATCGATTCCGGGAATACCATAAAAAGTATTTCCGATATCGTAGAACATCACCCATTTGATTCCGGCTTCCTTGATCAACGGATGTTCGATCTCGAAAAGTGAGAACATTTCTGAGGCGCCACCGACTTTTTCGACACTGCCGTCCGGACGCATCAGGATCGGAGCAAGCGAGAAAGCATCGTAACCGCGCATATTCCAAGGACCACCGAGAAAGAAGGATTCAGAAGGAGGAATCCCTTTTCCACCTGTATCGATCATTCCACCTACTTCGGTGCTGTTCTTGAAGACAAAGTTGCCGATGAAATTGTCATAGAAACGATTGTTCAACGTAATCTTCGCAAAGTTCTTGGCCCCACCAATACCCGCGTATTCGAGCGAGGCGTTTTGATAGTTTCCGCCGGTGGTCTCGAAGCGGTTATTTCGTTTATCGCGAACTGCGCTGAATACAACACTCGAGAGATTTCCGACGTCGAGTGAATCATTGACTGAGATTCCTTGAATCGGAGGAGTCGCACTGAGGTTCTGTGCCACTGCATAACTCTGAAGGACTCGAAGGTTTTCGAGTTTATAAGTGATGAAGCCCTGAATATCGTCAGTCAACGGATGACCGAACTTCAGATGAATTCCCGATCTACGAATCAGATAGCGATCCGGAATCGGTGCATTGCTCATGAACAAGTCAAATCCCGCGCTCCAATCGGTATCAAACGCATACGGATCCATGAATTCGAGACTGAAGCTGCGAACCAGATCTTGGCGACCCCACTGGGTTTCAAACGCAATGCTTTGTCCGGTTCCAAACAAGTTGATTTCTTGAACCTTACCTTGAAAAAAGAATCCTTGAACCGAGCTGTATCCCGCACCGAGGGTCACACTGCCGGTAGAACGCTCTTTTACCTGAATGTCGATATCGACTACGTCATCACGGCCCTTGCGTGGCACCTGATTGAACTGAACTTCACCGGGAGAGAAGAACCCCAGACGCTCGACCCGTTCTTTAGAGACGCGGAGTTTTGATCCACTGAACAACTCGCCTTCGTAAATACGAAGCTCGCGACGGATGACCTTATCGTAGGTCTTCGAGTTTCCGAGAATATGAATCTCGCCGAAATGGACGAGGTTGCCTTTTTCGAAACCGTAATCGACGGAAACAGTCTTGGCGTCCTCATTAAAATCCATTTTCGGAACCACGTTCGCAAACGCATAGCCCAAATCCTGATACTTTTCAGTCAAACGCTGAATGTCGGCATTTCGCGTGGTGATACTGAAAGTATCTCCTTCGAGTAACTTGATTTCTTTTTTGAGGTCGTCCTTAGAGAAAAGCAGGTCGCCGCTGAAGTCGTAAGAGCCGATCTTGTACTGATCGCCTTCTTCGACATAAACCGAGATATAAACATATTTTTTATCATCACTGATGGTGATGATCGGGTTTTCGAATTTGAATTTGAGATAACCGTTATCGAGATAGAAATACTGGAGGCGCTGAAGATCGATCTTAAACGATGCTTCCTTGAAAGTTCCTGAACTCGAGAGAATGCTTACCGAGTTACCTTCTTTGGTTTCCTGGAACACTGACTTGAGCTTCTCGTCTGCGAATTTTTTATTATTCAGGAATACGATCTGCTTGATCTCGACCTTGTCGTAATCTGCCACCTTGTACACGAGTTTGACTTCGCCATCTTTGTCGGGGCGAACGTCATAAGAAACCTTGGCCAGGTAATAACCCTTTTCCTCGTAATGTTTCTGAATGAGGTCGACGTCCTGTTGGGCCTTATTGACGTCGAGAATGTTCCACTTTTTGACTTTGACCACTTCTTCGAGATCGGTCGTGGTGATCTTGTCATTGCCTTCGAACATGACTTCGTTGATGACCGGACGCTCTTTGAACGTAAACGTAAGGGCAACACCTGCGGGAGCGGCATCTTTCGAGATGTCGATTTCATCGAAATAGCCCATTCCGTAAAGAGCCTCGATATCGGTACGCAAGGTATCGGCGTTATATTCGGCACCTGGCTTTGAACTAATTTTTTCGAGGATGGCATCACGCTCGATGCGCTTCAAACCGACGGTTTTGACCTCGGTCACCTTCTCATTTTCTGCGAAGGCGCTAGGCGTAAACGACAAGGGTGTAATCAGCCATGATGCAATAAATAACGTCAAAAGTTTCACTAGACTTACGGTCTTATCACAAGGAAATGATTTTTCCATCTTTCATCGTCAAAACTCTCTTCATTCGACGCGCAACGTCATTATCGTGAGTTACGAGGAGGATGGCAATTCCAAGCTTTTGGTTGAGATCCAAAAGTAGGTCGATCACACGGGCGGTATTTTCGGAGTCGAGGTTTCCGGTCATTTCGTCAGCCAGGATCAATTTCGGGGTCAGCATGATCGCTCTGGCAATAGCCACCCGTTGCTGCTCTCCACCCGAAAGCTCAGAAGGACGGTGCTCGGCGCGAGCACTCAAACCGACGTATTGAAGCAATTCCGTTGCACGAGTTTGTGCCTGATTGCGATCGAGCCCCGCAATCAAAGCCGGCATCATTACGTTTTCGAGCGAAGTGAATTCGGGCAAAAGGTAGTGAAATTGAAAAATGAAACCGAGATTCCTGTTTCTGAACTCAGAAAGATGCTCATCGGACATTTTCCAGAGGTTGGCTTTGTTTTCGCCGTAATAAATCTCTCCTGAAGAAGGAAAATCAAGTCCACCCAGCAAATGAAGCAGCGTGCTCTTGCCCGCGCCCGAAGCCCCCATGATGGCCACACAATCGCCCTTGTGAATATCGAGCGAAACACCCTTTACGACCCGAAGTCGCTCAGTGCCTTTGACGTATTCTTTATGCAGATTGCGCGCGCGCAGAATGGTTTCGTTCATCTCTAAACTACATGCTCCATTTCAAGGCATCGACCGGAGATCTTCGCGCAATTTTAAGTGCGGGTCCCACGGTCGCCAGAAAACAAATGACAAATGCCATTAAAGCAATCGCACTCCACTCTGTCCAGCGAATCACCACCGGAAGGTATTCTAGATGATAAATCTCGGCAGGAAGCTGGATCAAATGTGTTTTTCCTAAGATGAATACCCCGATCAAAGACACAACGATGCCCGCAAAGGTTCCCATCAGGCCAAAAAACGATCCGATCCAAGAGAACAAGATGAACTGATCGGCGCGACGCACCCCCATCACCCGAAGAATGGCGATTTCGCGTTCCTTCTCGTAGACCATCATCAAAAGCGCACTGACCACATTAAAGGCCGCTACGATCATGATAATAGTGAGCAATATCGAAATGACCGCTTTCTCTAGCGTAATGGCATAGAGAAGGTTTTTATTAAGCTGGCTCCAATCCCGCACTCGGTACGGAAATCCAAAATGTTGCGAAAGTTCGCCCGCTTCTTGAGCGGCATTCACCCCGTCCTTGAGCTTGATTCGAAAGGAAGTAATCCAATTCTTCGGCGCACTGCTTTCATCAGACTGGCTGTCATTCAGAACCAAGGCCTGAACCGAGCTGAGCGGCGCATACGCATATTTTGAATCATAATCATACATTCCAAGATGCACGATGCCGACCACACTGAAATCACGAACCCGAGGCGCGCCATAGCCGCCTTCATGATCTGCGTCCGAGAACGGCAGAATGACCCGAACCGAATCATGGGTTTTTACGCCAAGACGCTCGGCCAGTGCACTTCCGAGGACGATTTCATTGTCATGAGTCGGCATACTTCCGCCCGGAACCAATCGATCAGCCACCGAAATGACTTCGCCCCAAGACTCGAGCTCAACCCCTTCAATCGCTCCCCCTGCCACCCCTTCGGGACCATTGAACATCACTTCACTGACGAAAGAACCGGTGATCGCCTGCAAATGGGGGGTAAATTCGCGGATTTTTCGCTCTAGCTCTGCCCGATCCCGAATCGGGGCCGAGCGGGTATAAAACAAAATGTCGCCTTGAGTGCCTGAAATCACTCTCGTGAGTTCGTGCTCGAAACCATTTACCACGCTCGTTACCAAGAGAAGAGCGAGCACGCCGACACAAACGCCCAAGATCGAAACAAAAGTAATGAAGGAGAGTGAATTACCGCGGGATTTAGAGGCCAGGAAACGGATTGCAACTTCGAGAGAAAGTTTGAATCGTTGAAGCAGCAACTTTAGAGGTTTTCACTTTCTAAGAACCGCTCGGCATCGATTGCCGCCATACAGCCGGTACCGGCTGCCGTTACGGCCTGGCGATAAACATGATCTGCTACATCGCCAGCGGCAAAAACGCCTGGAATCTTGGTCTTGCTGGTTCCGGGCTCTACCAAAAGGTATTCTGCGGAATTCATCTCGAGCTGGCCTTTGAATAGCTTCGTATTCGGCTGATGCCCGATCGCAACAAACACACCAGAAACCTTAAGCTCACTGACTGCATTTGTTTTTAAATTTTTAAGTTTTGCGCCGATCACTTCTTGATCACCGATAATATCTTCCACGGCAGTGTCCCAGATGATTTTTACTTTTGGATTATTGATCGTGCGGTCTTGCATGACCTTGCTCGCGCGAAAGGAATCACGGCGATGGATGACGGTTACACTCTTTGCAAAGCGGGTCAGGTAGTTTGCCTCTTCCATACACGTGTCGCCGCCGCCTACGATGGCGATATCTTGATTTCTGAAAAAGAAACCATCACAGGTCGCACATGCCGATACCCCACGGCCCATCAACCGGGTTTCGTTTGGAAGACCCAGTAATTTTGCAGACGCTCCGGTTGCAATAATCAAAGTAGCCGTTTTTACTTCTGAACCGTCAGCAAGAGTCATCGTAAAAGGACGCTTTGAAAGATCGACCTTTTGCACATCACCTTGCTTAAAGCGCGTGCCGAAACGCTCCGCCTGCTTGCGGGTCAGCTCCATCAACTCCGGGCCCTGAATTCCGTTTGGAAAACCCGGATAATTTTCGACTTCAGTCGTAATGGTCAGCTGACCACCCGGCTGAGAGCCTTCGATACAAAGGGGACTGAGATTAGCGCGAGCAGCATAGATAGCTGCAGTGAGGCCCGCAGGCCCCGTGCCGAGAATGACTACTTTTTCTTGTTGTGGGTTCATAGATGTAACGTGCAGGATTTATTGATCTTCGAGTTCGTCGAGACTGATGTAAGTCGCGTTCTCGCCGTCGTCTTGAAGATTCTCAACATGGGCTTTGACCTCTTTATCGGCAACAACGTTGCGAACGAGGTTCTTTTCGACCATACGGGTATCAAATTTTTTCTCAATAATAGCTTCGTGAAGTAATGACATAGTTTAGAAATTTACTTGGATTTGGGACTTCAGTCAAGGTTTTGTTCTTGTTGAATTTATTACGAAATCCTCGCTAAAAAACACCGGAACCTTGCATTATTACACAATACTTGTTAACTTTTGCAGCGTTCCTCAGGAGATTTCGGAAATGACCCATTTGGGATACCTATTTGCCATCACCGCATCGATCGCCACTTCTGCTCATGCTTCGCATGAGCACCTCGCTGATCAATCAGCCCCCCATGTGAATGTGACCCATGCTTATGCTTTGGCCTCGAACTCGGAAAACGATCAGAATTCGAACGAGAACCTCGCCCTTCGCAAAGAAATTCTTCAATTCGCCCAAGACACTTTCTATAGCTTGGCCGAGACCACTGGTTTTTTGCAATACACTCTCGAGGCCGCAAAGACTTTCAAGCTCGATGACATTCTGATTGGAATTCCTACGAGCGTAAAGAATGCCGACAACCTGGCGACCTATACCGTGGTCGATCCAGCAAAGAAAAGACTGACTTGCTGGAATCCAAAATTCTGGAGAACCGAAACGCGCCTGCAGAAACGCCAGAACGTCATCAACGCATTTTCGACCGATCTTTATCAACGCATGGTTCTGAGCTGGTATGCGGATGATTCGAATCTGAAAAACTTTCCTGCGATCAAGGCAAAGCTTGGGCAGCCGAATGGCGTTTCAGCTGTTACCGATCAATAGTTCAGTTTTTTTAAAAGGGCCGAATTCCACCCAGGCAAAACGCCATTCCAGCTGCCACTAGCAGCGAAGCTGCATGGTAATTGCGTGAAAAGAATTGCAGGTATCATTATTGCAGAGTCGGCTCTGCCAAACACAGTCGCCGCAGAGGGATTTGCCCCATTCTCTACCAAAGAAATGGGGTGATTCTATGAGTCAACAAACCACTTGTATGACTTGTCGTCAATTTCAGGAAAAACTTGAGCGTGATTTCCGCTGGAAATTTCGCTTAAAAATCTGGACCTTAATCGTTCTTGCCAGATTACTGTCTTTTCTGATTCTGATTTTGACCTGCTATCATGAACGATTTCTCTGAATAGGTCTTCGGTACAGCAATTAAGAAACCGGGGTTTCTCAGGATGAGAGTCGATTGTGTTTGGTATGATAACCGTACAAAACAAACACATTCCAGCTGCCACCAGCAGCAAACTGAACAACACAGCCTAATCCCAACTAGCTCAGGTATGACGGCCGCTCAAAATGGCGAAGATGCGAATTGGGCGAACAAAAAATGACTGAGATGCACTGCCTGTGCTTCGAAGAATTTTTTTGTAAGTCCAAGCAGCAGATTCGCTATTTTCAGCGGTCGACTAGTGCCAGGTTTTGGGGCCACCACGCTTGGGCTCATCATCCTCAGTTCCGGGCACCAATCTCAGATGACTTGCATTTCTCTTGGTCGATCCGATCTTGGCCGCGTTGCCTTTACGAATCCTGATTCCTTTGGCCATTGCCCAAAGGTAGAGAAATCCCACGCCCATTCCCGAAAGGTGAGCGACCGCAGCGACCATGGTGCCAGATCCACCACCTGAAAATACGGCTTGAAGAAACTCGATACCGGCAAGTACCCAGACAAATTGCTTGGCCTGCATCGGAAACAACATCATGAAGAGGAGTTCGCGCTCAGGAAAAAGGATTCCATACGCCATAAGCACTCCATAGACACCTCCCGATGCCCCCATCAGAGGAGGAAGCGCGACCGGCAAAAGCTGCAAAAAAAGATAGAACACACCGACCATGATCGAACAGAAAAAATAGTAGGTGAGGAATTTCTTTTTGCCCCAGATGGCTTCGAGTTCACCGCCAATAAATGCCAGAACCAGGCAGTTCAATACGAGGGGCATGATGTCAGAATGCAAAAAACCATAGGTAAACAACGTCCAGATTTTTCCGTGAAAGAAATCAATCGGAGTCAGGGCAAACCACCCTGCGAAGTTTCCTCCCATGAATTGATCAATAATGTGCTGAACAATGAATACAGCGACATAAGCTAAAAGAAGTTTTTTTAGGGTATCACTCAAACGAACTGGCATATTAGACCATTCCTTCCATGAGCTCGATGAGCACACCGCCTGCGGTTGCAGGATGAATAAAATTAACACGCATGTTTTGCGCACCTAACTTTGGAGTTTCGTAAATCAATTTGAAACCTTCAGTTTTAAGTCGGGCAGAAATATCGTCGAGCTTTCCGGAATCGACCTGAAAAGAAAGGTGATGAATTCCGGGGCCACGTTTTTTGATGAATTGAGCGATGGTTCCTTCAGGATCCTGAATTTTAAGTAGCTCGAGATGCGGAGCCCCTCCTGCCAAATTGAAAAAATGAACGTCGACTCCTTGCTCCGGAACCGACTCGGTCACTCCACGGGTAATATTCAAGAGTTTAAACAGCTTTTCGAGCTGTTCTCCGTTTGATGCAATGCCAATATGATTGAGTGTGACCATGAGGTCTAGAATAGCGAAAAAAAAAGGAGCCGTCATCACCTGTCGCTGTACCCCGAACCAACTCCTCAGTCGTGGTTGATTCGAAATTCAAGTGTAACGGCCCCCAGTCAAGCATCTAAGCTTTCGTACCCACCAAGTCCTCCAGCCTAGACACTGTTCTGATCGGTGTGTGTCAGCAAAACTTTAATAAATTTTCTGAAATTGTTTAAGAAAACAGGGATTAAAAGCAGGTCAATAAAAGTCATTTAATAACGAGGCCTTGTGCCCATAAAAACCGACTCACCCGGCGTATTAATATTTTTTTATACACTTTTAGTATAAAAACTAATTGACTTGAGTATTAAGCCGCCATAGAATTGGCGCAATGGCAGCGATCGAGCGAGTCACATTAAAATCAGCAGACACTTCTCCAACCCAAAACATGGAGTATGAAGGTTATTTGCCCGGCCTGAGAATCAGCGCCCGGCTGACGACTTCGTCATTTTCGGATTATCCGGAATGGTCGATGGACGAGCTTCAGTACCGTGCCTGGCTGATTACCGACGGAACCTGCTCATAATCCGGATCGAAACTCGCGTCCCAATTCCCACTCATAGGTGCCTTTTACAATCGTTTCAAGCTCTGCATATTTTGGACACCACCCCAACTCTGCTTTTGCCAAGCTCGAATTCGCGATCAGAGTGGCGGGATCACCGACTCGCCTCGGAACGATCGTAGTAGGTACTTTTTTACCCGAAACCGCTTCAACGACCTTGATGACTTCAAACACAGAGTAGCCGCTGCCATTACCGAGATTGTAAATTCCGGATTGGTTGGAAGTATTGATCTTCTGAAGCGCCAAAACATGCGCTTGCGCAAGATCACTGACATGAATGTAATCGCGGATGCAGGAACCATCGTTTGTCGGATAATCATTTCCGAAAATCTGAAGCGGTTTACCCCCGAGTGCGGCCCGCACGACGAGCGGAATAAGGTGGGTCTCGGGGACATGATCTTCACCCACTTCGAGTTCGGGATCGGCTCCGGATGCATTAAAATACCTTAAAATCATGCCCTGAAAACCATATGACCTCTGAAAATCGAGAATCATTTTTTCAGACATGAACTTCGACCAGCCATAGGGATTGATCGGTTCGAGCGGATGGTCTTCGGTCAATGGAACACTTTTCGGCGTTCCGTAAACCGCAGCAGTACTCGAAAAAACGATTTTTTTAACCTGGGCCTGCTTCATTGCCGAAAGCAGACTCAAAGTGCCGAGTACATTGTTTTGGTAGTAGGCGGCAGGATCACTGGATGATTCGCCCACCACAATGTAAGCCGCAAAGTGTACGACCGCTTCAATTTTGTAATCGATCAGGGATCGCACGAGATGGGCGTGATCTGAAAGATCGCCCTTCACCCATTTTCCCCATTTGATGGCGCGCTCGTAGCCTCGGCTGATATTATCGTAAACCACCGGATTGAATCCGGCTGCAGCCAATGCTTTACAGGTATGACTTCCAATATATCCCGCACCACCGGTTACCAATATATTCATGAATTCAAGGCTACACTAAAAAAGGATCGACGACTATTGTACCCATCATTTTCTATATCTCGGCCAAAATAGGGTGTAAACTGGTCGCATGATCAGCGTTGTGACCATTACCTACAACAATTACGAAGAATTGATTGAAACCCTGGATTCGATCAAGGGGCTTACCTCCGTTCAATCGATTGTCGTCAATGGCGGAAGCTGCGAGAAAACCCGAAACTTTCTTTCGAGTTATCCGGGTGTGGTCATCAGCGAAAAGGATCATGGCATTTCGGATGCTTTTAACAAGGGGCTTAAACTAGCCGAAGGAACGGGTGTGATGTTCCTCAATTCGGGCGACCGCCTGATTTTTCGTGATTACCCTGCAGTCGCCGAAGAACTGCTTGGAAAATACGATTTCATCCATTCAGACATCATTTTCGATGATGCAATCACCGGCCCCATTCGCATGAAACCCGCCCTTTGCTCCGTAGGGTATGGCATGCCTTATTTTCACCAATCGATGGTCATCAAAAGCGAATGGATGAGAAAAGCAGGCCTTTTCGATCTGAATTTTAAAATCGCCATGGACTACGATTATGTGATCAGGCTTCAGAAACTCGGAGCGCGTGGATATTACTTTAATGCCGCACCGACCATTCATATGGATGGCCAGGGAATTTCAGCAACCCAGGAAAACAAGAGCCTGGCCGAATGTTATACCTCGATGAAGAAGAACGATGTGCTGAACCTTCAGAACCGTGCTGGCTTCGCGCTAAGAAAAGCGAGATTATCGGCCAGACAAACCTTAACCCGCCTGGGCCTTCCTTCGGTCATCGGCTGGATCAAGAAAATCAAACACTCTTAGTCCTGGTCGATATGAAAAAGATCTTTTTGTGAAAAAGCCTGCAGAGACGCTGAAAAATCCTGCTTCATGCTGCCTTCATCAAGATATCCCACCCAATTGATTTTCGGAAACATCGACCCGCCAAAAAGCTCTTTAAAATGACTGATCGACACTTCTTTCGCCGAGGCTTGATACAACCAATGCGGCCCGAAATAAAGCTCACCCAGCTCGTAAAACAAAAACCCCAACTTGCGGTAATGCAGAATCGCTTCCCATTCGAGAATATGCCGCGGCGAATATTCACGCTCATATTCCTCGAGATTCGCCTGCGACCAACTCCAAACCATTTTTGAAAACTCACCACAATACAAAAAACTAATGGGTTTTTCTTCGACAAAGGCCACAAAAAGGCGCGCTTGCCCCTGGTGAGCACGGGCGAGCATGGCATCCCAGGTCGAGTGAGGCCTGGTCCACCGTCCCGCTGAAAGATAATGGGCATTCTTAAAAGCCGCGAAATTCGCGTCGAGTTCTTGAGCGCTTTCACTAGCAGAAAAAGATCGAACACTTACGCCCTTTTTGGCGGCCTGCCTGACGTTGATTCGGTGCGATTTAGAAACGTTATTTAAGAGCGTCTCTTCAGGCAAACTCAGGTTCATGATGGCAGTATTCTTGATATCCGAAAGGAATCCATACTTCTTCATCTCGAATCCATTTTCAAAACCCACGAGACTCTGATCGCACACCCCTCGGGTAATCGGGTGACTGATCATTCGCACCTTTTTTGCCCCTGCTTCTCGAGCGATACCGTAAACCTGTGCAAAAACCTCGGCAGAGATCTTGCGACGCAGTGTTGGCTGAATGGTGACGAACGCAGGTGCGGCTAATGGATTTCCACCCAGTGACAGTTCGTTTTCACCGGTTTTGGTATTTTTAGTCAGACCCAAAGCACAAACCGCAAGCGGGGTCTTTTCGTTTTCAAGCAAAATGAATGATTTTTGCTCTGTATTTTCATCAAAAAGTTGATTGTAATGAAGCCAATCCCAGCCATGCTGGTAAGTCGCTTCTTGAATCTGATTTACCCAACCATCCCATTGTTCGCGCGTCGTCGCCTGGTGATGCTTGACTTTAAACTCCATTTCGAACCATCTCCCAACGAAGCGCCTGCCCTCTGAGAAGCGGTACTTTTGCCGTGCCCGCAAGAACCTGATCCATGTGTTTCGGATCAAGGCCATGTCCCGGTCGAATGATTCTTACATTTTCGTTCGTAAACTTCTCGCCGGCCTGCATGTCTTTGATGACGTAGATCGAACGCTTGAATTGAATCGACTTCTTTTCTCCCTCAGACAACTCGAAAGTCATTTTACCCAAACCCTGCCACGCACGAAGCGACTCATCGACCAACAACTTTAACTCGTGGGGTTCCATCGAAAACGCAGAATCGACTCCACCTTCGGCCCTACTTTCGGTAAAATGCTTCTCGATCACTCGTGCGCCAAGCGCAATACTCGCGACTGACACACCGATTCCGAGCGTGTGGTCCGACAAACCAATATTCAAATCGAGTTTTTCGCGCAAAAAAGGAATGGTCATCAGATTGGTTGCCAGAGGTGATGCGGGATACGTGCTGGTACACTTTAGAAGAATCGCATCGCTTGCGCCTTCCTTCTTTAGAAAGGCATCGAGCTCTTGAATATGTTCGAGCGAGGATATGCCGAGCGAAATAATGACGGGTTTTCCGGTTTTGATTACCTTTCGAATCAGAGGATAATGATTGTTTTCGAAAGAGGCGATTTTGTAGCATGGTGGATTGAACTGTTCCAGAAAATCGACCGCTGCTTCATCAAAGGGCGTACTGAAACAGATCAGGCCATGTTTTTTGGCGCGTTCAAAAAGAGCCGCATGCCATTCATACGGGGTATTGGCCTCTTGATACAATTCATAAAGTTTTCGACCCGCCCAAAGGCTCTTGGGATCTTGAATGATAAAATCAGGAGCATCACAGTCGATGGTCAGACTATCCGGCGTATAGGTTTGAAGCTTGATCGCCTGTGCGCCCGCTGCTGCCGCAAGGTCGATCAATTTAAGGGCCCGGTCTACCGAATGATGGTGATTACCAGAGAGTTCAGCAATGATGAACGGTGGATGATCCGGACCGATCTGATATTTTCCAATTGAAACAGTTTTCATAGAATTAAGAATATTATAGCAAATTTGCCTGATAGTTCACTATACTTTTAGCATGCGAATCCTCTTTAGAGTCGACTCATCGCTCGAAATCGGAACCGGACATGTGGTTCGCTGCCTTTCACTTGCCCATGCACTGAGAAACAATGGACATCAAGTGTCTTTTTGGAGCCTTGACCTTCCGGGCAATGATCTTTCGTCAATCAGAAAAAATGGTTATTCGCTGTTTGATCCTGCTTCTTCAGATCGATTTGATCTGGCGATAGTAGACCATTATGGAATTGATCAGGAAGGCGAAAACCATATCAGACAATGGGCGACCTCGCTTGTTGCCATTGATGACTGGGGAACCAGACTTCATCACGCCGATTTGATTCTCGACCCATCGGTAAGCACCCAATCGACCCTTAGAATAAAAGCCAATCCAACCACACCGTTTCTGACCGGATTTGATTGGCTGCTCATGCGGGATGATTTCAAGAAACTTCATCCAGAAGTTCCACCTCGAACTGAATTTAAAAAGGTACTTTTGTTTTTTGGTGGAACCGATCCGCAGAGCCAGTGCCTGAGTTACCTCGAAGCACTCCTTCAATCACAAAACGAATTCAATCATCTTGAGTTTCACATGATGGTTTCGGCAGTCCATCCAACACTCAAACAAATGCAGAGCCTGAAATTGCCAAATCATGTTCATCTTGAAGTTTCTCCGCCCTCCGTTGCAAAGCTCATGAGAAATTCAGATCTCTATCTGGGAAGTAGCGGCACCGTCACCTGGGAAAGAATGGCCATGGGCCTGACCGGCTTGATCGTTTCGGTAGTAGATAACCAAGAGGACATTGCGAAAAACCTCGACCAAATGGGGTTTCATCGTTATCTCGGAAAATGCCAGGACGTTACCCCGAAGTTTGCATTGGAAAAGCTCAAGGAATTACTGAATCAAAGTGAAATGATTTCAAGAATGTCGTCTCTTTGTTATCAAAAAGTCGACGGACAAGGAGTCGATCGATTCGTTCAGGAGCTAGAGAATCGATTCAAAGCCACTTAGCCCTTCGAACCATACGTCCAACTCTGATAATCATCATGATCCTGAGACACTTCAAACCCTGCCTCATGGGCCATGCGAATTGAAGCGGGATTGCCTTTTTTAATTTCAGCGACATAGTGGTCTGGATTTTCGAGCACAAAACACGAGAGCATTGCTTTACCGATCCCCTGTCCCTGAAGTTCGGGAGCAACCAACCAGGAAAGCTTCCAAGCCGGTTCGCCCGAAATGCGATCTCGTCGAATCATACCCACTGGCTTTCTATTTTTGATGACCATATAAATCTCGCGATCCGCATTGCTGAGGGTTTTTTCAAACCAGGCCAGATGCTGCTCGATTGGAATACTTTCGGTCTGATGCGATTGTGCCCGTACACTTTCAGAGTTACGCCACTGGTGGACCAGATGAGCATCCTCACTTGCGGCAGGCACAAAAAGCAATTGGTCACTGAACAGTTCCGCGGAATCACAAAAAGAACGAAACACCAAAGAATCCGTCTGCTTCAGGTACTTCGAATTCTGACAAAGGCGGACATATTCTCTTAAATGTTCGCTCTGGGTAAACTTTCGCCACTCCTGCTGAATCATCGCATTTTCATTCGCTTTGAGTTTGCCCGGAAACGGGTACAAAAAATGGAGGTAATAAAACTCATGAATTTTTGCTTTTGCATCTGCCGGCACCGCAGGAATCGCGTCAATGTTCATCAGGAATTGCTCGTATTCTTCACGGCTTTTTGGATGCACGCAAAAATCAAAAGTAACATGCGGATTATCACCTGCATTCAACACCCGAATTCCTTGATACGGAAACTCATGACCCAAAGTACCATATACGGTAACCGCAAGATCAAAGCCCTCGTCTAACAACTGTTTATTGCTGGTATGACGAGGCAGGAATTTGATCTCCGGAAATTCCTTTTTCAATTGTTCGATAATCTCGTCATTTCCTGCAACCCCGTTCGGATGGGCCTTCACATAAAAATCTGCGGGGCTTTGAGTAGCAATTTTTAGCGTTGCCCGAATCCAATGGTAAAAGTCAGGATAAAGCATCGAACGATAGCCATGAGGGCTGTCGAAGAAACAATGAAGAAAAACCACCACCCTCTTTTTACCATTTTGCGCAAACACCTTTGACTTCTCGTCTACAGGCGAATGATAGGCGCTCGAATTCATGTAAGTAATGGCCTGGTCCTTTTCGCCCGAGAATCGTTTCAGCAGCATGGTTTCTGCGGCACTTTTTCCAACTTGCTTTTCGGAATCGCTGAGCCGCTGAAACGAGCCGTGATAGTCGGTAAAATTCTTGCTATGAAATGGAAATTCACTGACCAGCTTCATGCTCAATTGATCATAATCTCCGAATGAAATTACTTTTACGCCACGAGCGAGTGCCACTCGGGCCATGATTCCGTGCTGAATATAGCTACTATAGGAAGTGATCAGATAATCGTACTTTTTTTCAGAGAGCAAGGATTCGGCGCGATTGAAAATGTGAAGTGCGCTTACCATAATCCGTTTTAAGAACGGATCCTTGAGATCAACGGTCGGGCTCGGCTTGAATCTTAAGTAAGTATCATAGATCAGGCTCCCGATCAGGATACCGTGATATTGAAGTTCGAGCAGCGAAAATGGATCTGAAAGACCCATGAAAAGATCTTCTGCCTCTGCAACCCAGACCGGATTCAAATCAGATTCATAAAAGATATGAGAGAAAACGGCCTTACCCCCATTTGACTGGTAGAGTTTGTTCCACTTTCTTTCGAAGAATCGATTTCTCTTGAGGAATCCTGATTTGCCAGAACGTTGGAACTCCGTATTGACATTGATCCAGCCGATATCGACTTTGAATTTTCTCCTGAGCGAGCGAAGAAGCGAAGAAAACAACAGCAGATAATAGTACTCTTCTGGCATCTGAACCAGTACTTTCAATTCCGAACCCGTTTTTGAAGGCACGACTAACGATCGATTGAAACGGATGAATTCCTTCTCTGCAGCGTTAAGAAAAACCGCTGACTTAACGTTCTGAAGTTGAAGAAGGACTTTATTCATTGCTCTGGCAGCCTTTTGAAAAACATTTTTCCATTGGAATTAAACTATGTTAAGTTGTTTTATTAAGAATCAAGGATAAAAGCGAGGAAATTTTGAAAAGCCTGATTTATAATGGAACTCATTCGCAAGTTTCGATCGACATCCTGAAAGGGATCCTCGCCTCCTCACCCGCCCTTGAAGATGTGTGCATTATTTCTTCAGTTGCTGCGAAGCCTGAAGAAATCGATTTCAAGCAAATCCGCCATCAGGAATTCGATTATTTTAAGGTTCATGATGCCATTTATCCTGAAATCACAGCGCTTCAGCAAGGGCTGATGCTCGACGGCCCCAGACTCGATCAGATGTCTTCCTATTGGTTCGTCGCTCTTAAAATGATGGATCGGCTGTCACCCGAAATTGCCCTCAATTACCACACGCGCATGGAGCTTCTTCTCAATCACATCCGTTTTTGGGATGCGTACCTGACTGAATACAAAGTCGATTGCTACATGGGAATGAATTATCCCCACGAGGTTTTTGATTACGTCATTTATGCGCTTTGCAAATCGAAGGGTATTCGCACCCTGTTCTTCGATACACCTCAAGTTCCGGGTTATGTTCAACTGATTGATTCGGTAGAAGAAAATAATCCTCAAATTAAAAAACTGATTGAAGCCCAGCCAGCCCCTGCGAACATCAGGCTCGAACCCAGACTCGAGGAGTATTACCAACGTCAGACTACGAATTATCAGACCCCGAAATACATGCAAAAGAATCTGGCCAGTCTGAAGCGCGAAACCTCTACGGTCCAACTCATTCAACGTTTCTTTACCCGCTCTTGGTCGCGGATCAAGCGTGCCGTGACGCTGAGGCATCTCAATTATGACCGCGTGATTAAAATTCTTTATTTTAATACCCTCTTTGGTTCAAGGGCAGAACGAAAACTCAAACAGGCCTACCAAGCATTGGTCAGCATTCCCGACTTTTCAAAACCGTATATTTTTGTTCCGCTTCATTTTCAACCCGAATGCACCACCAGCCCCCAAGGCGGTTATTTTGTGTTTCAAGAGCTCCTGATCGAGATGTTAGAGCGCACTTTGCCCGAAGGGCACCTGATCTACGTCAAGGAACATCCGATTCAACGATTACACGGACGCTCAGCCGGATTTTATCAAAAAATTGCAGCATTTAAGAAAGTCAGACTCGTTCCACTCGAAACCAGTGCACAAGACCTCATCAAAAGCAGCCTCGCCGTTGCTACGGTAACCGGCACCGCGGGATGGGAAGGACTCTTCAAGAATAAGCCCGTATTCTTGTTTGGATCGGTATTCTTTCAATATGCCCCGGGAGTATATACGATTCGAAGTGAAAGCGACTGTAGGCTTGCACTCAAAGAAATTCTCTCTCGAACCACTCCATTCGATTTTTCGAGAGAGCTCAGATATTTTTTATCTAAGGTACCAGAATTCATGATTCGCGGATGGATCGATTCTTCCTATGAAGATGTTGCGGGCATCACTTACCCCGAAAACCTCAAAAACCTCGTTACCGCGGTTCAGAATCGCCTTCGATAAAATCCTAAAGGATTTTTCTGAAAACAGGCTTGGCCACGTCACCTACCAAGAACTTCTGATACCCGCCTTCGAGCGCCTTTTGATAAACCTCGAGAGTACCGCCCAACGCTTCCATGAAAGAGTCCGCTTCAGCTTTCTCGTGAGAAAAACAAGGCACAAACACACCTTGAAACAACACGCCTCGCTTGATCATTTCTTGAAGCGCCAGGGTGCGCATTCCTGGACACACTGTATTTTCTTTGTTCTTAAAAATAAACATCGGAAACCACTCGCTCGGCACAAACTGAACGTAATCGGCCAAACCATTTTTTTGAATCAGTGCTTTGGCCGCTTCCGAAAAGTAATTTCCAATTTGATGATTGTGTTGAAGCACATTCTTGGTCTTGAATTCGTGAATAGTGGCAATCGCTGCCGCGAGCGATATCGTTTCGCCGCCATGAGTACTGGAAATCAAAAATACTTTCTCATCACCCTTCTTTCGAATTCCCCCCAGCTCCATGACCTCTTTCTTTCCGGTCAGGGCGCAAAATGAAAAACCGTTGGCAATTCCCTTACCCCACGTCGCCATGTCGGGCACCACGCCGTACTTCTTGATTGAGCCAGGAAAGTCGGTTTTAAAACCGGTAATCATCTCGTCGACAATAAAAAGCGCACCATTTTTAGCGCAAATTTCTTGAATTTCTTTAAGGTAGGTCGGGGCGTGAATATTGCTCTTTTCGGGCTCTGAAATCACACAAGAAATCTGATTCGGGTATTTTACAAACAGCTCTTTTAACGTTTCGAGATCTGTAGATTTGAAAGTCAGACTTAAATCAGAAAACTCTTCGGGCACTCCGCGGTTACAAGCCGTCTTTCCAATAAACCAATCATCATAAGAATAAAATGGATGATCCCCCGGAAAAGCCACTAATTTTCGATTGGTCTTTGCTCGAGCAAGCTTTACAGCGGCAGTGGTGACGGTAGATCCGTTCTTTGCAAACTTGATCATGTCGTGGCCTGGCGTGAGCGACAAAAAAGCCTCAGCAGTCTGACGCTCGAGCACTGACGGTCGTTGAAAATTTACACCATCCTCGAGTGCGCGTCGTACCGCTTCATTGACCGGCTCATAGGCATGACCCAAACTCACCGAAGTTAGTCCCATCGAACAATCCAGATATTTATTTTCATCCAGATCCCAAACATAAGCTCCCTTGCCTCTCAGGATCGCAGCCGGTGCTTGTTCTGGAAACTGGTCGTCTCCTTTTGAATAGGTGTGCGCCCCCCCCGGAATCAGGTCGTGAATGACTTTTCGGTATTCGTTTGATTTTTGAAATTGAGTAATGAAGTTCATAATTACGTCCTTATTCCTGAATCAAGGCCAGATAGTCCCGCCAAGGACGATCGTACCCTATTTGTTTCACTAGTTTTGAAATGACTTGAAAATCTTCTTCGCGATCGACAGTCAGGCGGATTTTGCTTTGATCAATACCCTGGGCATGATTTCCGAGCTTAAATATTTCGGGATGTTCCCAAATATACGGGGTAACATGTTCGGTCTCGCGAGGTTTCGACGCTTCATCAAAAGCCCGTTTCAGAGCACTGAATCGAAAGATTTCTACATCGAGTCCATCCGGATAAGTCGCAGGGTGAACATTCGAATAGTAATCAAAATCCGATTTTTCGAATTTTTGCAGCATTTCGTCGATCATCGCACCGTCGTTCAAAGGACAATCAGAGGTAACTCGAATGACTGTCTCGGGTTGATAGCGTTCGGCTGCGCGGTAAAACCGTTCAAGCACATGGTGAAGTGACCCGCGATAAGAAAGACAGCCCATTTTTGTTGCAATCGAAACAATTTCTACCGACTCGGGCTCGTCCGTTGTTGCCACCATGATTGCGTCAGAAAGATGCGACCACTTAAGTCGGTGCAAATGAATCTCAAGTAGAGTCACTCCATCGATGGTCTTCAGAACTTTGCCCGGAAGCCTGGTTGAACCAAAGCGAGCCTGAGTGATGATCAGAGTTTTCATTTCCAAGCCCTCGGATCAATCCATTTCGGATTTTCAATCTGGATACTCGATATTTGGTCGATGATACCTGGGCTTAAAATCTGACTTTGAACAGAAAGGTTATCCATCAGCTGCCTTTGACTTTCGACTCCGATAATGATCCGATCGATTTCTTCGAAGTGCGAAGCATAGGCGAGAGCCAGATGGTTTACCGGTAACCCCATTTGTTTTGAAAGTTCGCGCAAACGCAGAAGCTCTGGCTTCAGAGGCTTGAGCATCTCCGGCAAGAGTTCGAGTTCACGATAAAAAAGCCCCTGCAAAAACACCGAGCGCACATGGACTTCTTTTTTGTTGGCTTTGGCTCGCCTGATCCCAGGCCCTCGGAGCGACCAATTATCGAATAAATTAAAAGGTGTTTGAATGATATCGATGTGGTCAAGCAGAGCGGCAGCGTCGAGCTCCTCAACAGTATAAACAGACACGCCGATTTTCTGAATCAGGCCACCGTTCTTTAGGTCAAGAAGTTCGTGCTTTTTCTCGAGGTCATGAACGTCGGAAAACTGATGATAGGAATAGCCATATACTCCGCAAACACCCAACCGCTCCAGACTCGAACTCAGCTGTTTTTTCAAGCTTGCTTCGTTAGATTTGAATTTGGTCAGAATTTTAAAATGATGGTTTGGATGTTTTAAAAAATAACTTCCGATGATTTGTTCGCTCTCGCCGTAACTCTCGGCAGTATCCAGATAACGGATTCCTTCGCGTTCACAGAGATCCAGGATCAAGAAGGCTTCGCCTTCGCTCGGTTTTCCGGTTTGATTGTTAATGCCATAAGGCAATCCCAATTGAACCGTACCCAAGACCAGTTTCTCTTGAAGAGAGTTCATCGCGCAAAAAACTCCTTCAGACTACCCACGACCCGAGTCTGCTCTTCATCTGACATCGAGTGATACATCGGAATACTCAAACACTGATTATAGAAAGCATCAGACAGTTCGAACTGTTGCTTTCCATAGCGTTCAACGTAATACGGATGCTGATGCACCGGTATGTAGTGAACTTGGGCATAAATATTTTTGGTCTTTAAGAAGTCATAAAGTTCGCGACGCTGGGCCGTCTGAATCACGTACAAATGAAATGCATGAACCGAATCAGGCGCGGTATAAGGAAGTACTACCGGTAGATCCTTTAGCTCGTGATCATACCGTTTTGCAATCTCCTGACGCCGTTTAAAATTAGCTTCTGCACGCTTAAGCTGACTATTTCCGAGGGCACAGAGCATATCTGGAATGCGATAATTGTAACCCAACTCTTGCATCTCCATAAACCAGCCCCCGTCGTTTCGGGCCATTTGTGCCGGGTCTTTGGTAATGCCATGAGTGCGAAGTTTCTGCATCCGCTGATAGAGCTTCTGGTCGTTAGTCGTGATCATTCCCCCTTCGCCGCTCGCGATGTGTTTGACCGGATGAAATGAGAAAATGCTGAGCTCGGAATATTTGCCGTTTCCTGAGCGCTGCACCGTCTTTTGCGCATCTAAAAAACTCGCCCCAGGAGCATGACATGCGTCTTCGATGATCCAAAGTCCGTAACGATCGGCCAACGCGCGAAAAGCATCCGCCTGAATCGGATGACCAGCATAATCGACAGGAATAATGCCAGAATATTTCTTGGGATTCTTTTTCAGCAAATCCTCGACCCTGTTTAAATCGAGGCAATAAGTTTTAGGATCGATATCGGCGAAGTCGACATCGCCTCCGCAATAAAGAACACAGTTCGCACTCGCCGCAAACGTAATGGGGCTCGTAATCACTCTTTGGCCAGGCTTTACATTCAGTGCCATTGTAGAAAGATGAAGGGCTGCGGTTCCATTGGCCACAGCAACTGCATATCGGGCGCCTACGTAACGGGCAAACGCTTCTTCGAATTCGTTCACCATCGGACCTTGGGTTAAAAAATCAGATTGCAACGAAGCCACTACCGCCTGAATGTCGTCTTCGGTGATTTGCTGCTTGCCATAAGGAATGGTTGAACTTGCCATGATTACGCCTCGAAATGGTGGTCAACATGTTCCTTGATCTGGACCCTTAATTCTTCAGCCGACAACCATTCTGTGTTTTCGCCCGAATTGTATTTAAACCCTTCGGTAACAAATTTTGCCGAAAACTTTTTCAGGTAATCGTCTTTCTTCCAGTTCGGATGACTTGGAATGATGACATAATACTTTCCGCAATCGAGCGTATTCAGCGAATCTGATTCAGTAATCATCTCTTCGTGTAACTTTTCGCCCGAGCGAATTCCCACGATCTCGGTCTTACATTTCGGACCAATGGCTTTTGCCATTTCGAGAATTCGATAAGAAGGAATCTTCGGGACGAAAATCTCGCCGCCCCAGGAATTTTCGAGCGCATGAAGTACCATCTTTACACCCTCTTCTAGCGTAATATTGAAACGGGTCATGTTTTCGTGCGTTACTGGCAGCGTTCCGGTCGAACGCATTTTCATGAAAAACGGAACCACAGAGCCGCGAGAGCCAAGCACGTTTCCGTAGCGGACCACCGAAAAAGTGAGATCGCGTTTTCCCTTAATATTATTGGCAGCAATGAAAAGCTTGTCCGAGCATAGTTTGGTTGCACCATACAGATTCACCGGTGCCGCCGCCTTATCGGTCGAAAGCGCAACCACCTTGGTGACACCGCAATCGAGGGCTGCGTTGATGACATTTTCGGCGCCGAAAATATTGGTGTTGATACATTCCATTGGATTGTACTCGGCAGTCGGAACCTGCTTGAGCGCCGCTGCATGGATGATGATGTCGACACCTTCACAAGCACGTTTCATGCGGGCACCATCTCGAACATCACCAATGAAATATCTCATTTGCGGATATTTCTTCGGATCAAATTGCTGGGCCATTTCGAATTGCTTGAGTTCGTCCCGTGAGTAAACAATTAATTTTTTTACTTCGGGATAAAGCTCCAGAACCATCTGAATGAATTTTTTTCCGAAAGATCCGGTTCCACCGGTTACCAATATGGTTTTACCTTTTAGCATATTCCACCTCTATCTTTTTTCAGCTCCAGGGTTCTGGTAGCAATTTTATCGAAACTTGATTTGTGACTGATGATAATGGTCGTAATTTCTTTGAGAATGCCTTCGATCGAACGAATGAATTTGGATTCTGTTTCGCCATCGAGATTGGCTGTCGCTTCATCGAGAATCAGGATCTGGGGCTTTCGAACCACGCCACGTGCGATGGATAAACGCTGCTTTTGTCCGGTCGACATGGGCGTTTGTTCTTGAATGAAATAATCGAGAGCAAATCGCTCGTCAGTGAGTTGCGCTTTTAAAAGAGCGTCTTTCATCTCCGCATCGGTCACTGTTTCTGGACTATGGTGACCGAACAAGAGGTTTTCGCGAATGGTTCCTGCAATCATATAGGGTTCGGGCCCGACATAGGCCACTCGTTCGAACAAACTGTTTTTTACAGATTCAATGGGCGCACCATTGATCAGCACCCCACCCCGGCTGGGCTTAAGTAGACCGAGCACCAGCATCAAAAGCGTGCTTTTACCGACTCCCGATTCGCCCTTGATCAGCAGCACCTGACCACGCCCCACCTCGAGGCTCAAATCATTGAATAGCTTCGGACCGCTGACATAACCAAAATCGACGTTCTTAAGCTGAATCGAAACACCTTGCTCGCATGAAAGCGGAAGAACCGGAAACTTCTTCTCGGAATCTTCTTTTGCTTTTTGCTGACTCAGACGTTCGTGCCATTGATAGATTTCCTTGAACCCTCCGAGATGAAGTCTGAATTCAGAAAGGGCAATATTGGCATCGCTCGCCCCTTGAGCTAGCCTGATAAAAAGATAGAAAAACGAAATCAGGGTAATCGCAGGAGTATGAATGTAGGCGATGCTGATATAGGTGATCGAACTGATGACAAAAATGCCAATGATATTCGGAAAGAAATTTTTTACAGAAGAGGCAACGAAATACGAACGGTAGTGCTGCTCGTAAACCACCAGAGCCGTATTCGCTCGTTTGATTTCACGATCTAACAAACCATAGATCTTCAGCAAGAAATGGTGCCTCAGGCCTTCCATCAAAATCTTACTGACATTCTCCCACTGCCCACGAAAGCCATCTCCTGCTTTTTTGATGCCGGAATTGAACCGCCTGAGAGGGACAAGAAAAATACCGAGAAAGGTAAGCCCGATCAGCATCTCGATCGGTGCAAGCTTAAGCCCCATGGCAAAAAACAAAAAGGAAGAAGTTCCGACTAGCGTGAGTTGCGACAAGGACTGAAGCACTGAACCCGCCTGTGCCACACGTTCGGTAAAAATAGTAATGACCTGATGTGCAGAAACATCTTCGGCCTTGAGAAGCGCATACTCGAGCGTTCGAGAACGCTGAAGGCGAACGAACGCCTGCCCCGTCACGCCAGCAAGATAGGATCGGATCATGTAAGCCACACCGCGGGCTACTCCGAACGTAAACAGAATCAAGACGGCTGAAAGAAGACTTGTCGGATACCACGCCGGCAATTTAAGGTCAGGCGACTTTACCAAGCCAATCGCCTGAAGAAATCCTTGAAGCACCGGAATAAACGACGCTTCGATCAGGAACATGAAAATTCCAAAGACGGTGGAAACAAAGAAAAGTCTCCAGACTTCCTTACCTAAAAAATTCTTAAACTTCCGAAATTGCTGCAGGTACTTTTGAATCATGTTTTGATTGAAAAAGGGTACCAATAAATAGCTGCCCCAGCAACGTTTAACCCATAATATCGTTTAATTTTAAAGGGTTTTTGTTCATTTTTTGCTTTTATGATACACTGAAGCCCAATGATTCCTGATGAATTCAGATTAGGGCTGTTTCAATGTGACCTCACCTGGGAAAACACTTCAGCCAACCTCTCCAGACTCGAAGCTCTCGGCCCCGAGTTCGCAGGCACCTGCGACTTGCTGCTGGTTCCCGAAACCTTTTCAACGGGCTTTACCTCAAAACCTGCCGGACTCGCACTCAATGAGCAAAACGGCGCGCTCGAACGAATCATTCAGGTGGCTAAAAACCTTAAAACCCACGTAGCAGGATCATTCATCTGGAAACATGAAAACACCTACCGCAATCGCTTTATACTGGTAAACGAACTGGGAATTCAGGGGCACTACGACAAACATCATCTTTTTGGTCTAGGTCAAGAGACCCAGTTATTTCAAGCCGGAATAGAGAGGACCACTTGGATGGTCGGTGGCTTCAAGATTGCCCCGTTTGTTTGTTATGACTTGAGATTTCCAGAATGGTGCGGAAATTCCGAAAAGTGCGATTTGATGATTTTTTGCGCAAATTGGCCCGAGGCCCGAGTCAGCCATTGGAAGACGTTGCTGAACGCAAGGGCAATCGAGAATCAATGCTACGTTGCAGGCGTGAATCGAATCGGGCGCGACGGAAACCAACTCACCTATTCGGGCGACAGCCTGGTCATCGATGCGAACGGATCGACGCTTTTGGATTCAGGGGCGACCGAATCACTTAAAATAGTAAAACTATCAAAATCTAACCTGGCCGCTTACCGCAATAAACTACCGTTTTTGAACGACCGCTTTCAGTAACCCCAAAGATGCTGAAGACTGACTGCACCTGCTTCAGAACTGGTCACAATCTGGGCATTCATGTCTGCATCAGAGGATGAAATACAAACACCACCGAAACCTTCTGGCAAAAATTCGCTCAGCTCCGGAAATACCTCATGCAGCCACAAATGATGAACACCAAACGCGGGCACGTTCAGATCTTTTTCAATTTTTAAGCCTTTTGGGCTATAAATCTTAAGTTTATAGCGAGCTTCGCCCGGATAATTTAACGAGCCACTTCCGTTTACCAGCGAGATTGCGGTTCTAAAGCCAGAATGATTCAGAACACGTCCGACCACATTCGTATTCGCATTGATCGAACGGGTAGGATGAAGCCAGTGTGGAAAATCCTTGAACATGACGCCGACATTTCGCCAACAATTTTGAAACTCGGTAAAATCGCGGTCATGGGTCTTACGATTCCTGATCACCAAATCACCCCAGGCCACCCATTTGCGTGGATCCCAATTGGTGTTTGAAAAATCTGGCTCAACCACCATCAGGCGTGCCTCATTCTTTTTAGGAAAGTCCCTTAGTACCTCTGAACAAAAAATATGTCCTGGTGATTTCTGTTCGTACTTGAGCTCGCCTATCTTGCGGCCCGAACCATCAAATACGTGAACTATAAAACGACTCATTCGCGGATTGGCCCACTCGAAAGTAAATCCGTACTCATGTAAATCATTTTCCGGCAAAACCGGTACTGCGTGCGGATAGATCATGTATCCAGCTGTACGCATTTTTTGCATCCATTCGTTCGACTCACCCGGAGTAAATTCAACCGAATTTTCCTTCAACGCCTGGGATGCCATGTGGTTTCCGAGGAGTACTGGCCGCTGAGTATTAAGCCCGCCTTGCGCCTCTTCGAATAAATACCAAAAACAGCATCCATAACCCCTGAAACTCAGGCCTACGTTGGCAAAACCTTCGGTGGGCTTGCGCTTTTCAAACACGACTTCCTCGAGTGGAACATTCTGATTGCGCTTGACGATCTCAACCCCGTCTACCGTCATTTGGGTTAACGGAATTTCATGCGATTGCATGTCCATTTCGTAATTCGGAATCGTGGCGACGATTTTACCACTCGTGATCAGACTGGCAGCAACTATCGTCGACTCTTCAGTGGCCGGACCGTAATCATGCCCGCCATGCAGCGACGTAATTGATCCCTTCCAATGCAAATCAGACCAAACTCGCCAGCGACGATGCCGTTTTCTCGTCAATTGAGGATGATGGGTAAACACTTCAAATACCGCAGGCCCCACCCTGACCGGCAAGGCGTCACTTAATCTTAAATGAAAGGTTTCGCCGGGGCTCAGCAGGACTTGATTTTCGTATCTCGAACTCCAGTCGCGCACCCTCACGTTTACCAAAACCGGCTCTTTTGCGCCGAAAAATTCGCCATAGTGATTGAACAGATAAAAATCAGCATCTTCGGCTTCTGTCGGAACCGGAATGGTCGAACCCCCGAACTCAAAATCCGCACCTTCCCACAAAACAGGAATCGATAGATTCTTTTTCTTCAGGATTTTTAGAATCGCAGGATAGGCGGTCTTCACATCACGCCCACCGACCAGAATTGCATCGAGCGAAGCAAAGTCCGCTCCGGACAATGGTGTCGCGCCCTTGAGTACGTCTTCACCCCGAAGCGATATCCATTTCCATTTCGTCGAATCAGGAGCGAGTTCACGAACCGCACCTTGAAAGGCAGAATCGCCGCAAAGCAGAATTCGTTGCCAATTCTTATCCGAGATTTTCTTCAGCAAAGGTGCCAGTTCTTGTGTGACCGTTCGCTGATCTTGCGGCACCACATTTCGATTTTTGTATTTTTCGCGATTGAGAACCATTCGTCCTCGAAACGCTTTTGGATCCGTGGTTAAAAGCTTAGCCGCTGTAGAAAATTTGCGAAAAAGTACCGGTATCATAAATTAGGCCAACCCCGTTTCATCCAGTAAATGGTCATGTCGTCGTTCATCCGAAGCTTGCGTCTTACTCGTCGCACCAGATTGCCGATTCGATCATCCCGCTCGCGCAATCGCGGACGCGGGGCAACTGACTTGATGGCTTCGATCATTGCTGCAGATTCGTCTGCGGTAAACAAACCCTGTGCAGTGGCTCGATCCAGCAACCAGAACGCAAGATCAAAAAACTGATAGGTACACGCACAAATCAGTGCTTTGGTCAGAAAAGTTTTTGAACGGAATAGGTTTCCGTTTGATGAGCTTCTAAAATAAAGTGCATCCCCCCCGACCAACTCGGCCCCAAGATGAGCTGTGGCTCTGGCGGTATTCAAATGTCTCCTAATGAAATAGTTTTCGACACCATCCTTGCAATAATACGATCGCGCCGTTCGAAGATCGAGAAGTTCGAAACCCTTTGAAAGCATGAAAGCATGCACATCACTGAACATCGGTTGACCTTTGTAAATCTCATGAAACTCGACTTCCGTTTCGACACAAATCACATCATTGAGTTGTTCATCGGTCATAGAAGAAAGGATGTCGAGTTCGGAACCCTGAGTATCAAGTTTGATCAGATTGGGAGCGCCCTTTTTTTGCTTCTGCAAAAAATCGGCATAGGACGAACACTGAATCTCGACCTGACGCACATTACCCCAATAGTCTGAACTTCCGAATTTATCGACAAATACAGGATTCGGTGGATAAATCGAAGCACCGGTCGTGCGCATCGGCACATAAAGCGTGCAAGGGCCGGTTTTCTTGGCAAGCCCGATGGGATGCCATTGAATTTCTGGTCTCGAAATCTTCGACTGACGCTCACATTCCTTCTCATTGGGCTCGAACGCATCGACTTTCATCAACTCGAGGTAAGGAAACCAGTGTTCGCAAATTCCACCATCGGCTCCGACGTCGGCCGCGAGAACGTTCTCAGAGGCAAGAAACTTGCGTAAAATTGCATTAAATTTCGCCGATTTTGTCATGCCGTGAGGGTATCAACAGTCGGATTTTTGTGTCAAGGATGATGCCAGATCCGAGGAATGCGCGCAGACCAAATTTCGCTTGCTTCTTTATGGCTCAGGCTCTAAAAAATTCAATGGTATCGGTATTCTATGAGTGAATTTCATTTCAAAGCAGCAGTCTTGGAGAAAACCGGACATCCCCTGAAGATGTTCGATCGCATTCCAGTACCCGCGCTCAAACCCGGACAACTCCTCGTCAAAATGGCCTATAGCGGAGTTTGCAGAAGCCAACTGATGGAAGCGCGGGGCCTTCGAGGCAAAGATCACTACCTTCCCCATCTTTTGGGACACGAAGGCTCAGGAAAAGTCATCGCGGTCGGATCTGAAGTCACCAAAGTCAAACCGGGCGATTTCGTGATTCTCGGCTGGATCAAGGGGCTGGGGCTAGAAAGCGGTGGAACCCAATTTCACGTCGATGGTCAGATCATCAATGCAGGCGGCATCACTACTTTTTCGGATTACACCGTCATTTCAGAAAATCGCTGCGTAAAAATTCCTGCAGGACTTCCGTTGGATATTGCCGTTTTGTTCGGTTGCGCCCTGCCCACCGGCGCTGGAATCGTGCTGAACGAAATCGAACTCAAACCCCAAGACACAGTCGTCGTCTGGGGATTAGGAGGAATCGGGCTGAGCGCTTTGATGGCGACCCAACTTTTTGGTTGCAAGCAAGTGATCGCGGTAGATGTAGAAGATTCGAAACTTGCGCTTGCCCGCGAATTCGGAGCGACCCATACCATCAATTCGACCCAAGAAAACGCCGTCGAAAAGATCCGCGCACTGACGAACGATCAAGGCGCAGACTACGCCATCGAGGCGTCGGGTTTTGCTAAATCAATCGAACAGGCTTTCGAGGCAGTAAAAAGAAACGGCGGACTTTGCATTTTTGCATCTCATCCGGCGAATCACGAAAAGATCGAGCTTGATCCTTTCGAGCTAATTTGCGGCAAACAAATTCGCGGAAGCTGGGGCGGCGGAGTTAAACCCGATACCGATATTCCACGAATGGCAGAACTCTATCTGAAGGGCAAGTTGCCACTCCAGAAGCTCTTGTCGAAACCCTATGCGCTGAACGAAATCAATCAGGCGCTCGATGACTTGGAGAACCGAAAAGTCACCCGTGCGATCATCGAAATTGATCCAACCTTAAAGGCAATCCCATGAACCACTCTTCGAATGAGCTTAGCCCTGAATCTCAGAAAATCATTGCCACCATCCGCGAAACTGCAGGACCTAATCGAAAAATTTCTTTTGTGTCGGGATACTTTAACGTCCTTCATCCGGGGCATTTGCGCCTGCTTCGCTTTGCCAAAGAATGCGGAGACTTTTTGGTGGTCGGCGTACTCGAGAGCGGCCCTTACAGTTCGCCACTTCTTTCAGAATCCCTGAGGCTTGAAGGAATTCTTTCTACCAGTTGGGTCGATTTCGGATTCATCCTGAAGGACAATCCCAAGGAATTTATTCGTGCGCTTCAACCCGCCACTGTTGCCAAAGGAAATGAATTCGCCGACCAGGAAAATGCAGAGCAAGCCATTGTCGAATCTTACGGCGGAAAGCTTCTTTTCAATTCAGGCGACTTTATTTTTTCATCGATCGATTTTCTCCGTAAAGAATTCAATCGCCTGAAATTTTCAGACATCGAAAAGCCGATGGATTTTCCGAAACGCCATCAATTCAGCATGCAGCGATTGGCCCAGATCATCGATCTTTTTCCAAATGTCAACGCAACGGTCATCGGTGACTCGATTGTAGATGAATACATTACCTGTGATCCGGTAGGCATGTCGCAAGAGGACCCTACCCTGGTGATCACCCCCGTACTGACGGAACGCTTTCTCGGCGCCGCTGGAATCGTCGCGGCCCATGCGGTTTCACTTGGCGCAAATATCGATTTCTTCACCGTCACCGGAAATGATGCCGAAGGAAAATACATTCACGAACAAACCGAACGCTACAAAGTCAAATCACACATTTACGAAGACACGAGCCGTCCTACCACACTCAAGCAACGCTTTCGGGCTACCGGCAAGACCCTGCTTAGAGTGAACCGCTTTAGGCAGCACGAGATCAATACCAAACTACAGGAAGTCATTTTCAAAGACTTGGTCAAGAACCTGGCCGACAAGCAGCTTCTGATTTTTTCTGATTTTAACTATGGTTGCCTGCCTCAAACCCTGATTGAAAAGCTGATCACCCATTGCAAGAAAAACAATATCAAGATGGTGGCCGACAGCCAGTCTTCATCACAAGTGGGCAACGTGGCCCGTTTTCATGATATGGACCTGATCACGCCGACCGAGCGTGAAGCCCGCCTGGCAGTTCAGGACTTTCGATCAGGCATCGTCATGATGGCGCGCGAACTGCAAAAAGCGTCGAATGCCAAGAACATTTTTGTAACCATGGGTAAGGAAGGCGTCATGATTCACGCCGATGTTTCGGGCGAGAACCAATGGCTGACCGACCAATTACCCTCGATGAACTCGGCACCCGTAGATGTTTCTGGAGCGGGCGACTCGCTTTTCATTTGCTCATCTCTGGCTCTGGCCGCCGGTGCCAACATCTGGGAAAGTGCTTATTTGGGTTCTCTTGCAGCCGCAAGTCAGGTAGGAAGACTCGGAAACATTCCACTGACCAAGCAAGAACTCTTAAAGGACACTCTCAATTGAAAGCCCTCTTGCTTGCAGCCGGTCTCGGCACGCGCCTTCGCCCACTCACCCTCACCACACCCAAATGCCTGGTTCCCATTGCAGGCAAACCCCTTCTCGAATATTGGCTCGAAAAACTCGAATCAGAAAACATCGACACACTGATCAACACCCACTATATGAGCGAACTGGTGATTGAGTACCTAAAGGGGCATCCTCATCGAAATCGAATCGAAACCGTATCGGAAACAATCTTACTGGGTACCGGCGGAACCCTGTTAAAGAACCGAAAGTTCTTCGCAAATGATTCGATCTTACTTGTTCATGCCGACAATCTTTCGCGCTTTTCTTTGCCGGCCTTTCAGAAGGCGCATGCCGAACGCCCGAGCGGTTGCGTAATGACCATGATGACGTTTGAATCTCCGGCTCCAGAAACCTGCGGAATTCTCGAGTTAGATTCGCGCGGTGTCGTGACTCGCATGCACGAAAAAGTAAAAAATCCACCCGGAAATCTGGCCAACGCTGCGGTTTATATTCTCGAGCCCTCCATCATGGCGCATTTGGAAAGCTTGGGCCGCGACGTCATTGATTTCAGCACGGAGGTCATTCCACATTTTCTGGGTAAGATCGCCACTTTTGCCAATACCGATTATCACCGCGACATCGGGTCGATCGAGAGTTACGAGAAAGCGAACCTCGATTTTAAGACTTAAAGTATTCCTCGATCACTTCGTCGAGTGACTGAAACTTCAATCCCAATTCCTGCTGCGCCTTTTGATTACTCAGCGTACTGTTCACTGGGCGAATTTCGCGCCCAGTAATATCGCGCGACTCACTTTCGTGAATGACCGTGCTCGAGCCTAATTTGTTCTTGATCGCTCGCCCGATTTCGAACCAGGTATATCCAGCATTCATAGCGAGATGAAACGTACCATTGAGTTTGCATAATAAAACCGCCTCGACCGCACTGGCCACGTCTTTTGCCGACACCGGAGTGAGTTTTCGATCACTGGTCAGCGTGAGTTCGATACCTGCTTTCAGTTTTCGGCTCAGATCTGAAATCGGATTCTTTGCATGGTCGGAAGACGACAAAATCCGCGCGGTTCTGAAGACCACACCATTTGAAAAATTCTCGGTGATCCATGTTTCGAGCTCGACCTTGTGTTGACCATAAACCATTGAAGGCTTTGGAGTTTCGCTTTCTACAGAAAAAGCATTTACCCCTGAAAACACGTTATTACTTGAAAAAAGAACCGGTTTTATACCTGAATTCACCAAGGGAAGGAGTAACTTTTGGTATCCCAAGAAATTGATCTGTCTCGACTTCATTGGATCCTTCAAGCACAGATCGACATCGGTCATTGCGGCCACCAGCAGTAGCACTTCAATTTGGTTTTTTTGGATGTAAGCTCGTAAAGAATCCGGATTTGGATTCTCAAGATCAATACCATCGGCCCGGTTCATTACCTGAACTTCATGCCGAAGAGCAAGAAGCCTCGAGAGTTCAGTTCCTAAAAACCCTGTGCCTCCGAGAATCAGAACCTTGGGGTTTTGAACCTCATTGCTCATGAGGCTGGCTTTTGCTTGGTTGAACGTCGGGTAAAAATAATGCCCCGAATTCTTCGAATCAAAATCTGAAGCACGCTATGGCTCACGGAAAGGACGTTGATCATCCGAAATGCTTTTGAGATTCCACTTTCTCGATCCAGGTTCTTGATCTCGACTTCGACGTAGGTTGCACCTTCTTCAAGAAGCCGCGTCAGCACTTCGGCTTGATAGGCAAAACCATAGGTATCCGAATGCCAGCGAATAATATTAATACGTCGGTGCAAGACCGGGCCATTGTAATAAGAAATATGATTTCCGGTGATCGTGTTGATCAACCAGGTAAAAAACTGAGACAATCGCACTCTCGACATCGCACGACTGTCTTGCGATCCAAAATGCGGAATAACCATGTCCGCTTTGCCTTTTTGAGCCAAGATCGCTTCGATGGCTTCTTGAGGTTCGGCATTATCGCCATTGACGAGCATAATGAATTCGCCCGAAGCCAAATACGCAGCGTCGACATAGTTACGGCCCAGGCCACGATTCGTTGTATTGATGATCAAATCGATTCGCACATGGGGATGGCCCTGCTTGTACGCCTTGATCTTAGAAATTGTCTGATCCTTTGATCCATCATCCACAATTAGAATCTGATAGGTGTAGGTAAATTTCGAAACTGCGGCATGAATATTCTCGATCGTGGGAACAATGTTTTTTTCTTCATCCATGCACGGAACAAAGAAAGTGACATCACAATCGGACTTGATTTCAAATGTTAACTCGCTTCCGAGCCCTCGATTTACATACATGTGTTTTACCCCGTTCGATCCAAATTATAAAAATGCTGAAAAAAGATCAAGATCTTCGCTAAACCGCCGGCCTTTGAGGTACACCGAAGCGATCCATCCGGTGCACGGGTCAGCCAATTTCCCTGCACTAACCAGTCTACTCGGCTGATAAACATCGAGTCAGGCGAATACGTGTGAAGAATCTGCTCGATCGTCAGTTCTTGATTCTCGCTCTGCCTGATTTCTTCCAGAATGCGGATCGAAACCGAACGCTCCATCCCCACATAGAGATGAAAATACATGATGATGAACAAGGCATAGACGGCAATTCCAAGCGAAGTGACCAGAGCACCCTGGATAAGAAATCCAGCACCAAATCCGAGAATCGCAAGCAAGATCAACAACTTCAGAGATGCTAGTGCTTTTAAATAACGCCAAATTACGAGATGCGCTCCCAGAAAAATCAGGAGGCTAAAAAGTGGAAACTTCAAATCCTGAAGCAGTTCGCAATTCATCCTCCAGCTCCCATGCGAAGCATGGTTTTATAGCTTCGGCTCAGAAAGACGATCGCTTTAGAACGGGTAAAATCAGCCCGCAAGCGATTCTGATTCATAGTAAGTAAACCAGAGGCAGCCATTCCTTCGATTCGTTTTTTCAGGAGTCCAGTAGGACCCATGCCATTTCCGTATTGAACCATCAACTCTGAAACCGTAATCGGCTGACGTTCATGCACGAGCTTGATGATGTGAAATGAAAACCCACGACAGATCATCGAGAAAAACTCGAGATAAAATAAAAACACCGCAATATTAGTTACCAGGGCCGTGAGGAGTTCTTTTGAGTTCAGACAAAAAACCACCGCGCAGGCAATGGTAAAAACGAGTGACCCAACCCACGAAAACACCATGGCTTTTGCGAAGCCATTTTTGAGGATGCGAAGAAGGATCACATGAGTCAGCATCAAAATGAGACCGGACGTGATTCCTATGATCATCTAGTAGGTGCTCGCTGGCCCTTTGTTTTCGATATAACTGCGAAGGTACTGGCTGCTGAGATGCGAAAACATCAGTTGTGCATCTTCGACCGAGCCGTAATTGTGGGATTTGAAATGAAAGTTCACATCGGCAACTTCCTTGAGTTTGCCACCAGAAAACCCTACGAGAGCGATGGTTTTTCCGCCGTGCTTGCGGGTGAATTGCGCTGCCTGAACCACGTTTTCGGAATTACCTGAAGCGGAGATGGCAATCAAGACCGAGTCGGGTTCCCATAAGCTTTTCAATTGCTCAACAAAAACAGTTTGATAGCCACAATCATTTCCGTACGCAGTCAGCGTGCTCATGTTGTCAGCAAGTCCTACGACTTTGAGGCGTAATTTGCCATCTACGACAGTGCCTTTGATCAGGTCATTGACCATGTGATTACTGGTGCCGGCAGAACCACCATTTCCGCAAATAAAAACAGGTCGTCGAGCCAGATAGGCATCGATGAGAATTTTCGTCGCTTCAGCGAAAGCGGGCCCCTGATATTCGTTGAAGAGCGGGAGTGTCTGGTTTAAGTATTGCGCGACAAAAGCGTCAGTTTGCTCCATGGACAAAATCCCTTTTTGGATGTGTTTTTATTGAAAAACAAGTATGTTACGGTTAGGATGGCATGTCAAGAACCATGAATAAATCTGCACCGGTTAACCATAATTTTTTGCCTGAGCAATATCGTTCGACCGGCCAAGCCGGAATCAATCACAATTACCTACACTCACAGTTTTCTGATTATCCTGAGATTTTCAAAAGACTCGAATCCTTGATTATTCAAGGCGATTTTACATTAGGAAAAGCGGTTGATGAATTCGAGGCCCGTGTTGCCAAAATTTCCCAAACCGAATTCGCCATCGGCGTGGGCAGCGGAACCGATGCGTTATTTTTAAGTTTGAAGGCACTGGGCATTGGTCCGGGTGACGAAGTCATCACCACCCCCTACACCTTTTTCGCGACAATCGGAGCGATTGTCACCGCTGGCGCCCGTCCCGTGTTTGCAGACATCGGAGATGATTTTAATATCGATCCCAAAAACATCGAGAAAGTCATCACGTCAAAAACCAAAGCCATTCTTCCGGTTCATTGGGCCGGTCTGATTTGCGACATGAATGCAATTCAATCAATCGCCAAAGCCAACAAACTTTCGATTGTCGAAGACGCCTGTCATGCAATTCAAGCAACCTATCAAGGACGTCCTTCGGGCTCACTGAGTGACGCCGGTTGCTTCTCGATGCATCCGCTTAAGAATCTGAATGTATGGGGAGACGGCGGCTTCATCACCACGAATTCTCGCGAGCTTCATGACCGATTGGTTCTGCTTCGCAATCACGGACTTCTGAATCGCGATCAATGCGCGGTGTTCGCTTACAATTCGAGACTCGATACCCTGCAGGCGATCGTGGCAAATTTTTTGCTCGAGAAGAAACTCGATAACATTACCCAAAAGCGGATCGAGAATGCGGCCAATTACGATGCCCTTCTCGCTGATTGCCCAGGCATTCGCATTCCGGCAAGACCATCCGATCGAAAACAAGTCTATCACCTGTACATCGTTCGAGCTGAACGTCGCGATGACTTGGTTACTTTTCTGAATGCCAATGGAGTTGATGCAAAAGTCCATTACCCGATTCCGATGCACCTTCAACCTGCCGCTCTCGAATACGGTTATCACGTGGGCGATTTTCCGGTGGCCGAACGCACCTGCAATGAAGTGATCTCGCTTCCGGTACATGAGTTCATTACCCGCGACAACTGTGAACACGTGGCCAAAAAGATCAGAGAGTTTTACCAACGATGAATTCAATACGCGTCCCTTTCGTCAATCTGGGTCTTCAATATCAAGGCATGCGAGATCAAATCATCGCCGAAATCGATCGCATTTCGCTTGCCGGACAATACATTCAGTCGCCTGATGTCGAGAAATTTGAAAAAGGCTTTGCTCACTATTGCGGAACCCAAGACGCAGTGGCAGTGGGTAACGGTGGCGACGCCCTTTATTTTTCACTGCTGGCGATCGACGTAGGGCCCGGAGATGAAGTCATTGTTCCCGCAAATTCATTTGTGGCGTCTGCCTGGGCAGTGGCAGGTTGCGGGGCCAAAGTTGTTTTTGTAGATGTCACTTCGGATTACAATATCGATCCTGCTTTGGTCAAAAAGGCGATCACGCCAAAAACCAAAGCAATCATGCCGGTGCACCTGACCGGTCGCCCGGCACCCATGAATGAAATTCTCGAAATTGCCAAGCAACATGGCCTGCACGTTATTGAAGACGCCGCTCAAGCCGTAGGCGCCACCTACTACGGAAAAAAAACAGGCTCGATGGGCACTACCGGTTGTTTCAGCCTGCATCCCCTTAAAAATCTTCATGTTCTGGGCGATGGTGGAATTATCTCGCTGAACGATACGAAGCTTGCATCAAAAATCAGACTCTGGAGAAATCACGGCCTTAAGAATCGTGATGAATGTGTGTTCTGGGGCAGAAATTCGAGACTCGACAGCATTCAGGCGGCGATTGCCAATCTCAAGCTCCCTCTGCTCGATCAATGGAATGACCGCTTTCGGGCGATTGCAGGGCGCTACTCACAAGAACTCGGTGAGTTCGTCAGCGTGCCCGTGGATCGACCGTACGAGCACAGCGTGTTTCATCGCTACATCATCACGACCGAAAAACGCGATTCACTTCAAAACTTTTTAACCGAGCGCGGAGTCGAAACCAAGGTAAACTACCCTATTCCTTTGCACTTGCAAGAAGCAGCCGGGCCTTATCCTGTCGGCTCTTTTCCGGTTGCAGAAAAGCTCGCAAAAACCATTTTGAGCCTGCCCGTCTATGCAGAGATGCAGGATTCACAAATTGATATTGTCATCGAAGAAGTAAAACAATTTTTTAGAAAGAAGATCTAGATCATGGCGTCTCAGAAGATATTGGTTACCGGTGGTTTTGGTTACGTAGGCAGCAGACTGACTCCGCTTTTGCTCGAACAAGGACATGATGTTCGCGTACTCGATTTGAATCTGTACGGCGACGACGGCTTACAGGCTCTCGAAAAACATCCTCAATATCAGAATTTTAAATCACGTTTTCAATTCATCCGTGGCGATATCCGCCATCCGGAAGTGGTAGAAAAGGCGCTTGCCGGACGAGAAGCCGTCATTCACCTGGCCGCCATCTCGAATGATCCCACCGGCGAAATCGACGAAACCCTGACCCGCCAGGTTAACTTCGATGCAGTTGGATTGCTTTTGGCCAAAGCCAAGAGCGCGGGCATCAAACGTTTTATCAGCGCGTCTTCGAGCAGCGTTTTTGGAATCAAGAATGAAGAGAATGTGACCGAGGATCTCGAACCAGAACCGATCACTTCTTATTCAAAATACAAAATGCTTTCTGAATGGTTAGTACTCTCGGCTTCGTCACCAGAATTCACGACCGTGAGCATTCGCCCGGCTACCATTTGTGGCTATTCGCCCAGACAGCGTTTCGATCTGACGGTAAACAAGCTGACAGCCGATGGAGTCACTAAGAAAAAGATCACTGTCCATGGCGGCCAGCAACGTCGCCCGAATCTCGGCATGACCGACATGATCAACCTGTATTGCCATTTGCTTGATGTTCCATCAGCGCTCATCAACGGACGCACTTTTAACTTTGGCTTCGAAAACATGAAGGTCATCGAGATTGCAAACGAGATTCAAAAGCAATTGTCCGACCTGAACGCCGAAATCGTGGTCACGGACACAACCGATCGCCGCGATTATCATATTTCTTCAAGCAAGATCCTGCGCGAACTGAAATATGAACCCATCAGCTCAGTTCGCCGAGAAGTTCAGGAACTGAAGAAAATGCTGCTCTCGGGTGCTTTTTCGGATATCGAAGATGCACGTCACTACAACATGAAATCAATGAATATCAAGCGCGACAAATCGCCTTATTCATTCTTATCAAAATAAGAATCGGGGGATTCCATGCAACAAGAAATTGATTTGATGAAAAACTATCCCCGCACGAAGCGCGATCCTATGGCCCGTGCGGCTGAAAAAACCGAAGCAGACCGAAACATTGCCCGCCAGTTCGGCCGCGAGTTTTTTGATGGAGACCGAAAGACCGGTTACGGCGGATTCAGTTATCAATCGCGTTTCTGGCAGCCCGTCATTCCGGACTTTGTAAAGCACTTCGACCTGACGTCCGCATCTTCGGTGTTGGATGTGGGCTGCGCCAAAGGCTTCATGCTGTTTGATTTTATGCAGCTCGTGCCAGGCATCACGGTCGCCGGAATCGACATTTCTTCGTATGCGATCGAAAACGCGGTCGAAGCGGTCAAACCCTTTGTAAAAGTTGCGGATGCGCGAAAACTTCCGTTTGCCGACAAATCATTCGATGTGGTCATTTCGATTACTACGGTTCATAATTTTGATCGCGCCGAGCTCATTCAGTCGCTTCAAGAAATCGAACGGGTGCAAAGAAAAGGATCCTTCATCACCATCGATGCTTACCGCACCGAAGACGAGAAGAAGATGATGGATGCCTGGAACCTCACTGCAAAAACCGTTCTGCACGTCGACGAATGGAAGAAGCTCTTTAAAGAAGCCGGATTCACCGGAGATTATTATTGGTTCATGCCATGAACACACTTCAATCTAAGGAAATGTACGAGAAGTTGTTCCTGATCCGAGAGGCCGAGCAAGCGATTGCCCGTGTTTATCCGGAAGGCGAAATTCGTTGCCCAACCCACTTAAGTATCGGCCAAGAAGCGGTTCCTGCCGCTATGGGGCTTGCGACCACTTCACAAGATCTGGCAGTCAGCACGCACCGATGTCATGCCCATTACTTAGGTAAGGGCGGATCGCTTCGTGGAATGTTCGCGGAACTCTACGGCAAGGTGACGGGTTGCACTCGGGGCCGCGGAGGCTCGATGCACCTGATGGATGAATCGGTTGGTTTCATGGGCAGTACCGCCATTGTCGCCAACAGTATTCCTGTAGGAGTAGGTCTGGCGCTTTCGATGCAACTCAAGAAGCAAAAGAACGTCAGCCTCATTTTTTTCGGAGACGGCGCAACCGAAGAAGGCGCATTTTATGAAGCTGCCAACTTTGCGGCCCTTCGTAAACTTCCTGCCTTGTTTCTCTGCGAAAATAATCTTTATTCTGTTTATTCCTCACTGAAGCCAAGACAACCCGAAGGTCGAAAGATTGTAGAAGTGGCCAAGGCCATAGGCCTTCACACCGAAATCGCCAACGGAAATGATGCCGAAGAATGTTTTCGCGTCATCTCTGAGGCGAAGCAAAGAGCGATCAATGGCGAAGGCGCCCAATTCATCGAATTTTTTACTTATCGTTGGCTCGAGCACTGTGGACCGTTCATCGATCAACACCTCAAGTACCGCGCAGACGATGAATTCGCAAAATGGAAGGCGATGGATCCCGTCGCCAGCTTCCGCGAGAAAATGCTGAAGAATGGTACGCTGACTGAATCCCAAATGATGGGTATCGAAAAGAACGTTCTCGACTCGATTGCGGATGCCATTACTTTTTCAAAGGAATCGCCCTATCCGGAAGCAAGCGAAGCTTTTGGGCCCATCTACAAGGAACGTAACCATTCGGCGGGAGCTTCGAAATGAAAGAAATGACTTTTGTTCAAGCAGTCAATGAAGCCCTTCATCTTTCGATGGAACGCGATCAAAATGTAATTTGCTATGGTCTGGGAGTTACCGATCCAAAAGAGATTTTCGGCACTACCGATGGTTTGCTTAAGAAATACGGATCAGAGCGTGTTTTCGACATGCCGACCTCGGAGAACGGAATGACTGGCGTGGCGATCGGCGCCGCCCTGAACGGCATCCGATCGGTCATGGTACACCAACGCCTCGATTTTTTCCTGCTCGCGATGGATCAGGTCGTAAACAATGCCGCAAAATGGTTCTACATGTTTGGAGGACAAAGATCGGTTCCGATTACCATCCGTCTGATCATTGGCCACGGTTGGGGTCAGGGTCCGACCCATTGTCAAAATCTGCAAAGTTGGTTTGCACATGTTCCGGGCCTGAAAGTCGTCATGCCTACTACTCCGGCAGACGCAAAAGGAATGTTGCTTGCTTCGATTGCGGATGAAAATCCGGTAATTTTTCTAGAGCACCGTTGGCTGCATCAGCAAAAAGGCATGGTCCCAGAAGGTTATTACGAAACTCCGATCGAAAAGGCGAAGGTAGTCACTTCTGGAACTGATGTCACCATCGTATCTCTTTCATACATGACGGTTGAAGCCATTCATGCGATCGAATTCCTTAAACACCAGGGCATTTCTTGCGAACTGATTGACCTGCGTTCTGTTCAGCCCATTGATTGGGAAACCATTTTTACTTCTGTGAAAAAAACCGGAAGACTCGTCGCACTTGATACGGCCCAAGAGACTTTATCGGTTGCTTCCGAAATCGTGGCACGGGTTTCTCAAGATCTTTTTTCATTTCTGAAGTCAGGGCCGGTTCGCATCGGTCAGCCTGATGTTCCAAGTCCGACCAGCTTCGGATTATCCAAAGGGTACTACCGAAGAAGTGAAGCCATTGCCCTTGCAATCGGCCGGATGATGAAAGGCCATGATCTCGAAATCTCTGCGTTGACCGAAAGTCGAAAGTTTCCGCACGACGTTCCGGGAGATTGGTTCAAGGGTCCGTTTTAGCCATGAAGTATCTCGTACTTGCCAGCAATTCATTTACTGGAGCTCATTTTGTAAATCATGTGCTCGAGCATACCCAAGATCAGGTCATCGGTGTGAGCAGATCGCCCGAGTATCATCCGCTACTGCTTCCTTACCTTTACCGAAAAGAGCGCTCCAATCGTTTTCAGTTTCATCAACTGAATATCAATACGGATACCGCCAAAATACTCGAACTAATCGAACGCGAAAAACCGGAATACATCATTCATTTTGCCGCTCAGGGAGAAGTTCGGAACAGCTGGACCTGGCCTGCCGACTGGTATGAGACCAACGTGATGTCGCTGGTCAGATTGACGTCGGCCCTGGTCGATAAGAAATTCATCAAGAAATATGTCATGGCATCGACTCCCGAGGTGTATGGAGCAACCGGCGAAAATCTCGTCGAGTCGGATCGCTATCACCCAAGCACCCCGTATGCAGGCTCGAAGCTGGCGGGCGATTTGCATCTGATGACCCTGCATAAACGGTATGGCTTTCCGGCGAACTTTACCCGTGCAGCCAATCTCTACGGCATTCATCAGCAGTTGTATCGCATCATTCCGAGAACCATTCTCTACATCAAAAAGAACAAGACCCTCGAACTACATGGAGAAGGAAAAAGCGTTCGCTCCTTCATTCACGCAAGGGACGTGGCTGACGCAACCCTCAAAGTCGCCACCAGCGCCACTTCGGGCGAAGTCTATCATGTCGCCCCCAAAGGCTCGGGCATCTCGATGTTCGATCTGGTACAGAAAATTTGTGGCCTCATGAAAACCGATATGAACGAGCATGTTCGCCTGATTCGCGAAAATTTTGGTCAAGACGCCTTGTTCTCGATGAGTTCCGAGAAAATTCGCAGCCAGTTGGGCTGGCAGGACCGGATTTCGTTGGATGACGGAATCGCCGAAATGATCCGATGGATTGACGAAAATTGGGCCGAGATCAAAAACTTTCCGGATGAATATCAACACAAGGTCTGATGAAAAGGCAAAACCAATTATCAGCGTGGCTTAACTGGGGGGTATCAGAAGCGCCCTTCTTTATTGTTTCAATCGCTATCCTGTTTTTTTTCGCCTGGGTAAGACTCTTCGCAGGACTCGACACTTGGTCGGCCTACAAAATGCTTCTTCCGATCGCCTATTTCTATTTTTATCCGAAGTTGCTCGAACCGCTTCTTCGTCCGCACCTCTCGGGCTTAAATCCGAGACCCTTTGCCTGGGTACTGATGTTTTTTGGATTCATGACCCTGGCGTTTGTTTTTAAGACGTTTACCTTTCCTGTTTTGATTGCGCTTGGCTTTTTCATTTCACGTAGAAAGAATACCGGAATCGAAATTTTACCGATCCAGTGGCAGGACTTTCTACTTGCCCTCATACCGCTTCTTGCATTTTCGGTTTTTATTTCAGATACCCTCTGGCATTCGGGTTACCTGACTCCGTTTTTTCGCGAGGCTCTGAATGAAGGATTGGGCAAGTCGGATTCTCTCAGCCACATGAGTTACAGTGTAATGCTGGGCCAATACCAGGCCTTGACCGTTGGGCTGCACGGGTTCACACCGATCCGTTATCACCTGGGTGTTCATACGTTTCTATTGGCGTTGGGACGCTCGTTAGGCGAAGACCCTGCCTACTGCTTTAGCGTCGGGTATCCCGTACTTGTTCCTGCACTTTTGCTTCAAAGTATCTGGTGCCTGGGTGAAACGTTCTGTTCTGTTCCGAAGCGAGTGTATACACGTTACACAGTGCCGTTTTTGGCGATTCTGATATTACAGGTTTTTCCGTTTACCCTGCTCGATCAATACGGATATTGGAAATCTTTTTTTATCTCAGAGTCGCATGGCATGGGGCTTTTACTCCTGACCTTTTTTGCCTGGATTCTGCTTGAACTCCTCCGCGAACCCTCATGGATGAGCCGCCTCTCGACCCCGGTTAAAATCAGCATTGCAGCGCTGCTGGCAATTTTACTCTTTTGGATTGTTTTTACCAAAGTATCGACCGGCTTTGTCTGCGCGGCACTTCTCGGGCTCTATGTCCTTTATGATTTCAAAAAGGGACAAAGGATCTTTCTCGCTTGCACACTCATGGTTTCGGCTGCGCTGGCCATTCTCTCGTTCAAACTCTCGGCAAAATCAATGCCCAATCCCTTTGAGTGGAACTACTTCATTAAATCCTACGGGCACACTCAGCTCGGCTACTACTTCTTTTTCTACATTCACCTTTGGCTGGCACTCTTAATGGGCGCGATTTTCTGGTTTAAGCGAAGCTACTTGCCTGAACCTCGTCGACCTTATCTTTTTCTACTCGCTTCCGCTGCATTTTGTTTTGCACTGACATGGCCGTCCATTCATTTTCAAATCGACGGGGGTTCAGGCTATTATTTTACGAACATTACCATGTGGCTCGCTATTTATTCGGCGATCGCGGCATTCTCGATGCTATTGGCGCAGAAAAACCTGCATCGAATGGTCCTGATTTTAATATTGGCCGGCGCATACGCCTCTTTCTCTAACTTCATGGCGTCTGCCCATGGATTAGTGGGCCTTGCCCGCGAAGGAAAAGCCCTGGCACAGAATCAAAGTCCGGAAACTCTGGGATTTCGAACGTTTTTGGCCGAACTCGATCGCATCAAGACGGACTTGCCTAAAGACTATTTTGTCTACATCCCTTCTCGAGAAAACTTGTATTGGTTTAAAAAGGACTATGCACTTTCTGCGATGGCCCTGGCGATACCAGTGGTCTCTGGGCATCCGGCAATATTTGGCGCGCCATCAAATCCTGAAATCAAAGAAAGCGGATCGTTTCGTTTTTGGTTCGGTGCATTTCCGGAATACTGGAATCTTGCAGTATCACCCACCGAAGCACAACTCTGTGAAGAAGTTCGAAAGTTTGCCTTTCACCACTATGTTCAATTGGGCTGGGATCAGCAGAATTTAACAGTACTTCGACAAATCAAGGAGTGCCCATGAGCGCAATTCAGAGCATTCAGGTAGATTGCGTGGTCATCGGTGGCGGCGTGGTGGGAGCTGCGGTGGCTGTCGAGCTTTCAAAGAGATCTGGACAAGAAATTTTGGTTCTCGAAAAGGGGCCTCGAATTGGAGAAGGCGTCACCTCCCGGAACAGCGGAGTCATTCACGCTGGAATCTACTACCCTCCCCACTCGCTGAAAGCCGAAACCTGTATCGAGGGCCAGAAGCTTTTGTATCAATGGTGCGAAGAGCATCAGGTTCCTTTTCGAAAAACAGGAAAATGGATTGTCGGCCAGACGGCCGAACAAGAGTCACTCGAGCAGATTTATGAGAATGCTAAAATCTGCGGAGTGAAAAGTCTGAAATGGAGTTCAACCCTTGCGGACGAAGTAGACGGACTCTTTGCAGATCGGGGTATTTTCTCACCCGAAACCGGTATCGTCGATCCTTACGCCTATTGCGCCTCGCTCATGCATTCAGCCGAAGAAAATGGCGCCATGATCATTTCGAACGCCCAGGTAACGTCCGTCGAAACGACACGCGATGGATATACCCTGACAAGCTCGCGAGGCGAAATTCGCGCGCAAACTGTAATTAACGCTGCCGGCCTTGATTCGGACGATATCGCCCGCATGGTCGGAATCGAAAAATACACTCTTTATCCTTGTCGCGGGGACTACTTTAAATTCAATACCCCGGTATCCTTTCGGCAGCTGATTTATCCGGCAAAGCCAAAGAACGCGCCCGGACTCGGAGTTCACCTCACGCTTTCGCTCGACGGTAGCTACCGACTGGGGCCAGACGCCTACTATGTCGACACGAAAGAATCGTTTCAGGACCCGGTCAATCAAGACGAAAAGCGAGATGCATTTCTGATGTCGGCACGAAAACTTTTTAAAGCGGTCGACGCGAACATGCTCAGTTACGATACCTGCGGAATTCGTCCCAAGTTACGCGCCCCGAACGGAACCAAGGAAGAGGATTTCGTCATTTCGAAAGATCTACCGGGCTGGGTGAATTTAATCGGCATTGAATCGCCGGGATTAACAGCGGCGCTTGCGATCGCAAAACGGGTCGCTCAGTTACTTTAATTCAAGAAACTATTTTCTCTCTCGATGTTCCGGTAAGTCATATCCGAGCGAAAATACGGTACGATGAACTCGAAGCATGTCTTTGATGGTTGCCATGATGTTCTTGATGGTAACCGAGGCTCCCCGTCCAAACTCACGTTTGAAGGTTTGAATGCCTACTTCTCCGACCGGAAAGCCCTTGAGCATGGTTTTAATGGCAATTTCGGCACCGATAAACGGAGAGTTTGAAATGAGATTCAGTTCTGAGATTACATCACGCTTCATCAACCGAAGTCCGGTCGAAATATCCCTGAAACTCGTTCGAAAAAGGGCGCGCAGTACAATATTGTAAATCACCGAGATAAAAACCCGTTTACTCGAATAAACCCGGGCATAACGAAAATTGATGATCAGTTCATAATACTGCCTGAGCTTAAGCAAGCGGATCAGATCGTGAACATCATATTCGTCATCACCATCCGTGAAGCACACCCATTCGTACTGAACGGCGGCCAAACCCGAACGAATCGCCGCGCCGTAGCCCTGATTCTTCGGATGATGGATGACCTTCAGCGCATCCGGATATTGTTTCTGCAAACGATCAGCCACTTCTCCGGAACGATCTGGCGACCCATCGTTGACAATGATGATTTCAAAACGGTTGGCGTGTTCACGAAGTACTTTCAGTGCCTTGAGAAATACAATCTCGACCGTATTTTCATCGTTATAAACCGGAAAGAACAATGAAATATCGGGTTTCTGAACAGGCTGCATGATTCAATATTTTTAGATTTTAGATTCGCTAAACGCAAGAAATAAATGGTGATTTTGGCCCAGTTTCATGATTATATCTGAGCAAAGAGCTTATTATGAATTTGAGCCCCGTCCTGAACATCGAAGCCTTTAAACAGTTTGTTCAAAAGGAAAAATCAAACTACTCGCAGGAAAAACCTTTTCCGCACACCGTAATCGAGCAGTTTATCAATCCCGAACTCGCGCTTTCGGCTAGTAAAGAAATCGATCAAATTCACGAACACACGAGTTATTTTCGTCACTACAATTCAAAAAAATACACCTGTAACGAACTCGATAAGATGGGGCCAGCCACCCAAACCATCATTCAGGCTCTTCAATCAAAAGAGTTTATCGAACAGATTTCCGAGTTAAGCGGAATTCCCGGTCTGATTGCAGACCCCACTCTCGAAGGCGGCGGGGTTCACATTCTCAGTCCCACCGGATTTCTGAATGTTCACACGGATTTTTTGTCCCACGCCAAGTTCCGCAATTGGAGCCGAAGAATCAATATCCTGGTTTACTTGAATCCGGATTGGAAGGAATCTTACCAAGGTCAGCTCGAGCTTTGGGACCGTGAAGGAAAGAATTGCATCAAGTCGGTATTACCAGATCTGAATCGCTGCGTGATTTTCAGCACGATCGAAAAGTCTTACCACGGAAATCCACGCCCGGTGCAAAGCCCAGAAGGCAAAGACCGTAAATCAATTGCGCTCTATTACTACACTGCCGAGAAAAACACCCTGAATCTGAAGACCACGGATTACATTAGCTTGCCCGAAACTGGAGTGATGGGACGAATCGCAAATCGCTTTGACCGAATCGCACTTTATCTCATCGCTTTTTCGAAGCGCCACCTTGGACTATCAAACGAGACGTTTGCCAATGCGATCAAAAAAGTCTCGGGATGGTTCAAATAATTACCTTGAAGTAATTACTTGGCCTTTTTCGCCCAGACTTCGATGAGTGCGCCTTTGCCAAAACACCAGCTCACGAGTGATGCAACCACGGCAAATGGAAGCAACAGTCCCGATACCAGAACCATGAATACACCTGAAAGATTAAAGAACCCCCGGAAGGTTCCTTTCATCAATTCGACCGTCAGTCGATTGTGACCGAAGCCCAATTTATTCAACACGCCGACTACCCAGCCATATGGATCGTGGATCCAAGAAACAGTAGTGACATGCGTATTTCTTAGGCCCGCCTTGCCGAGCGCTACATCGAAAGATTTTTCTGAAAAATGAAACAAGTGTCGGGGCACATCGAGATGAGCCCAGTAGGCCTTTGAAAATGAAGCCTGCCAACTGTCTAAGTTGGGTGCATTGATGATCAGAACCCCTCGATCGGTGAGTAAACTCGCACATTGGCGAAGCACCAAAACCGGATCAGGCAAATGCTCGATGACGTTGAATAATAAAATTAAGTCGAATTTTTCGTCTCGAATGGCCCCTAAATCGCCAAATCTAACGGGGTGGCCAGTTTCGGCCTTAACGCGATTCGCCTGAATTTCGTTTCGCTCGTACCCAACTACCTTCCATCCCTGATCGCTTAACGCATTTAACATCCAACCATTGCCACAACCCACTTCGAGCGCATTACCGGCAAATCCAAGCTGTTTGATCCACTGGTGAACATGCCGGCGATAAAGGTACTGCATTACCCATCGGGTAAACTTGGCAAACTGCCGATAATCATCCGGATAATATTTATTCAAGTCGGCTGGCTGAGGAGAAGTAAAACCCACTCCACACGAACTACATTTTTCGACGGCAAATGAATCAGGCCCTAGATAATCATTAGCTATAAAAAGCTTTGTTGCTGCGGAATTACAAATCGGACAATTCACTTTCATCCTCTCGGTTAATTTTTTTGGCTTTTCAGCCAAACCTTGAAAATCTCGTTCGAAAAAGACTGGTGGTACATCGCTTGATCCGGAGTTCGTTGATCGAGGCTCGGGTTCGATTGTAAAACAATGACATCAGGCAAATGTTCGGCGTCCGGGATTTGAAACGCTTCATATTTTGCCTTCATTCGCTTGATCTCTGATAACGGAAAAACATAATTCATCGAACCATCCCATTCGTCGGCATACGTGAGCTGATCTTCGACCGAATAATCCGTCCACGGAGCGTAGGTATGCCCTCTTGCAAATTGAAAGGTCCAGCAGGTGTAAAAGAAAAGATTCACCATTCGCCCCGTTACGAATTTTATATAATCATCCGTACCCATCGATAGCTCGCGCCCCACCGTCATGATGCGGTCTTCGAGTTCGAGATTAGAAAGCGGCGATGAATATTGCTGCGGAACAAAGGCACGCCCCCGCTTGATCGCTGCCCACCAATGATAGACCTGCATATCAAAAGTGGCGATCGACCATTGGGGCAAGAGTTCGTTCTTCGACAGCTCCTGAACCAATTCGGAAAAGTTCTTTTGATAATTCGGCAAAGCCGCATATTCCGCGAAATCACTTCGCGTGTGCTTGTTGAAGGCGAGCGCCTTATGAAC